>MERZ01000307.1 GCA_001770785.1 Burkholderiales bacterium RIFCSPHIGHO2_12_FULL_61_11
AGCGGCTCCATCTTGCGGATGCCGCAGCACTCCTTGCGCAGGGCGATGCTCTTGTACATGGCGTCCTTGCCTTCGCGGGCCACGAACTGCACCACGGATGAATGGATCGGGGTGTAGACAGTAACCGGTGCGCGCGAGCTGGCCTTGAACTGCTCCAGCAGGGCCAGGGTTTCCTGGTGCAGGGCGCCGGTCTCCAGCACGAAGATGCCGATGTCGAGCTGCAGGCTGTTGATCAGGTGGCTGATGACCACGTCCTCGGCACCCAGGCTGGAGGCTTGAGTGACTTCGCTGGGCGCATAGTCGGCTGCGGCCTTGGCGAGCAGCGCCTGAGTTTCGGCCAGCTTCTCGGCGTAGGTGGAGGATGCGCGGGCGTTCAGGTCGATCGCGCTCATGCGGCGGCTCCTTCACGGACAAAGTGCGGTTGCACCGTTACGGCATCACCTTGGTAGAAGCTGCGGAAGCGGTCAAACTGCGCTTGAGCAGAGTCTAGGTTCTGGTCGGCACGCAGCACGGCCACGTCAAAGCCGGTGCGCTCCATTTGCACCAGTTGGTCGATCAGCACGTCGCCGGTGGCGCGAATCTCGCCGGTGAAACCCAGACGGCGGCGCAGCAGAAAGGCCTGGCTGTAGGCGCGGCCGTCGGTGAACTTGGGGAAGTGCAGGTCGATGCGGGTTACGCCGTCCAGCGACACGCCGCGCGGGTCGACATCATTGGCCAGCGCCAGGATCTTGGTGTCATTTTGGCAAGACCCCAAGTCCTCGGCCCCAGCCCTCGTGGATTGGTCATCAATAGCTATCAATTTCATAGTAATCAGGCTTCCTGTGCGTCGCGGGCGTAGTCCGGTGTTTTGGGCATGGCGTGCAACTCTTCGTGCTTGTCGGCGAGACGTGCGCTGTTGGCGGCGACCTTGAAGGCCTCAAAGCCCACGCGCTTCACACAGTCGATAAAGGTTTCGCGGCCATTGCGGTGCTGGCGGAACGTGTCCAG
>MERZ01000308.1 GCA_001770785.1 Burkholderiales bacterium RIFCSPHIGHO2_12_FULL_61_11
ACACGAGCGGCTTGAGTCCGCCCGCATCGACTGGCAAGACGGCGCGATTTTGCTCTTCCTGGGCGAGCCGCTGACGCTGGTGCTCGATCCGCGCCAGGCGCTTGCCGGCGTCGGGGCCGAACTCAAAACCAGCGCCGCCGAAGTTTTGACACTGCGGCTGGCCCTGCCCCACGGCGCCACGCCCGAACAGATCGGCCAGGCCGTGCAAGCCTGGCTGATGCGCCAGGCGAGGCAAATTTTTGCCGAGCGGCTGGCGCATTTTGCGCCGCGGCTGGAGGTGCAGTGGCGTAAGCTCAGCCTGTCCAGCGCTGCCACGCGCTGGGGCAGCGCGAGCGCCAACGGCTCGATCCGGCTCAACTGGCGGCTGGTGCATTTCAAGCCCGCGGTGCTCGACTATGTGGTGGTTCACGAACTGAGCCATTTGCGCGTGATGGACCACAGCCCGCGGTTTTGGAATACCGTGCGCTCGGTGTTGCCTGACTATGCCCAGTTGCGCGGCCAGCTCAAGGACGAAGCCATCCCCCGATGGTAAGTCGGGGAATGGAGGGGAATGAAGGCGCGGTCGCCGGCGACAGCGGAAGTTCGCAAATACAAAAATAAACAAAAGTAGTACTTTTTTGCTTACTTTTGGTAATATGCCAAAAACAAGAAAATTTTCAAAAAACAAAAAGCCAAAAAATGAATAGCCGCACTTAAGGAGATGAGCTCATGAAACATAAACTGATACTCGTCGTCGAAGACAATCCCGACCACCTGGAACTGACCGTGCTGACGCTTGAAGAACACGGCGCGGCCGCTGAAATTGCCGTGGCACGCGATGGCGCGGAAGCGCTGGACTTCCTGTTTGGAAAAGGCCGCCATGCGGGTCGTAATACCTGCAAGCAGCCGGCCTTCATTTTGCTTGACATGAAACTGCCCAAGCTGTCGGGCCTCGATGTGCTGCGCAGCGTGCGCGGCAACCCGCTCACCGCGCTGGTGCCGGTGGTCATGCTGACATCGTCCAGCGAACACTCCGACATGGTGGCTTGCT
>MERZ01000309.1 GCA_001770785.1 Burkholderiales bacterium RIFCSPHIGHO2_12_FULL_61_11
TCCTCGACTTCGGGGTCGGCGTCCAGACTCGCGACGAGCCGCTCAAGAAGGTGAGAGCGATCTGCCGGGGCAAGGTTTCAGGACTTCGGTTTCGAGGGATTCAAGGTTGGTGTGACCTTGCCCCCGAAAAACGTATCCCTTGCTGAGTGGTTCAATTCAAGCAAGGAGAACGGAAATGACGAAGACGACGAGGGCGCGTTACACGCTCGAATTCAAGCAAGAGGCGGTGCGACTGGTCGAGGGTGGCCAGAGCATTGCGGCGGTCGCCAGGACGTTGGGCGTGGTCGAGCAGACGCTGCACAACTGGGTCAAGGCGCACCGGCAAGGCAAGCTCACAGGCGCTGACAGCAAGCCCGTGAGCGCCGAGCAGATGGAGATCAGTCGACTGCGAGCCGAACTGGCGCGCGTCAAGATGGAGCGCGACATCCTGGGAAAAGCGACGGCGTACTTCGCGAAAGGTTCGAAGTGAAGTACGCCTTCATCCAACGCCACCGGCGCGTATGGCCGATCTCCGTGCAGTGCCGGGTACTGGGTGTCAGCGTGAGCGGCTATCACGAGCACTTCGTTCGCCGGGCCAGCGAAGCGCAGCGCCGCCATCTGAGCGACGACGCGCTGCTCGTGCACATCAAGGCGATCCATGCCGAGACCCGTGGCGGCTATGGCTGGCCGCGCATCTGGAAGGAGCTGCTCGCACGCGGCATCCGCGTAGGCAAGGAGCGGGTGCAGAAGCTCATGCAGCTGCACGGCATTCGTGCCAAGGGGAAGCGGCGCTTCAAGGTCACCACCGACAGCAATCACGATCTGCCGATCTCGCCCAACCTGCTCAACCGTGAGTTCATCGTGGCCGAGCGCGACAAGGTGTGGGCGGGCGACATCACGTACATCGCGACCGACGAAGGTTGGCTGTTCCTGGCCGTGGTGATCGACCTGTTCAGCCGCCAGGTGGTGGGCTGGGCAATGCGGCCGGACATGACGCGCGACATCGTCATCGACGCGCTGCGCATGGCGTGGTTCAAGCGCCATCCGG
>MERZ01000310.1:0-788 GCA_001770785.1 Burkholderiales bacterium RIFCSPHIGHO2_12_FULL_61_11
AAAGCGGGTCTCTGCCATCCAGCGGTCTTCGCGGCTGAAATGGTCGTCGGTGTGGGCCACCAGGTCTCGCCAGGCCGACAGCACCGCGCCATCCGATGCGGTTTCCACGGCCGCCAGCAGCTCCACAAATTCCTGGTGGGTGCTGTCCATCTGGGGCAAACCCAGAACAAAGTCATCAGACCATTCAAGTGCAGGCACAAAGTTCTCCGAAGTAATGAATGAATAGGGTTGTCGTCACAGTGCGTGCGAGACGATTTTGAAGTCGGCGTCTTCCGCAAACGTCTTGACCGAGAAGCCCAGGCTGCGCATCAGCTTGAGCATGCCCGGGTTGTTGGCCAGCACCAGACCGTCGATCTCGGCCAGGCCGCGTTCGCGGGCCACGTCCATGATGCTGAGCATCAGGCGCGAGCCCAGGCCCTTGCCGTTGAAGTCATCGGCCACCACCAGCGCAAACTCGCAGCTGGACTGGTCGGGATTGGTGATGTAGCGGGACACGCCGACGATGCGTTCGGTCTCGGTGATCTCGCCATCGGCACCTGCGGTGCGCTCCTTGAACACCGCCACCAGGGCCATTTCACGGTCGTAGTCGATTAGCGTAAAACGTGCCAGCATGGTGGGCGGCAGTTCGGTGATGGAGGACACGAAACGGAAGTAGCGGCTCTCGGGCGAAAGGTGCTGCATCAGGTCCTGCAGCATCTGGGCGTCGTCCGGACGGATCGGGCGCACGGAGTATTCACCGCCACCGGGCAATGGCCAGACCTGCTCGAAGCGGGCCGGATAGGGCAGTA
>MERZ01000310.1:807-949 GCA_001770785.1 Burkholderiales bacterium RIFCSPHIGHO2_12_FULL_61_11
GTTGGTGCCACCGCTGGCTGCCTGCGAGGCGTGGTCTATCACGATGCGTGCGTCCACGGCCACGGCACCGTGTTCGTCCACGATGAAGGGGTTGATGTCCATTTCGCGCAGCTGGGGCAGTTCGCACACCATTTCCGAGACG
>MERZ01000311.1:0-4460 GCA_001770785.1 Burkholderiales bacterium RIFCSPHIGHO2_12_FULL_61_11
CATCGAACTCGGCCGTGCTCACGAACGAGCGGTCGCGGGCGTCGGAAAAAACCAGCGAGATGGCGGGGTTGTCGCGCGCGGCGAACGGCTCCAGCGTGATGCCCAGGCGCTGCGCCAGCAGTTTCACCGCCTGATCGACCATGCCGTGGCCCATCGGGATGCACAGCGTCACCCGCAAGCCGAGCGCGGCGGCGACCGTCGCCGTGTTGAGCGCGCCGCCCAGGGCAAGCTGAATGCCGTCGACGAACAGTTCCTCACCCGGCGCCGGACGCGTGTGAGGCGGAATGAAGACTTCAAAATAGGCCATGCCCACAACGACGAGGTCGGTCATGCGCTCGACTCCCCACTGCCGCCAGGCGACGCGAATGAATTGCGCATTACGCCGTCTGCACCGCGTGCATGAATTCGTCACCCCAGCGCACCACGTCGTTGGCAGTGACGATAGCCGCCATGCGCTGGCACCGATACCCTGCCTCATCTGCCGCCATCGTGAGCGCCTGGTGCAGCACCTTTGACATCGAATTTGCGTCGTAAGGATTCGTCAGCAGCGCGCCGTGCAGTTCCACGGCGGCGCCGGCAAATTCCGAGAGAATCAGCACGCCAGCGGTTCCGGTGGCCTTTTTGGTGGCAACGAATTCCTTGGCCACGAGATTGAGCCCGTCGCGCAGCGGCGTGATCCACGCCACATCGCAAGCCGCGTAATAGGCGATCACGTCTTCAAAAGGCAAGGAACGGTAGAAATAGCGAACCGGCGTCCACTCCAGTGTTGAGAACCGTCCATTGATTCGGCCGACGATCCGATCAACTTCAATGCGCAGGGCTTCGTAAATCTCCATGCCGGGCGCCGCGGGCGTGATGATGTTGAGCAAGGTGACGCCACCGACCAGCTCCGGGTGCTCTTCAAGCAGCCGCTCGAAAGCCTGCAGCTTTTCGAGCGATCCCTTGACGTAGTCGAGACGTTCGATCGAGATAATGCCCTTGACCCCGTGCAACAACGCATCGATGCGGGCAATCTTCTTTTGCACGGCTGGCTTGGTCACGAGTTGTTCGATCAGCCCCACATCGATTCCCACCGGATGCGCCCCCAGTGTCACCCGGCGACCGGCAACCTCGATGACCGAGGTCATGGCATCGACCCCCAAAGCGCAGCCGTAGGTGACAAAACGCGGTGCGCAGGGCACCGATTCGAGCACGTCGACCGGCGTGTAGGAACGCACGGCGTCCACAAAATTCTCCACATAGCGCGGAATGTGAAAGCCGACGTAATCGCACTGCAGCAGGCTGCCAATGATGTCGCGTCGCCACGGGAGAATGTTGAACACGTCGCTGGAGGGAAACGCAGTATGGTGAAAAAACGCGATGCGCAGGTCGGGCCGCAGCGGGCGCAGGAACGCTGGCACCATCCACAGGTTGTAGTCATGGATCCAGACGATCGCCCCTTCGGCCGCCTCACGCGCTGTCTGCTCGGCGAAAATGCGGTTGACTTCAAGGTAGCGTTCCCAGTGCGCCTGTTGAAACTCGGCCTTGTCGGGGAACGAGAAGATGATCGGCCAAAAGGCTTCTTTGGAGAACTTCTTGTAAAACACATCCACGTCATCTTCCGTGAGCGCGATACGCGCCACCTTCAGGTTGGAGTAGCGTTTTGGGTCAACCGGCACATGCCGGATGAAGCCCTCTGGCTCGCGGCTGGCCTGCATGGACCATGCCACCCACGATCCTTTGCGCGCGCCGGCGAAAAAACCGAGCAGCGTCGGGATGATGCCGTTCGGGCTCTTGGGCCGCTTGTGTTTGACCACGCCATCTTCAAGCACCTCGTCGAACGGCGGCCGGTGGTAAACCATGACGAGATCGGCCACGCCGCGCTCATCCATGCGGCATTGTGCCTTGGGTGTGCTTTCAACCGCGGTGCCGTGGTGCGCAAGCCCCGCCAGAATGCCGCCGCAGCCTTCATCCTTGGCGATAAATACCCGCGACATCTTGCGTACCCGCTCAACCAGAGCGGGTTCGGCACCGCCGACAACGATGCCCCGAAAGCCCGTTGCGTACATGGAAAGGTCGTTCAATGTGTCGCCCGCCACGATGACGGCCTCGGGATCGAAGCCTTCGGCCTGGGCGAGCTGGCGTAGCGTGGCACCCTTGCTGACGCCACGCGGCAAAACGTCAAGATAACGGTCCGCCGAAAAGAGCAGGTCGCAGTCGAGCGCGTCAACCACCGCGCGCAATTCATCACTAATGCCCTGCTCGCTCACCAAGAACGAGCAGCGCCGCTCCTGGGGCACGGTCTGACGCACCAGGGCCGGGAATCTGGCGAGCTGCCGCAGCACTATGTGCGAACCGGGCCATAGCGCGGCGATGTCGTGGTGAAGCGGATCAACCGGTCGCAGATCGCCGTACAAAACCGTTGCGCCCACGTCGGCAATGATGTAGTCGGGCCGCGGCAGCGTTGAGTCGCTCAGCAGCGGAATGATCGACTCCAGCCCCCGGCCTGTGACATAAACCAGTTTCGCGCCTGGCAAGCCGCCACTGAATAAGTCTCGGATACGTCGTCTTGTCGCTTGCGTACCGGCGAGCAAGGTGCCGTCGAGGTCGGTCGCGAGCACCAGCTTATTGGAAGTGATAGGCACCAGCAGCGGCTGTTGGTTCATTAAAAGCAAATTGAATCTCCTTTGGGTGAATCGCTCGGCGGATGCCCGAACGATGTTGGGCGATGCCCGGGTTGAGCAAACCAGCAAGGTGGCTCGACGAGTTTGTGAGTGGCAAGGCGAGGAGCCGAACTCATGTTCGCCCCGAATGCCGTCACGGCGTATTATTGCGGCCTGCACAGTGCGCTTTCGCGCCGTCGCCCGGAGGCGACAAACGGGCAGATGTGAAACTGCGCTCACTTTGCTCACAGCGGATGGCGCCAGGCTCATGCAGAAAACGCAAAAGAGCCAAGCCCGCCAATAGTTTTTATTTTAATCTTTCTCGTTTTTTCGTCGGGTTCGCCACGAAAGTGCAGGACTCAACGACAGGGTCTTGGGCCTGGTCCAGCCGGGCGAGATTCAGCTTCATGGCCGAACTGACAGGAGGCACCCCGCGCGTTACGGCGCGTCAGGTCGGCCCAGGCGCGGTTTTGCATTCCCAGAAAATTCGCGCGGTGCAATGCCGGCAGATTTCGGGGTCCAGCTTTTTGAAGATGGTGGCAATTGCGGTGGCTTTGTCAGGAAACTGGTGCTCGGGGCCGAGCACGCGTGTAAAGCCGGTGTTGCGCCACAGGGCAATCACCTCGGGCCGCGGTCGATGGAAGTACAAGTCGCCGCCCATGGCCCGTCGTGCGGCGAGTTCGGCCTGCCACAGCTCGGCGCCGGCCAGGTCAATGAAGTTCATGCTCTTGGCCATCACCAGCAAATGTTTTTGCGGATGCGGCTGGTTGCGCAGCGCGTGCAGAGTGTCAGCCACATGCTGGGTTGCGCCGAAATAGACCTCGCCCTCCATGCGCAGCAGCTTGAGTTGCGGGCATTCGGGTAAATGAGCCCCCACGCTTGTCACTTCGTGTACTACGCTGCCCCCCGAGGGGGCTGGCCTTGCTTGGGGCGGCCCGGCGCTGCGGCCCGCCCCCACGCTTGTCACTTCGTGTACTACGCTGCCCCCCGAGGGGGCTGGCCTTGCTTGGGGCGGCCCGGCGCTGCGGTCCGCTTTGTCCGCCGGATGCTGTGCGCCATCGATCACTACAAACTGCCGGTCCGGCGCGCGGCTGTCAAAGCCCATGGTGCGCATGGCGGGCCGCGAGGTGCGGTACAGGAAAGACATGAGTGACAGCAGCATGCCCAGCAAAATGGCAATCTCGAGCCGGATCGTGACCGTCGCCACCCCGGTGGCCAGTGCCACGGCAAAATCGCTACGGCTCAGCTTGAAGAGCTGACGCCAGCGCGCCAGATCAAACAGGGCCAGCGCCACCAGCAGCAGCAGCGCCGATACGCCGGCCATGGGAATGAGCGCCAGCAGCGGCGCGCTGAGCGCCACCAGCAGCAACAGCAGCAGCGCGGAGAACACCGAAGCCAGCGGCGTGCGGGCACCGGCTTGCAGATTCGGCAGCGAGCGGTTCATGGAGCCGCACGACACGTAGCACGAAAAGAATCCGCCGACGATGTTGGACAGGCCCTGGCCCCGAAACTCGCGGTTGGCATCAATGCGCTGGCCCGAGAGCCGCGCCACCATCTTGGCAATCGAGATCGCCTGCCCCAGCGCCACCAGGGTCAGCGCAAATGCCAGGCCGATCAGTTCGCTGGCCTGCGCCCAACTGATGCTCGGCACCTCAAAGCGCGGCCATGGCGCGGGAATCTGGCCCAACGTGCGCAACACTTCAGAGGGTGCGGCATTGTCGGCACCTGTGCCAGAATTCAGTGGGTGACTCCAGAACCATGCCAGCGCAGTCGCCGCCATCAGGCCGATGAGCATGTGCGGCCAGTTGCGCCGCCAGC
>MERZ01000311.1:4488-5578 GCA_001770785.1 Burkholderiales bacterium RIFCSPHIGHO2_12_FULL_61_11
ACGCCGCCCACCGCCAGCGCAGCCGGCTGCGCCGAAGGCAAGCGCCTGAACACATGCCCCAACACGGCAGCGGCGCTGTGCTCGGCCGCGGGGGCCAGGCCCAGCAGATCGGGCAGCGCATGCACGGCAATCAGCAGCGCCGCACCCGAGGTAAAACCAAACAACACCGCCGGGGAAATGAAATTGGCCAGGGCGCCCAGTCGCAGCGCGCCAATCAGCCATTGCATCACGCCCACCATCACCGTGACGGCCAGCGCCAGCTGGATATATAGCGGGCTGAACGCCAGCGCCAGCGGCGAGAGCATGGCAAACAGGGCCAGCGAGTTGGCGTTGGTGGGCCCCGACATGACGTGCCAGCTGGAGCCAAACAGCGCGGCAATGATGCAGGGAATGACAGCGGTGTAAAGGCCATACTCCGGCGGCAGCCCCGCCAGCGTGGCAAAAGCGATGCCCTGCGGCAAGACCAGCACCGCGCCCAGCAGGCCGGCCAGGGCATCGGCGCGCAGCGTGACGGGCGACACGAGCCGCACCCAGCCGCCCAACAGGCGCTCGAGCCAATGCCGGGCGGCTAAAGAAGCGCTGCGGTCAGGAGCTTGCATCACGATGCCTTAAGCCTACCGCGCGCCAACAGGCGCCGGGGCTTTCCCGCCATGGGGCGAATGCGCCGGGTGTTCACCGCGGCCAAAGCGCCCAGAGCCGCAGCGGCTGGTTGACCCGAGAGGCCATTTGGCCGGCCGCTGCGCCCGTGCCGGCGAAATAGTCGGCCCGCACGGCACCCACGATGGCGCTGCCGGTGTCTTGCGCCAGCACCAGCTTTTGCAGATTGGCAGCATTGCCGCGGGAGGCCAGCCAGACCGGAGTGCCGTAAGGAATGCTGGCCGGATCGACGGCGATGGAGCGGCCTGGCGTGAGCGCCACGCCCTGTGCGCCCTTGGGGCCAAAGGCGGCGTCAAAATCGCTGAGCGCTTCCTCGCGGAAAAAGATGTAACGCGGATTGCTCCAGAGCAGCTCCCGCAGGCGCTGCGGGTTCTGCAGGGCCCAGGCCTTGGTGGCATCGGGCCAGGGGTTGATTTTGGTCACGCCCTGCTCC
>MERZ01000312.1:0-509 GCA_001770785.1 Burkholderiales bacterium RIFCSPHIGHO2_12_FULL_61_11
ACGGCGGCGCAGATCACCAGCGCCAGACCAAAAAACATCAGCACCTGCTGCAGGCCCTCGATGAGGTCACCCACCACCTTGGCAAAACCCACCACATGGATGCGTAGCTTGTCGCTCTGGTACTTGTCGCGCAGGGCCTCGATCTTGCGCGACAGGTCGCCATAGTCCAGCGCCTCGCCGGTCTTGGGGTTCTTGTCCAGCAGCGGCACAAAGACGATGCTGGACTTGAAGTCACCCGCCACCAGTTGACCAATTTCACCTGAGCGCTCCACGTTCGCGCGTACCTCCGCCAGGGCGGCGGGCGAGCCGTCATAGCTGTCACCAATCACGGTGTTGCCGTCCAAACCTTCTTCGGTCACCGCCACCCAGCGCGTGTTGCTGGTCCACAGGGACTTCATGAAGGGGCGGTCGACGCCGGGCAGCAAAAAGATGTCATCGTTGAGCTTTTGCAGGGTGTCGAGGTAATCCTTGTCAAAAATGGAGGCTCCGGTGGTTTCCACGACGATGCG
>MERZ01000312.1:542-2014 GCA_001770785.1 Burkholderiales bacterium RIFCSPHIGHO2_12_FULL_61_11
GTTGGCCAGGTAGTTGGCAATATAGGGGTGCTGGGTGGGGATGGTCTTCTCAAAGCTGGCGTTCAGCCGCAGGCTCAAGGCCTGCCAGCCCAGCAGCAGCGTGAGAGCCAAGCACAAGGCCATGACCCAGGGGCGATGGTTGAAAAAGGCCCGCTCCACAGCGGTGCCGCTGGCAGTATCGAAGTCTTCGAGTCGGGCCACGACCGGTTGGTGGTCAAGGGGAGAGTCGGCGTGCATCTTGTGTTTCTTCCGTAAAGGTCAGGGCAAGGCTTGGCGGCGCAGGCCGCGCAAGCTGGCGTAGACCAGGTGGTGTTCGTCGGCCAGGGCCAGGCCTGCAGCAGGCAAAGGGCCACCGCTGGGTGCGACCCGGTTGAAACTGATGCCGTCGTCGCGGCTGAGCAGCAGTTCGCCGGTTTGGCTGAGCAGTGCCAGGGTGCCAGCGTTCAGCTCAGTGGCGGCGCTGATGGACATGGGCAGGCCGGTTTCCAGCTTGTCCCAGTGTTCACCTTGGTCGGTGCTGCGCACAGCGTTGCCCCGCAAACCATAGGCGATCAGGCTGCCCGAGCGAGCCCCCAGCAGGCCGAAGAAGCTGCCTTTGTAGGGGGAAGCCAGGGCGTGAAAGCTCTCACCCGCATCGTCCGACCGGAGCAACAAGCCTTGCTCACCCACCACATAGAGCTTGCCCGCCACATAACGCACACCATAGAGGTGCAAGCTTTTGGGGTTGGGCAGGCGTTGCAGGGCAGGTTGCCAGGTCTTGCCGCCATCACGGGTGGCAAAGGCCATGTTGTAGGCTCCCACCGCAAAACCGTGCTGGGCATCGGCAAAGTCCAGATCAAAGAAGGGTTTGTCTGGGCCTTCTTCCGCAAAGCGCCGGGCATCGCGCTGGGCCTTCTCGTCACTGAGTTCACCGGCCGTAGCGGCCACAGCGGCAGCGGCTTGCTGGCCGTCAAGCTGCTTGACCCAGGTCTGACCGGCATCGTCTGTGCGCAGGATCACCCCCAGATGACCCGCAGCCCAGCCAGTGCGCTCGTTGACAAAACGCACACTGGTCAGCGTCACCCGCACCGGCACACTGGCTTGTTGCCAGTGTTCACCAGCGTCGTCTGACAGCAGCACCGTGCCGCGCTCACCAACAGCCACCAGGCGGTTGCCAACGCGGGCCACTGCCAGCGTGGCGGCAACCAGGGCCTTGGGGCTTTTCAGCGCAGCTTCGCTCAGCACTTTGTGTGCCGCCAAACCAGCCGTAGCCGGCCCTTCAGCCGCAGGGGTGGTTTGAACGGCGGCCAAGCCACCGAGCGCCACAAGACACAGCGACACCACGCGGCGGCGGTGTGCCTGGGTGCTGACCGTTTTCATCAGCGTGTACCCTCGTTGGCCAATTCTTCGGGGCTGAAGAAGCTGCGTTGCAGCGTGGGCAACACCTTCACCTGCACCGGCAATTCATTGGTGGCCATGTTCAGGTAGTAGGC
>MERZ01000312.1:2032-2226 GCA_001770785.1 Burkholderiales bacterium RIFCSPHIGHO2_12_FULL_61_11
GCCACCCCAGAAGAAGTTGCCCAGCACAGCGGGAATGTCGGGTGCGGTCAGCGTCAGGGTGTAGTTGGTGCGCCAGAGGTCACCCTTGGCATCCCAGCCGTCAAACAGAATGATCTGCCAGCTGTCTTCATCAATGTAGTACTTGCGTTTGGCGGCTACGTGGCGCTTGCCGGCGGCCAGGGTGGCTTCCACCT
>MERZ01000312.1:2253-2889 GCA_001770785.1 Burkholderiales bacterium RIFCSPHIGHO2_12_FULL_61_11
CCTGCGCCGGGTTGAGTGTGTTGGGGGTCACCAGATCAGCCACTTTGGCCAGTGCGGCGCGGTTGTTGTTGTAGGGGATGTAAAGCTCTTTCTTGCCGATCAGTTTCAGCTCGTGTTTGTCAATCGGGCCAAACAGGTTGAAGGCTTCGTCGAACAGGCCGATACCGCTGGTGACGGCATCGGGCGTGTCGTAGCCGATTGACGGTGCCTTGCGCACACGGCGCTGGCCCACCAGGTATTGCCACAGCCCGCGTGGCGCGCTGGCATTGATACCGTCGTGCGCCAAAATGGCCTCGCCGGATTTGGAACCTGGCTCACTCACCGTGAACTTGCCCAAAGAGTAGTAGCCGTCAAACTTGCCGGTGGCCAGATCAGGGTCGTTCCAGACCCGGCGGAAGGTTTGTGTGCCACCGCTGGCCATGGTGCGTTTGCCGTCAGAAGTCATCACCCACACGCGCAGCGGCGACTGGGTGTTCACCCCCGTGAATGCCAGGCGATGGTTCAAGATCACTTCATACGCATCTTTGGGCAGCGGGAAAGGAATGCCGCCCAGTGCACCCTCTACCCCCAGGCCGTTATCAACCAGCTTGGCTTTGGTCGCGTTTTTGAAGGTGTTGTCGTAGAAATACTGCGGTG
>MERZ01000312.1:2953-4272 GCA_001770785.1 Burkholderiales bacterium RIFCSPHIGHO2_12_FULL_61_11
CTTCACGCCGTCAGTGAGTTTGGCATCAAACTGCGCCATGTTCTTGGCGTTGATGGACAGCACTGGTTTTTCAGCAGGAAACAAGTCCGGGCGCGGGTCGCCATTTTTGTAGCCTGCCGGGGCCTTGGTCAAGCCACCTTCCCAACTGGGGATGCTGCCGTCTTTGTTGGCGGCTTTTTCGGCTCCCAGCGGTGTGAGAGTGGTTCTGAGTTTGGCGGCCTCGTCAGCCGAGACGGAGGCCTGCGCCAGCGGGGCAATAAGCGGAGTAATAAACAGGCCCGCGATGAGTGTGGTCAGAAGTGGTTTGTAATACATAAAAATTCCGTTTCAGTGAATGGGGGTCAGAACGTGCGTGACACGGTGAATGAAATGTTGGCGCGGTCTGCAAGGGTTTGACCAAAGGTGAGCTGGCGCGGTGAGCCGCTGCCCGCCACCAGGGTCTCGGTGAAGGTCTTGGCCGGGCCAAAGAAGTCGCTGTAGGTCAGTGCAAAGTTCCAGGCGTTTTGGTACTTGCCCTTCAGGCCAATGCTGAAGTCACCCGCGTTCGAAGCGCCACCGGCGAAGTTGCCAACAGCCGAAGAGCGGCCACCGAAGTTGTAGCCCAGGCCGATGGGTATCGACAAATCCAGCCCTGGCAATACCTGGAAGTACTGCGGCTCAAACAACATGCGAAAAGCAAATGCGCCCTTGGTGGTGTTGGGATCCAGGCCACCCAGGCCCGAGCTGCTACCGTCGGCATTGGCGAAGATGTCCTTGGTGACCGACAGCGTGCGGTTATAGGCCAGCTCACCCAGCACGGCGCCGCCTTGCCACAGGGCACTGGGTTGCAGCACGTAGATACCCGAGACCTGCAAGTGGCCGGTGCGGCCCACGGCAAAACAGGGGTCAGCGCTGGAAGTGCCACAACTGGTGATGGGGCCCAGGCCCAGCACGGCTGGATCGCTGTTGAGCGGGGCGTTCTCACGGATGGAGCCTTCCACAGCCCAGTTCAACTGACCGAGCGACGAGGTGACGCTGGCCCCATAGGTGCGGATATCGCTGGCATAGGCAATATGCACATTGCCGTTGACAAAGTCGAACACCGGCGCACCGGGTGTCTTGTCGTGGTAGTTTGCAGCGTAAAAGCCGAACTCGTAGTCGCTGCCAGTGGGGCTCCAGCGCAATTGCAGACCGCCCTGGCCCGAGTCCTTGGGCCGCAGATTCTTGTTCGGGTCGTTGCTCAGCAAGATGGGTGCGCCAGTCACTGGGTCATTGCCGAAGTTGACGATGCCGGTACCGACATAGTCCTGGTTCGAAAAGAAGCTGCCCACGCCGGGAAT
>MERZ01000312.1:4292-4357 GCA_001770785.1 Burkholderiales bacterium RIFCSPHIGHO2_12_FULL_61_11
ATTGGTAATAAGCCCCCAGCGACACGCCTTCAGCCACTTGCAGCGAACCGGAGATCTGCTCCACC
>MERZ01000313.1:0-671 GCA_001770785.1 Burkholderiales bacterium RIFCSPHIGHO2_12_FULL_61_11
CGTGCGCGGGACCGATTGCGCGGCCGAATATTTGAAAGCCAACGGGATCGGAATGGACGTGGCCATGCGCGTGTTGGCGCGGCCGTCAAAGCGGCGCAAGATTCGCCAGGAGTCCTGTTAGTCCGCGCACGATCCAAATCGAGCGGACTTCGCGCGTCGGTCCGCGACTTTGTTTGATACAATTTTCCCGACTTCAAACACCAGACTTGCACAATGGCTTCGACCGCTGGGACGCCCGACCCGACCCATGATCGCGCATCGCGCATCGATGACAAGCAAGATTTCCTCGATCCTTGGATCGACGCGACATTCAAGGGATTTCCTCACGATAGCCGGCCGCTTCGCCGTTCCGAAATCGCGGCGCAAGGGTGGCGCGTGCTGAAAGGCGACCTGCCGCTGCCCTTGGCGGTGATCAAGCGCGATGCGCTGCAACACAACCTGTCGTGGATGCGGCAATTTTGCCGGGAGCGCGGCGTCGAGTTGGCTCCGCACGGCAAGACCACGATGTCGCCCCAGCTATTCAAGTACCAGCTCGATGCGGGCGCCTGGGGCATGACGTTTGCCACCGTCACGCAACTGCATATCGGCGTCAGCGCGGGTGTGCGGCGTTGCGTGATCGCCAACCAGGTTTTCGCAAATGCCGACCTCGACGGCCTGGATCGCCTGCGGCG
>MERZ01000313.1:713-949 GCA_001770785.1 Burkholderiales bacterium RIFCSPHIGHO2_12_FULL_61_11
CGATCAGCTCGCCCTGATCGAGGCCTGGCATCTGATGCGAACGCAGCACGAGCCACCCCGGTTTCCCGTCAAATTTGAAGTGTTGCTGGAAATCGGCATACCGGGCGGGCGCACCGGTTGCCGCAGCCACGAACAGGCGATCGCGCTGGCCACGGCCATCCACGCCAGCCGCGCGCTGCGGTTGGTCGGCATCGAGTGTTACGAGGGCCTGTTGGTGAGTGGTACCTCGGAAGCCG
>MERZ01000314.1 GCA_001770785.1 Burkholderiales bacterium RIFCSPHIGHO2_12_FULL_61_11
TGTCGGTCTTGATCGGTCCAGGAAGGATTGACGCCGAGTGGGGCGCTCAAATGAAGGTTGCAACCTTCGGCTGCCAGCGCCTGCGCTATTGCGCACCCGGTGCCTCGTGATGCACCGGTAACGAGCGCGGTCGAGCCAAACAGATCCAGGTCCATAGCCGTCTCTTTTTAGCGCAACGGCAGTCGCATCAGTCGCTGGTATCCATAACTGGAAGCGTGCGTGCTCGTTCGAGATACAAGCGCGTCCGCATGCTTCCAGCTCATGGCAACCATACCCGCTGAGAACGCCCGCAACGGCATGCGGCCCAGCCGGCGCGGCATGTTGCCGGTCCCGTTATTCAGCCTGGATGTTTCCGGCTTGTATGACCTTGGTCCATTTGTCGAGCTCCCGCTGCAAGAAAGCACCGAGTTGCTCGGGCGTCATGTCGATCGAGATCGCACCGAGTCTGGACAGTTGTTGCTTCACTTCCGGCATCTGCTTGATTTTTGTTACGGCCTGGTTCAGTTTGGCGACGGCAGCGGGCGGCGTGTTCGTAGGTCCGACGAGCGCATAGAAAAGGAGTCCTTCAAAACCGGGCAGCCCGCTCTCCGCGATCGTCGGGACGTCCGGCAAGCTCGGCACGCGTTCGGCGGTCGCTACCCCCAGCGCTCTCAGCTTGCCCGACTTTATATGGGCCATCGACGCCACGACGTTGTTGAACGCGAATGGGACGTGGCCGCCTATGAGTGCTACAAGAGCAGGACCGTCACCGGGGTAGGAAACCTGCAACATCTCGAGCCCGGCCATCTGCTTGAAGAGCTCCATGTTGAGGTGCGAGCTGGAGCCTATGCTGGATGCCCCGTGATTCAGCGCGCCGGGCTTGGACTTCGCGATCTTGATGAGCTCGGCCACCGTTTTCCCAGGAAAAGACGGGTGCGCGACGAGAAGGCCGGGTACGTGGCCCAGCATTGCAATCGGAGCGAAGTCCTTGATGGGGTGGTACGGCAGGTTTCGAAAGAGCGGCAAACC
>MERZ01000315.1:0-147 GCA_001770785.1 Burkholderiales bacterium RIFCSPHIGHO2_12_FULL_61_11
CCCAAATGATAAATATCAGTCAGCTCCGGCCATTTCGCCACCAACTGTTCATCAAATATCCTCACCAGCCGTTGGGACACGTCTTGCAGGTCGCTCTCGCCAGGTAGTGCCACGGCAATATCGCCCGCCTTGATCCGTCCTGACAAA
>MERZ01000315.1:156-975 GCA_001770785.1 Burkholderiales bacterium RIFCSPHIGHO2_12_FULL_61_11
TGCTGCCGGGAAAAATCCGTAAAAATCTGTCCGATTTCCTTAAGCAGTTGATCTGTCCTGGCACGCCCCAGTGCCTCATTGATGGTATCCAGATCAGGCAGGCGCATGACTGCCAGAGCGCCGTAACTTACAGTCTCTCTGCTTGCGAGTTGTTCCTTGAAATGCGCCATGAAATAATCGCGATTCGGCAGCCCGGTCAGTTGATCGTAATTCACGCGCCGCAACAACTCCTCCAGGCGCGCCGCCGCCTCGTTGAACATCTGCCTTACCCGTTCCACCATGCCGTTCATGGCGTGAGCAAGGGCGCGCAGTTCGGGCGTCCGAGGTTCGGTAATCGTAATAAAACGCCGTTCACCAATCGCTCCTGCCTGATTGACTACATCATTGAGTGAACGACCGATGGTACGCAGTCCGAGCATTCCAAGCATACCCACACAGCTTCCGCCCAGAAAAAACCAGAGCAGCAGCTTGCCAGTCTGTTCCCACAACGACTGATAGGCAAACTGGGTATGGCTTATCACTTTCACCGTGCCGTATTGTTTCCAGCCATCGCTGACCTGTGCCAGCCCCGGCTTGGAACTGATCGGAAACGACTTGATGAACCAGGACGGCACATTCGTATCCGATTTGTCCTGGATACGTTGGGAAATCACCTTGCCGAACGGATCTGCCACCGAGATCAATTGATAATAGCCCGTATCAAACAGTGCGGTTACTTGCAGTTCGATTGTTACCGGGTCTTTATCCTGCTGGGTCATGGACAGCGCCAGCGAGTTGGCGACATCGCCATTCTTGCGCTCGAGCTGTTGTGTAAGATAA
>MERZ01000316.1:0-450 GCA_001770785.1 Burkholderiales bacterium RIFCSPHIGHO2_12_FULL_61_11
CATCGGCGCGCGCTTTGAATATGCCGCGCACCTCCAGCTCTTTCGGATCCTTGATCAGCACTTCTTCGCGGGCGGTGACCTTTTCCAGCACCTTGCCGTAGACCAGCTGCGGCACGGGTATGGACGTGTGCTTCACCGACAGCCAAACCACCGGCAGCATGTAGGCCACGATCAGGATGATGTACTGTGCCACCTGGGTCCAGGTGACCGCGCGCATACCGCCGAGGAACGAGCACACCAGAATGCCGCCGAGGCCGAGGAAAATCCCGACCGTGAAGTCGACGCCGACCATGCGCGCCGTGATCAGGCCCACGCCGTAGATCTGCGCCACCACGTAAGTGAACGAGCACAGGATGGCGGCGAAAATGCCGATCGCGCGCGGAATGTGGCCGCCGTAACGCGCGCCGAGGAAATCGGGAATGGTGAACTGGCCGAATTTCCTCAGGTAAG
>MERZ01000316.1:456-1001 GCA_001770785.1 Burkholderiales bacterium RIFCSPHIGHO2_12_FULL_61_11
GGAACAGCGCCACCAGGCAATAGCCCCCGGTCCAGCCCATGATGAAGGCCAGTCCGCCGAAGCCGGTGAGATAGAGGGTTCCCGCCATGCCGATGAAGGACGCGGCGGACATCCAGTCGGCGCCGGTCGCCATGCCGTTGAATATCGCCGGGACGCGGCGGCCCGCGACGTAATACTCGGCTGCATCCGAGGTCCGCGCCATGATGCCGATGCCGGCATACAAACCCACGGTGGCTAGGAGGAAGATGTAGCCGATCCAGTTGCGCGGCAGGCCCATCTGTTCCGCAATCGCCAGAAACACGATAAACGCGATGAAACCCCCGGTGTAAAAGGTGTAGATCTTTTTCAGCTGCCCTTTGAATTCCTTCCCGGTGCCGCCGGAAAACATGCCGCCCGTGCCTTTTGCTGGCGTGCTCATGCGTCTTCTCCTTCATGCACTCCGTATTCCTTGTCGAGCGCGTTCATGTAGCGGGCGTAATACCAGATGATGATCACGTAGATGATCAAGGCGCCCTGTCCACCCATCCAGAACGAGAACGGCCATC
>MERZ01000317.1 GCA_001770785.1 Burkholderiales bacterium RIFCSPHIGHO2_12_FULL_61_11
TGTTGCCGCGCTGCCGCTGATGGTCGACGCGACAGCCTGCCAGCGAAATGCGACCCTGCAGGTTCACGCCCTGCAAGCGACGATTGACGCGCTGAAGGCGCACATTTTCAACAACACCATCTGGCCTGATTTTTCAGCCATGCCCACGGCCGCTGCGCCATTCATCCGATTTCAGCCGCTGGTGCTGGGCCAAACCTTGCTGCTGGGCGGCAAACAGGTTGAAGTGCTGCCCGCCGTGCACACCGTGCCAACGGTGGGCTATGCCGTCAGCGCCGGCAAAGGCTGCTGGGTGTTCACCGGCGATACCGAGCACAATCCCGCGCTGTGGCCCCGCCTCAACCAGTTGGATGTGCGCCTGCTGTTCATCGAGACCGCCTTCAGCAACCGCCGGCGCGACCTGGCAAAACGCAGCCTGCACCTTGCGCCCCAATCGCTGGCCGATGAGCTTGGCTGCATCGAGACGGGTAAAAAATACCCCATTTACATCACCCACGCCAAGCCTGCCGAAGCACAACTGATCATGGCGGAGATCGAGCGCTTTGACCAGGCCAGCCCCTGGGGCGCTCACGTCGCGCACGACATTCAGTGGCTGCGGGCCGGTCAGGCGTTTGAACTGTGAGCGTGCCGCTGAAACGCCAAGCCTAATTAACCCGGGTCGTGCCGAGTGATGCAAAGGTCCCTAAAGTCCGACAGGCTCCGCGGGATTGCCGAGCTGCTTTTTATTGCGGTGAGCCGAGTGAGCGGACGTTGAAGAGGAACCGTGCTGAACATATGGGGGAAGGCGTCTTGCCCTCGCCAAGCCCAATTCCAAGCCCGTCTTTCCAACGCAACGCGCGCGCCTGCTTGCGCGCATAGACGCTGCCTTGGTCGGGCACCACGGTCAGCAGCCGGATGAAGCCCGCCATCACGGCAGGCGGGCAACGGCAGTGGGTTGATCCCAGCCGTTGCGTGGCAAAAGCTTAGTTCTTTGGAACGATGACCAGCGTATCGCCGCCAGTT
>MERZ01000318.1 GCA_001770785.1 Burkholderiales bacterium RIFCSPHIGHO2_12_FULL_61_11
TTCAACATTCTTGACATCCCGATGGCGGCAGTCACGCGTCAGTACCTCACGTATGTCGATGAAATTCGCGCCACCAATCTGGAACTGGCGGCCGAGTACCTGCTGATGGCCGCCATGCTGATTGAAATCAAGTCGCGCATGCTGCTGCCGCCCCGCAAGACGGCGCAAGGCCAGGAAGCGGAAGACCCGCGGGCCGAACTGGTGCGCCGCCTGCTGGAATACGAGCAGATCAAGCTGGCGGCTCACAAGCTCAATGAAATACCGCAGCTGGGCCGTGATTTTCTGCGCGCGAAGGTCTATGTGGAGCAGGCGCTGGCACCGCGCTTTCCTGACGTGAATGTGGTCGATTTGCAGGATGCCTGGCGTGACATCGTGAAACGCGCCAAACTGGTCCAGCACCATGTCATCAGCCGCGAAGCGCTCTCGGTGCGCGAGCACATGAGCATCGTGCTGCGCCGGCTGCAAGGCCGCAAGTTTCTGGAATTCGAGAACTTGTTCGACACCACGCGCGGCGTGCCGGTGCTGGTCGTTACTTTTATCGCGCTGCTTGAATTGGCCAAGGAAGGCCTGCTCGACATTACGCAAGCCGAGGCCTATGCCCCCATTTACGTGCGCCTGGCCTACACCCCAACCTGAACTCTTGATTGCCCCCCATGATCCGCTCGGCCGCCCCAACACAGCACAATTTTGACATACTCATCATCGGCAGCGGCCTGGCGGGACTGACGGCCGCACTGCTGCTGGCGCCCGGCCGACGGGTGGCCGTACTGACCAAGCGCGAACTCAGCGACGGCTCGAGCAACTGGGCCCAGGGCGGCATGGCTGCGGTGCTGGCCGAAGGCGACACGCTGGAGCAGCATGTCCGCGACACGCTGATTGCCGGCGCCGGTCTGTGCGATCTGGCCGCCACCCGCGCCGTGATTGAGGGCGCGCCCCACGCGATTGCCTGGCTGCGCTCGCTTGGCGTGGCTTTTTCAGAGGACAGCGAGCACCCGGGCGAGCTGCACCTCACGCGCGAGGGCGGCCACAGCCAGCGCCGTATCGCGCATGCCGCCGACGCCACCGGCGCCGTCGTGCAGCGCACCCTGATCGAGCAGGTGCGCCGCGCGCCCAACATCACGGTGTTTGAGCATCACATGCTGGTGGACCTGATCACCGATCGCCAGCTCAAACGCCCGGGCAACCAATGCCACGGCGCCCATGTGCTGGACGTGAACACCGGCGCGGTGGTCACCTTCGGCGCCAGCCACACCATTTTGGCGACGGGCGGCGCGGGCAAGGTTTACCTGTATTCCACCAATCCCGACACCGCCACCGGCGACGGCATTGCCGCGGCCTGGCGCGCAGGCTGCCGTGTCAGCAATATGGAGTTCATCCAGTTTCACCCAACCTGCCTGTACCACCCGCACGCCAAATCATTTTTGATCAGCGAAGCTGTGCGCGGCGAAGGCGGGCGGCTCTTGTTGCCCGATGGAACGCGCTTCATGCCCGCGCACGATGCACGCGCCGAGCTGGCGCCCCGCGACGTGGTGGCGCGCGCGATCGATTTCGAGATGAAAAAGCACGGGCTGGACTGCGTATACCTCGATATTTCCCATCAGAGCCCGGCTTTCTTGCATGAGCACTTCCCCAACATCCTGCAGCGCTGCCTGGAGCTCGGCATCGACATTACCAAGCAGCCGATTCCGGTGGTGCCGGCCGCGCATTACACCTGCGGCGGCGTGCTGACCGATCTGGCCGGGCGCACGGACCTGGCGGGCCTGTACGCCATCGGCGAGACCGCTTGCACCGGCCTGCATGGCGCCAACCGCCTGGCCAGCAATTCGCTGGTCGAATGCGTGGTGCGGGCCCGCGCGGCCGCCCAAGCCATTGAAGCAGCTGGAAGCGGCACGCCCAAGCCTGTCCTTGACTTGCCCGCCTGGGACGAAAGCCAGGTCACCGATGCCGACGAGGTCGTCGTGATCTCCCACAACTGGGACGAGCTGCGCCGCTTCATGTGGAACTACGTGGGCATTGTGCGCACCACCAAACGGCTGGAACGCGCAGCGCACCGCATCACGCTGCTGCACTCGGAAATCCAGGAGTTTTATGCCAATTTCCGCGTTTCACGCGACTTGCTGGAGTTGCGAAATCTGCTGCAGGTGGCGGACCTGATCGTGCGCTCGGCATATGGCCGGCATGAAAGCCGAGGCCTGCACTTCAGCCGCGACTACCCCGAACTGGCCGAACGCGCCGTGCCCACGGTACTGGTGCCCACACTGGAGCGAGGCAGCAGCAATAACTAATAGCTGATGCTGAGCGAATCCGCATCAATATGCACGACCGGCTTGGCCAGCGCGGCGCTGGCCGCGCGGGCAAATTCCTGCGCCCATTTGGCATCGGCAAAGCCGGCCAGGCCAGCGGCCTGCGCCACCACCACGACCTTGTCGGCCATCAGCAGCTTGCCGGTCGGCCGCAAGGGCTCGCACTCCATCTGGATGAACTGGTCATCGAGCCACTTGCGCGCCACATCGTTCGGCATGGGCGGCACGTCATTGAGGTCGATTCGCACGGGTGGGCTGTCCTGGAACGTCACGGTGACTTCGCTGCGCATGGCTTGCTCCTGATGGGGATGGTAGATAAAACTCCGGGGCCCCAATTGGCCGACTTGTGGGTGTGTCGGCGCCTGGGCACATTGGGGCAAATTATGACTGAAAGCTATTTCGCCCGGCGCGCCAGTACCGCGTCAGACAAGGACTCCAGCAGCGTCAGCGAATCGTTCCAGCCCAGGCAGGCGTCGGTGATGCTCTTGCCGTATTCCAGCGCCTTGGGGTCGTCCTTGCCGGCCGTGAACTTTTGCGCACCGGAATTCAGGTGGCTTTCAACCATCAGACCAAACACGTTGCGCGCGCCGCCTGCGATTTGGGCCGCAATGTCGCGCGCCACGTCAAGTTGCTTTTGGTGCTGCTTGAAACTGTTGGCATGGCTGCAATCGACCATTAGCGTGGCAGGCAGTCTCGCGGCTTCAAGCTCCTTGCAGGCTGCGGCCACGCTGGCGGCGTCGTAATTGGGCGTTTTGCCGCCGCGCAGTATCAAATGACAGTCCTTGTTGCCCTTGGTTTGCACAATCGCGACCTGGCCGTTTTTGTGCACCGACAAGAAGTGATGGCCGCGTGCCGCTGCCTGAATCGCGTCGGTGGCAATGCGGATGTTGCCGTCGGTGCCGTTCTTGAAGCCAATCGGTGCCGACAGCCCGGAAGCCAGCTCGCGGTGCACCTGGCTCTCGGTGGTGCGCGCGCCAATCGCGCCCCAGGAAATCAGGTCGCCGATGTACTGCGGTGAAATCACATCCAGAAACTCGCTGCCTGCGGGCAGGCCCAGCCGATTGATGTCGATCAGCAACTGGCGCGCAATGCGCAGGCCTTCGTCGATGCGGTAGCTTTCATCAAGATACGGGTCGTTGATCAGCCCCTTCCAGCCCACGGTGGTGCGCGGCTTTTCAAAATAGACCCGCATCACGATTTCCAGCGTGCCGGCGTACTTCTTGCGCTGCTCGGCCAGGCGGTGCGCATACTCCAGGGCCGCCGCCGGGTTGTGGATGGAGCATGGGCCAATCACCACCAGCAGGCGGTCGTCCTGGCCCCCGATGATGTTGTGAATGCTGCGGCGAGTCTGGCTGATCAGCGATTCAACAGCGGTGCCGCGAATCGGGAAGAAGCGGATCAAATGCTCGGGTGGGGGTAGCACGGTGATGTCCTTGATGCGTTCGTCGTCGGTCTGGCTGGTTTTCTCGACGCTCGCATACCAGCTGTCGCTGGTTGGGATGGCAGGGGTGGCTCGGGCATTCATCGCAGGCTTCCTTTTTCAATCTCGGACAATTTCATGAAATCAGTAAAAAACAATCGAAAGGCAAAAAAAAACCGCCGGGGGTCCGGCGGTTTTTTGGAGATTTGTTGCGTTTCTTGAGGGTTACGCGAAAGTCTCTCTACCGCCGGAGGCGCTTGAGAACCAAAAGTAACCGAAATAGAATTTCGCTGAAGTCATTGGCTGGAATATAGCACAGAGCAAAAAAACAGCTGAATCACCACCGCTTGATCACGCCGGTTCAGGCCGTGCCGCCCACCGTCAGTCCGTCGATTCGCAAGGTCGGCTGGCCCACGCCTACCGGCACACTCTGGCCCTCCTTGCCGCAGGTGCCCACGCCGCTGTCGAGCTGCATGTCATTGCCGATCATGGTGACGCGGGTCAGCGCGTCGGGGCCGTTGCCGACAATCGTGGCGCCTTTGACGGGATAGAGAATTTTGCC
>MERZ01000319.1:0-4265 GCA_001770785.1 Burkholderiales bacterium RIFCSPHIGHO2_12_FULL_61_11
TGCAAGCTCCCAAAGAATTTTCTCGGCATCTACCTCAGCACCTCCACCTTTGAGTTTCTTTCATCATCCGGGGCGTCGGCCTGGATTCATGAAAGTTAGTCGAGCTTTCCCGCTGCCGGTCTGACCTGTTCAATGCATCTTGGGATTCACGTCTTGCAAGGAAACAAACAACAATCTTTCTTTGGCCCATTGCTCTGGGTTATGCCACTGCCGCCAGCGGGGCAACTGCCCCAGGCTTGACGCTCACGTGCTGCGCATCAAAGGGCTTGCCTTTTGTCATAACAGCCCACAGGATGCGCGCATTCTTGTTGGCCAGCGCCACGGCAGCCTTTTGCCAACCCGACTTCTCGCGCAGCTGGCACATCCATTTGGAGATCGGGTCATCTCGCTTGTGCGCCGGCCGACTTGGCCGCCTGGATCAACAACATGCGCAGGTACATGTCACCGCGCTTGGTAATACCTCCGAGATTATTTTTGCCGCCGCTGGAGTTTTGGCGAGGCGTCAAACCCAGCCAGGCACCAAACTGCGCGCCGTCCTTGAACTGTTTAAAGTCGCCCACCGTGGCCACCACGGCAGAGGCAGTGACTGGCCCCACGCCCCACCAGTTGGGTTGCGGCTTGGACCCTCTCGTCGTCTTTCACGTGGGCAGCAATGCGGGCATCGCACCAGTCAATATGTTCATCGAGCTCAGCCCATTGCGCTTGGGCCCGCTCAATGACCAGTCGGGCCAGGCCAGCGAGATCGTTGCTGGCGTCTTCAATCACTTCGCCGAGCACTTCGCGCAAGGCCTTGTGGCTTTGGGGCGCCACTATGCCAAACTCGGCCAGCAAGCCCCGGATACGGCTGGTGCAGGCATTGCGCTCTTCTTTCAAACCTTCGCGCAGGCGATGCACGCACAGCATGCCTTGCTGGGAGATGGTTTTGATGGGCACAAAGCGCATGCTGGGCCGGGAGGTGGCTTCACAAATCGCAGCGGCATCGTTGGCGTCGTTCTTGCCGCTCTTGCCCTGCAGGCGATACGGACTGACCAGGTGGGCGGCAATGATGCGGGCATCCAGGCCCAAGGCGACGAGCTTGCGCGCCCAGTGGTGGGCACCGGAGCTCGCTTCCATGGCGATCAGGCAGCCCGCTGGTAATTGCGCGCACCAGGCGATGAACTTGCCGCGCGCAAGAGCCCGGTTGGTGAGCATCTTGCCTGCGGCATCGACTGCATGGACTTGTATGACGTTCTTTGCCAGATCAACGCCAACTCGTGTAGTCTTCTTCATGGGACTTCTCCTTTCAAAGGTTGCAGATTGACTTCCGAAAAAAAACTCAATCTTGGCACTTGATGCCGTTACCTGAAAGTGGGAAGTCCCTTCGTATTCCTACGTGAATTAGGCAGTCCCGAGTCCTTATTTTTTTTCTTCCGGTAATTCCACCACGGCAACGCGGCGCGCAAAGACAGCACCTTGCCGCTTTGGGCCAGCTCACCGCTGTAACCCGGCAGTTGGTCCAGTGTGCTTTGCCACTCGCGGCCTTGCAGCTCTGCGAGCAAAGCCTGCACATGCGGCGCGGGCAGTTCGGACTTCAGGCACACCAGGTGGTAGCGCTCCTGCACCAGCGGGACAAACCCCAGCCCTTTTTCGCGCGCTGCCGCTTCAATGCCCAAACCCGCATCCGCCGCATTGCTGGCAATCGCCTGGGCGACCGCCGTGTGGGAGGGTTCCTGGCTTGAATAGCCATGAATGTCCGAGGGGCGCATGCCTGCCTGCGCCAGCAACTCGTCGAGCAGCACGCGGGTGCCGGCCCCTTCGGCGCGGTTGACGTAGCGAACACCGGGCCGTTTCAAGTCAGCAAGCCGGGCAATGTTTAGCGGGTTGTTTTTGGCAACGATCAGGCCTTGCGTGCGATGGGTAAAACCGATCAATTTATGCAGGCCGGGCTTGAGCAGGTGCCGGTAGGTTTGCGCGGCAAGCGATTTGCTGCCGGGCTGCTCCAGCGTGTGAAAACCCGCCATCATGCAGCGACCGGCGTTCAGGGCGGCAATCGCATCGACGCTGCCCATGAAGCGGATGTCCAGATGCAGGCCGTGCGCGCGGGTCTGCTCGCGCAGCGCCGACAGCGCCGCATCGTGGCTGGCGTAGAGCGTGAGCACATGGGCGCTGTCGTCGAACGCGGTTGCAAAAGCGCGTTCAATGTCACCGCGCAGCGCTTCAATCTGCGGCGCCAGCCGGGCCTGCGCCTGGCGTTCGGCCCACAGCAGTTTTTCACCAAACTCGGTGAGCCGCGCGCGTTGGCCCTTGTCCCAGACAATCAGCGGCCGCTCCAGCGTCTGCTCCCAGTCCTTGAGCGCGCCCCAGACATGCCGGTACGACAGATTCAGCGCCTTGGCGGCCTTGGCGATGGAGCCCTGTTCGCGCACCGCGTGGAGCAGGTCCATCAAGGGATTGCGGATCAGCGCGTCCTTGCCGCGCTGCGAGGTCAGATGGTAGGAGAGTTCGACTTTGTGCATGGCGGGCGATGGGTGCATGGATTATGCGTGCAGCACGACTTTGGGGTCCTATGCAATCCACTTCATTACGGGTGATTGCCGATGCGCAACCAAGGCCTTTGGCCCTAGGCTAGAGTTCTACAAAACCTTTGGCATGAATACCTTTTCAGACAGCGCCGTCACGGCCCTTTCGCTCATTACCTCGCTTGATCCGATGCTCGGCACCATCGTCGTTCGATCACTGGCCGTGAGCGCCTGCGCCTGCCTGATCGCCTGCAGCGCCGGCCTGCTGCTGGGCGGCTGGCTCGGTGTGGCGCGTTTCAGGGGCCGCGCCGTGGTGCTGGCCCTGCTCAACACCGCATTGGCCTTGCCCTCCGTGGTGGTCGGGCTGGTGGTATATCTGCTGCTGTCGCGCAGCGGGCCGCTGGGTTTTCTGGGCTGGCTGTTTTCCTTCAAGGCCATGGTGCTGGCGCAGGCGGTGCTGGTGCTGCCGGTCGTCACGGCGCTGGTGCGTCAGACCATCGAGGACGCCGACCGCAGCCACGGCGAGCAGTTCCAGTCGCTGGGCGCGCGCCGTTTCATGCGCAGCCTGATTCTTTTGTGGGACGAGCGCTATGCCTTGCTGACGGTGCTGATTGCCGCCTTTGGCCGCGCCATTTCGGAGGTCGGGGCCGTGATGGTGGTGGGCGGCATTATTGACGGCTTCACGCGCGTCATGACCACGTCAATTGCACTTGAAACCAGCAAGGGGGACTTGCCGCTGGCCCTCGCCTTGGGCATGGTGCTGCTCGGCGTGGTGCTGCTGCTCAATAGCCTGATTGCGTTGCTGCGGCGCTGGCGCGAGCAGCTCGATGACCCGCTGCCGGATGTGGCGTCGCGCCAAGCATCGGCCCTGGCAGCGGGACCAGCCGCCCAGGGTGCCCAGCCATGACGTCCATTTTCAATCTGCATGCCATCAGTGTGCAGTTTGGCCAGCTCCATGCGCTCACCAACTGCACGCTGCGCGTCAACGCGGGCGAACGGCTGGCGCTGGTGGGCGCCAACGGCAGCGGTAAAAGCACCTTGCTGCGAACCCTGCACGGGCTGGTCCAGCCTGCAGCGGGAAGTTTTCAGCACCACGCGCAGGCGCGCCAGACCATGCTGTTTCAGCGCCCCTACATGCTGCGCGCCAGTGTTTTGAACAACGTGGCACTCGGCCTGTGGCTCAAGGGCGAGCCGTGGCAGCAGGCCAAAACGCAGGCGCTGCAGGCGCTGGAACGTGTCGGGCTGGCCGATATTGCCGGGCGCAATGCCAAAGCCCTGTCGGGCGGGCAGCAGCAGCGCGTCGCCCTGGCGCGCGCCTGGGCGCTCAAGCCGCAGGTCCTGCTGCTCGATGAGCCCACCTCCAGCCTGGACCCCACGGCCAAGCGCGAGGTGGAGCGCCTGATGGCCGAATTCGCCGAGGCCGGCATGACGCTGATTTTCAGCAGCCACAACCTCGGCCAGGTCAAGCGCCTGGCCAGCCGCGTGATTTATCTGGAGCACGGCCACCTCGTGGCCGATCTGCCCACTGAGGCCTTTTTCAACGGGCCCTTGCCCATGGCCGCTGAAACTTTTTTAAAAGGCGAACTGGTATGAATGGTTTGAACGCGATTCGCAAGACTTTCAGGGCTCTGGCTTTTGCATCGCTTGCGCTGGCAGTGACTGTTTCGATAGCGCAGGCGCCCAGCATGGTGATGGCGTCCACCACCTCGACCGAGCAGTCCGGGCTGTTTTCCACCCTGATTCCAGAGTTCAAAAAAGCCACCGGGA
>MERZ01000319.1:4287-6596 GCA_001770785.1 Burkholderiales bacterium RIFCSPHIGHO2_12_FULL_61_11
TGATGTACAACGATTTTGTGCTCATCGGCCCCGCCGCTGACCCGGCCAAAGTCATGGGCAAGGACATCGTTGCGGCGCTGAAAAAACTCAATGACGGCAACGGCAATTTTGTCTCGCGCGGCGACAAGAGCGGCACCTATGCCGCCGAGTTGCGCTACTGGAAGATGGCAGGTGTTGCGGCACCGGCATTTTCCGGCTACAAAGCCTGCGGATGCGGCATGGGGCCAGCGCTGAACATGGCATCCAGCACCGGTTCATACGTCCTGTCAGACCGCGGCACCTGGCTGAACTTCAAGAACCGCGCCGACCTGGCCGTGCTGGTGGAGGGGGACAAGCGCCTGTTCAACCAATACGGCGTGATGGTGGTCAACCCGGCCAAACACCCGAAAACCAAAGTGGCAGAGGCGCAAAGGTTTGTCGATTGGGTGACTTCGCCTGCCGGGCAAGGCGTGATTGCCGGCTACAAGATCAACGGCGAGCAACTCTTTTTCCCCAATGCCACAAACTAGGCAAGCTTGCACGGCAGGCGCCGCTGTCTCGCGTTAACCCTGTCATGGAGGGCGGGGCAGGTCCATATAATCGCGGCGTGTCTTCCCGCCAATTTTCCCGACCGCCGCATTCCGTCTGGATGCGCCTGGCCGCTGGCTTGAGCTTTCTCGCTGTGCTGTCGGCATTGTGGGCGCCGGTATCGATGCTGGCCGAAGAGGTGCGCACCGGCCAACTGGGCGGCCTTTGCAGCGCCACCGCGGCATCAGCCAGCAACCCGGACGCTCCGGGTGACTCACCGCAAATCGGCTTGCAGTGCGATCTGTGCGGCACCATCGGGCTCATCCTGCCACCCCTGGTGGCTTGCGCTGTGCCTTCTTTCGCTGGCTACCATGTTGCCGTTGCGGATACCCCGGCCAATTTAGCCACCGCCATTCCCGGCTTGCCTTTCAGCCGCGGACCTCCTGCCGCACTTTGAACTGAACCGCCTCTGCCGAGGCTCCGTGCGTGTTGGCTTGTCCGCACATACGCCTTTGAACGTTCGGTTTAACGCGCTGAGCGGCTGCTGTCGCCGTCAGGGGAATTTCCATTCCCACAATCCAGCGCCCATCAACACCTCCGTGTTGGCCTGGCATTTTTAATCCTGTCCAAAGACAAAACCATGAAACTAAAATTATTGACCGCTTCTTTGCTGCTCGCTTGCAGCGCTGTGCAGGCCCAAACCATCGACGTCAAGGACGCCTGGGTTCGCGCCACCGTGCCGGGCCAGCAAGGCACTGGCGCATTCATGAGCCTTACCGCCAAAGACGGTGCCAGGCTGGTCGGCGTGTCCACGCCCGTGGCAGGCGTGGCCGAAGTGCATGAAATGAAAATGGAAGGCGATGTCATGAAAATGCGCGCGGTGCCCTCGCTCGATTTGCCCGCGGGTCAAACCGTCCAACTCAAACCGGGTGGTTATCACGTCATGTTGATGGACTTGAAGAAAACGCTGCCCAAGGGCAACATCGTGCCGCTGACCCTGCGCTTCAAGGATGCCAGGGGCGCTGAGAGCAAAGTCGAGCTGAACGTGCCAGTCAGCATCGTGGCGCCAGGCGCTGCGGGACCTTCAGCCATGCCGCACGACAAAATGCACCACAATCCGGACTCACAGCAAAAGCACTGAGTTGGACTGCAGCGCCCTGACGTCACATCAACGGAGTTTGCCCGGGGCGAGTCGGCGGTAGACGGTGGCGCGGCTCACGCCCAGGGCCCTGGCGGCCTGCACCACGTTGCCTTTGGCTTCGCTGACGGCTTTGCGTATCAGGGCCGTCTCAACGTCCTTGAGCGGCGGTGGCGGCGACTTCGGCGTTGTTTCAGTGAGCCGCTTGGGGCTGCCGCCTTGGCGCAGTGGCAGCGCGTGCAAGCGCAGGCCGGACCACAAGGGCACTTCGAGGTCCTGCGGCTCGCCCAGCGTGTCGCGCCTGGCGGCATCAAACAGCATTTCGTAGGGCATTGCGAACAGATCGCTGCAATGAACGGGGGTCGGGGTGCGTGCATGAAGCTGCGCCACCATTTGCCGCGCTGCCGGATTCGCGCCCGTGACCCAGCCGTCTGGGTCCAGGCAGATCAACCCGTCCGCGTCTTCGCCCAGGCTTTGGCTTGACCAGTTCAGCCGGATCAGCAGATCGTGCTGTTTGCCTTGCGTCAGCGCGTTTTCAATGCTGCGTGCCGACTGCAAAACCAGGTGCTTGAGCTCGGGCCGCTCCACCGCATCCACACCGGTCAGGTCCAGCATGCCCGCGCACTGGCCATCCGGCCCGAACAGCGGCGCACCGGCGCAGCTA
>MERZ01000319.1:6605-9419 GCA_001770785.1 Burkholderiales bacterium RIFCSPHIGHO2_12_FULL_61_11
TGGTGCCCACGCTGCGCTCGGACAAGTCCACCCCAATGCGCGTGATCAGGTCGGCGCGGCGATCCTGCCGGTCAACCGGCCCGCTCACATCGACCACCACGCCCTCGGCGTTGGTCAGAATGGCAAAGTAACGCGTGCTGGCGATCGCCGCACCGAGCCTGTCCAGCACCGGGCGGGCGGCCTGCACCAGCAGGTGATTGGCTTCCTCGGTGCGGCGCAGCGCTTGCGGGGCAATCACATCGAAGGCCACTTCCTGCTCCGGCTTCTTGCCGCTGGCCAGACAGCGTCGCCAGGAGCGCACGATCCACGGATCGGCCAGCCCGCCGGGCAGGCTGGTGCCGTCCAGTAGCACAGCCTGACGCGCTTGCGCGATCTGCCGCAGGCGTTGCTCGGAAGAGCGCATAAGAACGGACAGCATACTTGGCAACACGTTGAGTAGGGGCATTGATCGGAGCGTAGCGTAGCGTACCAGAGCGGGCCGCGCCGCGCTTTTGACGGGATTGCTCCATTTTGAGAATTTGGCGCGCGCCGGGCCAGTGTCCTAGGGTTTTGCCTAGGTATGCCAGAGGCTGCTGATCCAACAATGGAATGCTTTTACTCGTAGCCCCAAGACCACAGGAGACAAGCCCATGCAAGTACAGCTCAAAATCAACGGCAAATCACAAAGCGTTGAAACTCCCCCCAACGCGCTTCTGGTGCAGGTGCTGCGCGAGCAGCTCTTGCTCACCGGCACTCACGTTGGCTGCGACACCGCCCAGTGCGGCGCCTGCACCGTCATCATGAACGGGCGCGCCGTCAAGTCGTGCAACATCCTGGCCGCTCAGGCCGAAGGCGCCGAAATCACCACCATCGAAGGCCTGGCCCAGGCTGACGGCACCATGCACCCGATGCAGGCCGCGTTCAAGGACTGCCACGGCTTGCAATGCGGCTTTTGCACCACTGGCATGGTGATGAACGCGGTTGATCTGGCCCAGCATCACCCCAAGGCCACTGAAAGCGAAATCCGCGAGCTGCTCGAAGGCAACATCTGCCGCTGCACCGGCTACCAGAATATTGTCAAGGCCGTGCAGCAGGGCGCCGCGGCCATGGCGGCTGCGTAAATTTTTGCCGGACAGAGCGGCTGGCGTGACAGTCACCCCCGCTGCGCTGTCCCCACGCTGAACAACTGATCCAACGATCAAAAAGGAGATTCAAATGGGTGCATCCGATTTCGTCAACCTGCCCAATATTGGCGTTTCCGTCCGGCGCAAGGAAGACTACCGTTTTCTCACCGGCGGCGGGCAATACACCGATGACATCACGCTGGCCAACCAGAGCCACGCGGTGTTTGTGCGTTCGCCACATGCGCACGCGAGCATCAAAAGCATCGACACGGCGGCGGCCAGGGCGGCCCCGGGCGTGCTCGGCGTGTTTGTCGGCGCCGACGTGGCGGCCGACAAGATCAACGGCCTGCCCTGCGGCTGGCTCATTACCAGCACCGACGGCACGCCCATGAAAGAGCCGCCGCACCCCATTCTGGCGCAGGGCAAGGTGCGTTATGTGGGCGACCATGTCGCCATGGTGGTGGCCGAGACGCTGGAACAGGCCAAGAACGCGGCCGAACTGGTCGAGGTGGACTACGACGTGCTGAGCGCCGTCGTCAAAGTCACCGATGCCGCCAAGGCCGCGGCCCTGCACGACGCCGCGCCCGACAACCACTGCTACAAATGGGCGCTGGGCGACAAGGCGCAGGTTGATGCGGTGTTTGCCGGGGCCGCGCATGTCACCAAACTCGATCTGATCAACAACCGCCTGATTCCCAACGCCATCGAGCCACGCGCCGTGATTGGCTCCTACAGCCGCGCGACCGACGAGTACGTGCTGTATGTTTCCAACCAGAACCCGCACGTCGAGCGCCTGCTGATGACCGCCTTTGTGATGGGCCTGCCCGAGCACAAGGTGCGCGTGATTGCGCCCGATGTGGGTGGCGGCTTCGGCTCCAAAATCTATGTCTATGCTGAAGATGTGTGCCTGACCTGGGCCTCCAAAAAGCTTAACCGCAACATCAAGTGGACGGCCGAGCGCAGCGAATCATTCGTCAGCGACGCGCATGGCCGCGACCATTCCAGCCACGCCGAAATGGCGCTGGACAAAGACGGAAAATTCCTCGCGCTGCGCGTTCACACCGACGCCAACCTGGGCGCTTACCTCTCGACCTTTGCGCCGGCCGTGCCGACCATTTTGTACGCCACCCTGCTGGCCGGGCAATACACCACGCCGCAGATTTATGTCGAGGTCGATGCCTGGTTCACCAACACCGCGCCGGTTGATGCCTACCGCGGCGCCGGCCGGCCCGAAGCCACCTACCTGCTGGAGCGGCTGGTCACGCGCTGCGCCTGGGAGCTGGGACTGGCGCAGGACGAAATCCGCCGCCGCAACATGATCACCCAGTTTCCCTACCAGACACCGGTGGCGCTGCAGTACGACGTGGGCGACTTTCGCGCCCTGCTCCAGCGCGGCAACGAACTGGCCGACGTGGCCGGCTTTGCCAAGCGCCGGGCCACCACCGAGGCCAACGGCAAACTGCGCGGCATGGGTTACTCCAGCTACATCGAGGCTTGTGGCCTGGCGCCGAGCAACATCGCCGGAGCACTGGGCGCGCGCGCCGGTTTGTTCGAGTGCGGCGAGGTGCGGGTTCACCCCACTGGCAGCGTGACCGTGTTTACCGGCTCGCACAGCCACGGCCAGGGGCATGAAACCACCTTCGCGCAAGTGGTGGCCGCGCGCCTGGGCATCACAGTCGAACAGGTCGATGTGGTTCATGGCGACACCGGG
>MERZ01000320.1:0-1061 GCA_001770785.1 Burkholderiales bacterium RIFCSPHIGHO2_12_FULL_61_11
GCTCAACGCCGCGCTGCAGCGCCTCGAGCCGCAGCGTCAGGCGCCGCATCACAGGATAGGCGCCCAGCGCCACGGCAAGCCCCACCAGCCCCAGCATCCAGCCAAAACTGAAGCCAAACGGCAGCCGGTTCCAGGAACTGCCGGGGGGGCGCTTGGGCCGGGGCAGCACGAGGTTCAGGATCTGTCCGTCCTGCGTCACCACATCAAATTCGATGTCTTCACCCAACCTGCGGTCGGGCTTGGTTTGCGCCGTGCCGATGACATCGCCTGCGGCGTTGTGAACCAGCACTTCACGAATCGGCAGTTGCGGCGGGTCTCTGCTGAATTGCCAGGCGGCGCCCACCAGAAAAGTCAGCACCATCACGGTCGCCACCACGGCGAGCCAGATGCGCACATACAGGTGCGAGGTAAAGCGTGCCCACATAGGTGTCTTCAGCCCGGCCTTTAGTCTTGCTGCTTGGCAAAGACGTAGCCGACACCGCGCACCGTGAGAATGCGTTTGGGGTCTTTGGCGTCGATTTCAATGGCGTTGCGGATGCGGCCCATGTGCACGTCAATCGAGCGGTCAAACGCTTCGAGCTCACGCCCGCGCACGGCCTCCATGATCTGGTCGCGGGTCAGCACCCGGCCCGCGCGCTCGGCCAGTGTGACCAGCAGATCAAACTGGTAGGAGGTCAGCTCGCAGGGGTTGCCAGCCACTGAAACACTGCGCGCATCGCGGTCGATTTCGAGCGAGCCAAAGTGCATGATCTTGTGGCTGGCACCGGCTGCCACGCCGCTGGCGACCTCGCCGCCGCGGCGCAGAACCGCGCGAATGCGGGCCAGCAGTTCGCGCGGCTCAAAGGGCTTGGGCAGGTAATCGTCGGCGCCAATTTCCAGGCCCACGATGCGGTCCATCGGGTCGCCTTTGGCCGTGAGCATCAGCACGGCGGGGGGCGCGGCATCGTTGGCCTGGCCCTTGATGCGGCGGCAGATTTCCAGCCCATCCATGTCGGGCAGCATCAGGTCCAGAATGACCAGATCGGGCGGGCTGGCCTGCAGTGCGGCAAGGCCGCTGGCGC
>MERZ01000320.1:1074-1958 GCA_001770785.1 Burkholderiales bacterium RIFCSPHIGHO2_12_FULL_61_11
GCTCGGGTTGCAGGGAGGTCCCTTGGGTAGAACACGATCAAATTCATGGTGCGCGCAGCGCAACAATTGCGCTTGAAGTCACTGTAAAGTTGCGGTAAATCGCGGTGATTTTGTCGCAGCATACTCTTTTTGAACGGACCGCAAAGGGCGTGGAATAGGCTAATAAAGTGATCGCTTATAGCGCTCGTGTCTACTGTGCTGGAGTCGCTTTTTGTCTTGAAGCCAGAGCGACCAGCAGTAGCACCGGCAAACCCAGCAAGGCGGTCGCCGTGAAAAAATGACTGTAGCCAAAGGCGTCCACATACTTGCCCGAATAGCCCGCCAGCAACTTCGGCAAGAGTAGCATCATGGAGCTGAAGAGGGCGTATTGGGTGGCCGAATAGTCGACGTTGGTCAGGCTCGACAAATAGGCAATGAAGGCCGCCGAGGCGATACCGCTGGAAAGGTTGTCGGCCGAAATCACCACAATCAGCGCCGTGACATCATGCCCGCGTGTCCCCAGCCAGGCAAACAGCAGGTTGCTGGCCGCGCTTAGCACGGCGCCCAGCATCAACACCCGCATCACGCCAAAGCGCATGGCCAGTGCGCCTCCCAGAAAGGCCCCGACCAGCGTCATGATGACGCCAAAAATCTTGGTCACGCTCGCCACTTCGTCCTTGCTGTAGCCCATGTCCACATAAAACGGATTGGCCATGATGCCCATGACGACATCGCTGATGCGATAAACGGCAATCAGCGCCAGAATGAGCAGCGCCTGCTTGCCGTAGCGGCTCAGAAAATCGGCAAAGGGCTCGACCAGCGCGCCCTTGATCCAGTCGGCGGCATTTTTGCTGGGTGGCAATTCGCGGCGCTTGGGTTCTGGCGAAAACAGCACCGTCACCACG
>MERZ01000320.1:1997-5224 GCA_001770785.1 Burkholderiales bacterium RIFCSPHIGHO2_12_FULL_61_11
TCCCATGCCCCGTGCTGGTAGACGGCGCCACCGGCCACTTCGGCGCGCGCGGCAATCCACAGCGCGCCTGCGCCGGCCCAGATCATCGCGATGCGGTAACCGGTCTGGTAGGTGGCGGCCAGCGCCGCCTGTCGCGGCGTGTCGGCCGACTCGATCCGGAAGGCGTCCAGTGCAATGTCTTGCGTGGCCGAGCCAAATGCCACCGCCAGCGCGCACCAGACGACCGGCTGCAGCGCCAGCCCGGGGTCGGTCAGCGCCATGGCGACCAGGGCGGTCACGATGATGGCCTGCGACAGCAGCAGCCAGCTGCGCCGCCGCCCGAGCCAGCGTGTCAGCAGCGGGATGGGCAAGCGGTCAACCAGCGGCGCCCACAACCACTTAAAGCCGTAAGCCAGGCCGACCCAGCTCAGGTAGCCAATGGTGGTGCGGTCAATGCCGGCTTCGCGCAACCAGAAGCTCAGCGTGCCAAACACCAGCAGCAGCGGCAGCCCGGCCGAAAATCCCAGCAGCAGCATGCGCAGCGTTGCCGCCTCGGTATAGACCAGCCAGGCATCGCGCCAGGTTTTTTTGGGGGTCGCGTCGCTGGCGGGGAGCAGCAGTTCGGAGGCCGGGTTTTTTTCTGGCATGGGCATTTCAATTTTTGACTATTATTGACGCATGTGTTTTTTGTGCGGGACCAAACATGCCGTCTGGCCTGGCCGCAGGGCATTTCTGCTGGCTGCGGCCGGGGCGGCCGCTGTTGCCGTCGCGCCGCCCTTGCGCGCCCAGGTCAACGTGGGGCCGTCATCGGGACTGCGCAATCTGGTGCCGGCTGACGAGCTGGAAGGCGCGGCCACGCAGGAATATGCCAAGCTGCTGGCGCAGGCCCGGGCCAAGGGTGTGTTGGCGCCGCCAGGCAGCCCGCAGTTGCAGCGGCTGCGTCGCATTGCGGCTCGGCTGATCCCGCAAGCCGCGCAATGGAACGAGCGGACCCGGCAATGGCGCTGGGAAGTCAACCTGATGGATACCCAGCAGATCAATGCGTTTTGCATGCCGGGGGGAAAAATCGCCTTTTACACCGGCATTCTGCAGCAACTCAAGCTCACGGACGACGAGGCGGCCATGATCATGGGTCACGAAATGGCGCACGCGCTGCGCGAACATGCACGCGCTCGCATTGCCAAAAGCCAGGGCACCGGCACCTTGTTGTCGCTCGGCGCGCAGTTGCTGGGCTTGGGGCAGTTGGGCGATGTGGCGGCCAGCATTGGCACGCAATTGCTCTCGCTGCGTTTCAGCCGCGATGACGAAACCGACGCTGACCTGGTGGGGCTGGAGCTGGCCGCCCGCGGCGGCTACAACCCGCAAGCGGCAGTCAGCCTGTGGCAAAAAATGGCACGAGCTGGCGCGGGCGCCAACGGCCCCAGCTTTCTGTCCACGCACCCTTCCGGCCCCGACCGCATCCAGCGCTTGCAGGCCAACGTGCCCAAGGTTCAGGGTTTGTACCAACGCGCACGCAGCTAACGTCGCGCGCCAGCGACGCCGCTACACATTTTGCTTCGGTCCTCCTCCGGACCGGGATATTTCCACCTTAAGATGGGCCACGCCTTACCCTCCATTGTTTCCCGGACAAAAACATGCTCTTCGCAAGGTATACGTCGGCGCTGGCCAATGACCCGTTCCCTATCCTCCGTGCCGGAATCGTCGGCGGCCTCGTGGCCTCGCTCGGCGTGGAACCCGCGGCGACCGTCCTTTCCTCATGAGCACCACCGACCCGGCCTTTCTCGCATTTCTGGAAGAGCAGCGCGCGGATTACCATCGTTCGCTGCCTCAGCGGCTGGAACAAATCGAGTCGCTCTGGGGTCAGGTGTTGAACGACGAAGCGCCAGTGCAAGCGCTCGCAAGCCTGGAGCGCTGTGCGCACAGCCTGGCGGGCTCGGGCGCAACCTTCGGCTTTGCCGCACTGGGCGACGCCGCACGGGGGCTGGAGCTGGCCGTCAGTCCGCTGCTGGGCGCCAGATACACCTTGACGCCCGCGGCACTGAGCGAAGTGCGCAGGGCTGTCGAGGCGCTCCAGCGCAGCCTGTCTGGCGAGACCGGAATTCAGGGCGTTTAGTGTGGTGTTGCACGCTATCCGGCACATAAACCCGCGTCTTTTTGTCCATGACGGCGTTGCAAATCCGCGCAATAGCGGGGCTATTGCTGTGGTTTGCGCCTTGTCCTGAACAAAAATCCATCGGTTTTACTTGTGCCGTCAAGCATGCAACACCACACTGCCCCCTAACCCTGCAACAAGACCGTCTCATGCCCTCTCCCGATACGACCCTGAAAAACATGCCCCCTCCAAAAATTCGCCAACATCGAATTGGTCTGGTTGCTGGAGCAATTCTGATCATCGTTACGCTGCTGGCGGGCGTAACAGTCTTTATTGTCATGGAGCGTCATGCCAAGGGGCTTCTGAGTAAAAGCCTGCAGTCGTCCCTGCAAAATCGAGGGCAACTCATCCAGACTGAAATTGGAGCAGGTTTTGATAAAGCGATGCTCATTGCCACTCATCCTGTGCTGATCGATCAGGTGCAACGGATGAATACAGGCACGGATCAGGGCACTGCCCGTATCATAATCAATAGCGCCATCCAGGCTTTTCTCCCGACAGGGTTGACGGCCATTGCGCTGCTTGACAAAGACGGTCGCGAGCTGGCGCATGCCGGCTCCTTTGCACAGAAGTCAGCGCTGACCGTGCCGCTTAATCTGCCTGGGCGTGTTCAACTCATGTGGGATGGGCAACTGTTGCTGCGCGCCGAGGTCGACATGAAACAGGTAGGACTTGTTGATGGCCAGGTCATTACGGAAACAGTGCTGCCGGCCACCACGGGCGCGCTCAAGGATGCCCGCCTGCTGGGCGAAACGGGAGAGCTGGCGCTGTGCGCGTCCTTCGGCCTCAAAATGCAGTGCTTCCCAACGACGCTCAACCCGAAAATTTTCACGCTGTCCAAAAGGTCACCACAAGGCGTGCCGTTGCCGATGACGCATGCGTTGGAGGGCGACACCGGATTCATTACTGCCCAGGATTATCGCAAGCAGGAGGTGGCGGCGGCTTACGCGCCGGTTGGTGATCTTGGGCTGGGGATGGTGCTGAAAATGGACAGCGCCGAATTGTATGCGCCTGTGTGGAGCCAGCTGCGCTACCTGATTCCGCTTCTGGTCGGCGTGCTTGTCATCGCGATGCTGTTGCTGCGCTGGCTGCTCAA
>MERZ01000321.1 GCA_001770785.1 Burkholderiales bacterium RIFCSPHIGHO2_12_FULL_61_11
CTTTGAGTTTCTTTCATCATCCGGGGCGTCGGCCTGGATTCATGAAAGTTAGCCAGTGCTTCTGGCGGTTGACGGTGAACCTGTTCTGCTTCGTAGAAGCCTTCTTGCTCAAGGACAAACTTGACCGTATTGACAGGAAAAACATAGAACCCCTTTTCGGCCAGCGGCTCAGTCAGTGTCGTAAGCAGGTAGCTGGGGGCGTCCACGTTAAGCGATATGTTGATGGCCGGGACCACCAGAATGGACCTGGGCGCGGCGGTCTTAAACGCGCTCAAATCTTTTTTCGCCTGGGCACTGGCACAGCCCGCAAGCACCATGCCTAACAGACAAAGCAATAACTTGACGCCTTTCATGACTTGATCTCAGTTTTCGCGCTGGCGCGCTTTGTAACGTTATTGATGAGAGCGTCCATCAGTACCCGGCTCTCCGGCCAAGCATCTCGCTCCTTGATGTACATCGCAACAGCCTTGTTCGCGTCACCCGCCTGCAAGTGCAGCGTGCCGAGCTCGGCGTATAGGCCCGGCGCGACTTTTTGCTTCGACGCCTCTATTTTGCTGATGTGTAACTCAAGCCCTTGACGGAACTCCAGCGCTTTCTCAGGGTTCCTGTACGACTGGTACAGCTTCGAATCAAAACTGCCATAGTCGCCCCACTGGTAAAGTCTATTGGCGCACCCTGTCAAAAACAGGCTGGCTAGCGCGATGAGCAATATTTTCATGAGGCTATTTCTCATTTGACAGTGAACGGGCGAGCCACGCCGTCGCCAACATAGGCGCGCTCATTGAGCAACACCTCAGACCCGCTGATCACTTGAACGATATGTGTGCCCGACAACACGCGTAGCGATCCCGTACCGTCCAGAAAATCCGCCATGCGGCCGGAGTCGAGCCCGTTGACCAGAACACGCGCTTGCGCCATCCGCGTATCCGCCGGGTCAAAACGGAAGGAGATTTGGGGCCGCAGATCGACGACGCTTTGGCGTTCGGTGGGGTACTGAACACAGCCGACGAGTGCAGTAAGTGCCATTGCCAGCAGGCTGGCTGCCACCAATTTTTTGCTACTCATTAACTAGCCTCCTTGACACGAATCACCAACTGCTCAATTTTAAAACCCTGTATCGAGCCGCTGACCATGCTACCCACCGAGCCTTCGGTGGCCTCGGAATCACCAAAGTTGGCGTCAATGCGGAGCTGGGCAATCTCGCGTCCGGGCAGCGTGATGTCGAACCCCGTTTGCGGCGATTTGATCTTTTCGCCTGCGGTCTGCACCGAGAACAGCATGCCTGGACGAAGTCCTTGTGCTTTGCCGCCCGCGACGAAGTAGCGCCCTTGCTCGGCCGACAGGAAGAAGGTTTGCCATGGCCGACCCGCCATCTCGGTTGATAGCCGGTTCACAACCTCAGATATAGCCTGGCGAATGGCCGAGTCATTCAAAGTGCGTTATAGGACGATTGGGAGCCGAATCCGAGGGTGGACTCCACTTCGGTGGATGACTCACCCGCGCCAGAGGTAGCAAACAAGACTTGTCCGGTGCTGACATCGACCACACGCAGATCGACTTTGGCAAACGCGACCTGCCTCTTGCTCGAAGAAACAAGCCCGATTTGGCCTACCGTCTTGCGTCCAAATTCGGTGAGCGAACCAATAATCAGCGCATCAACGCCAATGATATTCAGCTTCACGCCCGTAAGCGCGCTCTCATCTTTTAGCCGTGAAATATCGGGCCGCTCAAAGACCAGATAGGCACCGGATTCGGTCAGCGACTTGCTCAGCAAATCGGTGACCTGCTTGCCCAATGGGTCACCCGCGGAGTCACGCAGCAATGATCGCCCATAGGAAGTCTCATTGGTGATGCGGCCCAGCGCGATTTTGCGCTTCAGAATGGGCTTGGCTGGGGCAATGCTTGCAACTGCCAACTGCGCACCTTTTTGCGCTGCCGTTGTTTGGGGCGGCTCCTTAACCGCAACCGGCGGCGTCTGCACTGCGCAGCCGGCAAGAAGTGCTGCAGATATCGTCGTTGCCAGCCATAGAGGAAGGACTAGGCGATGCTTTGGGGAAATTGGCATGGGTAACCTCCGGGTTTTTTTTGTTTTTGAATGCCGCCAATCGGCATCACTTCGATGGACCCGAGGCATTGTAAAGGGTCAAGATCGTGATGTACGCACCCCGTGGCGGGTCATGGAAGAGATCGCTACCCGGGAAGGGATCGATAACAGCTACGTCAGCCGGATGGTCAACCTGACCACGCTGGCGCCGGACATCGCCATCCTGGATGACGCCCTGCCCGACCGCGTCACGCTGTTTGACTTGGCGGTCAACCCCGCCACCGCTGTGGGAAGACCAGCGCGCTCGGCTCAGGTAGGCGCACAGGGGACCATGTCGGGCGCGATCTGGACGCTTACGCTGCACAAGAGCCGGCCATACGGAAAAGGCGACTACGACCAGCGTATGACCGCTTCAGAAAATTTCAATTGGAAATGTATGTCTGCTCTCCTTTTTGGCCAAGGACCGTTATGGGCCCAAGGCAGACAAACAGAGCTCCGTCACCAGCTTGTGCGGGTAACCGGGGCCACTTGGATTCTCCAAAGCATCGCTCGTGGCGGCTGATTTGTGGTCGCCAGTTTGCTATAAAAACAATAGCTTATTACGCCCGTAATTATTGGGCTAGAGACCGAAAACACTACATTTTTGCCTGAAAAACCAGTCCGGCGTGCTCACGCAGCGCATGGAACTTGATCTTGGGCCATTGCTGCTCCACGGCACGCAAGGTGGCGCTGTGATCGACCAGCAGCGTCGGTGCATCGACCGCATCGAGCGCCACGCGGTGCGCGTTGGCCTCGATGAATTTTTTCAGTTCGTGGGGGTCGTCACAAGTGATCCAGCGCGCCAGGTTGAAGTGGCTGCCCATAATGCGGGCCTTCACGCCGTACTCATGCTCCAGCCGGTGCGCCACCACTTCAAACTGCAATTGGCCGACGGCACCCAGCAGCAAGAGCGAGCCGGCAATCGGCCGGAACACCTGAATCGCACCTTCTTCGCCGAGTTGCGTCAGGCCTGCGCGCAGCTGCTTGCTGCGCAGCGGGTCGGCCACTTCGACCGCGCGGAACATTTCCGGCGCAAAAAAGGGCAGGCCGGTGAACTGCAGCGCTTCGCCTTCGGTCAGCGTGTCGCCGAGCTGCAGCACGCCATGATTGGGAATGCCGATGATGTCGCCGGCAAAGGCGGTATCGAGCAGCTCGCGGCGCTGGCTCATGAAGCTCACCACGGTGTTGGGCCGCAGTTCCTTGCCGCTGCGCACCACCTTCAGACGCATGCCGCGCGTGAATTCGCCGCTGACGACGCGCAAGAATGCAATGCGGTCGCGATGCGCCGGGTCCATGTTGGCCTGGATTTTGAAGACCACGCCAGAAAACTTCTTCTCCGCGGGCTGCACCACGCGCTGCAGGGCGGCGCGTTCGGCGGGTGGCGGGGCCAGATCGACCAGCGCGTCGAGCACTTCGCGAACGCCAAAGTTGTTGATGGCCGAGCCGAAAAACATGGGCGTTTGCTTGCCGCTGAGAAATTCGGCGCGATCGAATTTTGGCGAAGCGCCGTTCAGCAGCTCCATCTCATCCTGCGCCTGCGTGAATTCGGTGCCAAAGCGTTGGGCCGCCTCCGGGTTGTCCAGGCCCGACAGGATTTCCTCGTCACCGCCGCGCTTGTCTTCGCCGGGGCTGAACACGCGCATCTGGTTTTCGCGCCGGTCATAGACGCCGTGAAACTGCTTGCCCATGCCGACCGGCCAGGTGAAGGGCACCACCGTCATGCCGAGTTCGCGTTCGATCTCGTCCATCAGGTTCATCGGGTCCTGCACCTCGCGGTCCATCTTGTTGACAAAGGTCAGGATGGGCGTGTTGCGCGCGCGGCAGACCTGCAGCAGGCGGCGCGTTTGCGGCTCGACGCCGTTGGCTGCGTCAATCACCATCAGCGCGGCATCCACGGCGGTCAGCACGCGGTAGGTGTCTTCGGAAAAGTCCTGGTGGCCGGGCGTGTCGAGCAGGTTGATCACGCAATCGCGGTATTCCATCTGCATGACCGAGCTGGCGACCGAGATGCCGCGCTGCTTTTCAATCTCCATCCAGTCAGAGGTGGCATGGCGCGCTGCCTTGCGGGCTTTCACGCTGCCGGCGATCTGAATCGCGCCCGAGAACAGCAGCAGCTTTTCGG
>MERZ01000322.1:0-3965 GCA_001770785.1 Burkholderiales bacterium RIFCSPHIGHO2_12_FULL_61_11
CGGCATGGCCATTTTTGCAGTCGTCGGCGCGGCCGGCGGTTATGTCGTCGTCAACCTGCTCTGGCGCTTGCGCGTCTGGTTCAAGCGGCGTATCCAGCGTCACGGCCGATAAAGCCTGCGCCCGCAATTCTTCCCACCCATTTGAAAGATCCACAATGAACAATTCCAACCCGAACCCCAGCGCGCAGCTTCCCAGTACGCCGTGCTACCTCAACGGTGAATTCACGGTGCTCAAGGACGCAAAAATCAGCGTACTCGACCGTGGTTTCATTTTCGGCGACGGCGTCTATGAAGTCGTCCCCGCCTATGCAGGCAAGCTGTTCCGCTTTGAGCATCACATGGCCCGGCTCGACCGCAGCCTGGCCGAGCTGCGCATCACCAACCCCATGACGCATGCCGAGTGGCGCGAACTTACTCTTAAATTGATAGCTTCCTGCGCCAAATCTACGGGCGCTAGCGCTGAAAAAAGCGATCAACTGATTTACATCCAGGTGACCCGCGGGGTTGCCATGCGCGACCATCCGATGCTGCCCGGCCTGACGCCCACCGTCTTTGTCATGGTCAATGCCATGAAGCTGCCCAGCGCCGAGCAGCGGGCGCTTGGCGTGGCCTGCGTCACCGCCGATGACTTCCGCTGGGAAAAAGCCCAGATCAAGAGCACCAGCCTGCTGGGCGCGGTGTTCGCCCGCCAGATCAGCGTGGACGCCGGGGCGCTTGAGACCGTGATGTTCCGCGGCGATCACTTGAGTGAAGCCGCTGCCAGCAACGTCTGGGTCATCAAGAACGGCACCGTCATGGGGCCGCCGCGTGACAACTTGGTCCTCGAAGGCATCCGTTACGGCCTGATTGAAGAAATCTGCCGCGCGTCTGGCATCGGTTTTGAATTGCGCCACATTACCCGGGCCGAGGTGCGGGCCGCCGACGAGCTGCTGCTGTCATCGGCCAGCAAGGAAGTGCTGCCTGTCACCTTGCTCGACGGCCAGCCGGTTGGCAATGGGGAGTACAAAGGCAAACCCGGCCCGATTTACGCCAAGCTGTATGCCGCCTACCAGCGGGCCATCCAGGAGCAATCAACATGATGACTCCCGACACAACCATCCCGGAGCCGCCCGGTGAACCGTCGCGCCAGGATTCGCTGATCGAGTACCCGTCGCTGTTTCCGATCAAGGTCATGGGCGTGAAGGTGGACGGCCTGGTCCACGCTATCACGACCGTGGCCCATCAGTTTGACCCTTGCTTTGACGCCACCACCATCGAGTTGCGCGAGAGTAAGGGCGGAAAATATCTGGGCGTGACCATCACCGTCACCGCCACCAGCCGCGAGCAGCTCGACGAGCTTTACCGCACGCTGTCCACGCATCCGATGGTTAAAGTGGTGCTGTAAGCGCTGGGTCAAAGACTGTTGATGCAGACCGATGTGCGCAACCTGGGCCAGGTCGATTACCGGCCCACCTACCAGGCGATGCAAAACTTCACCGCCACACGCACTTCAGAAACGCCCGACGCACTATGGATTTGCGAGCACCCTGCGGTTTACACCCAAGGGCTGGCGGGCAAGAGCGATCATTTATTGGACCCTGGCGACATCCCCGTGGTGCAAACCAACCGGGGCGGCCAGGTGACCTTTCATGGCCCCGGCCAGGTGGTGGCTTACCCGCTGATTGACCTGCAGCGCGCGGGCTACTACGTCAAGGAATACGTCTACCGCATCGAGGAATCCGTGATCCGGACGCTGGCGCACTTTGGCGTGACGGGGCACCGCGTGGCGGGCGCGCCCGGCATTTATGTGCGGATGGATGACCCGTTTTCGCATGCGGCACTGACCGGCCCATTGAACCCGTCGGACCCCTTCCGCGGCCTGGGCAAAATCGCGGCCTTGGGCATCAAGGTCAGCCGCCACTGCACCTACCACGGGGTGGCGCTGAATGTGGCGATGGACCTGGCACCCTTCTCGCGCATCAACCCCTGCGGCTATGCCGGGCTGCAAACCACGGACCTTTCTACAATCGGGGTTTCGGCAAGCTGGCAGGAGGCGGCAGACGTGCTGGGCCAAAAGCTCGTCACGTATCTGGCACCCTAAGCCGCCCGTCACCTGGCGCCCACACTTGGCAGAAGCACCCAACATCCCATGAACCACTCAGACGCCCTCCATCCCGCCAATCCCACCGTCCGCGAAGCCCAAAGCGCCGAGGACTACAACCCGCTGGCCAAGCAGAAGGCGGCGGCCAAGCTGTCGCGCATTCCGGTCAAGGTTGTGCCGGGCGAGGTGCTGAAGAAACCGGACTGGATCCGCGTCAAGGCCGGCAGCCCGAGCACGCGCTTTTACGGGATCAAGGACGTGCTGCGGCAGAACAAGCTGGTCACGGTCTGCGAGGAAGCCAGTTGCCCCAACATCGGCGAGTGCTTTGGCAAGGGCACCGCCACCTTCATGATCATGGGCGATAAATGCACGCGGCGCTGCCCGTTTTGCGATGTCGGCCATGGCCGCCCCGATCCGCTGGATGCCAACGAACCGGAAAACCTGGCCAAGACCATCGCCGCGCTCAAGCTGAAATATGTGGTGATCACCAGCGTGGATCGCGATGATTTGCGCGACGGCGGGGCCCAGCATTTCGCTGACTGCATCACGCGCATCCGCGTGCTGTCGCCGGCCACGCAAATCGAGGTCTTGGTGCCCGACTTCCGGGGCCGCGATGACCGCGCCCTGAACATCCTGAACGCCGCGCCGCCCGATGTGATGAACCACAACCTGGAAACCGCGCCACGCCTGTACAAGGAAGCCCGTCCCGGCAGCGACTACCAGTTCAGCCTGAACCTGCTCAAGAAGTTCAAGGCGCTGCACCCCGATATACCGACCAAAAGCGGCATCATGGTGGGCCTGGGCGAAACCGACGAGGAAATCCTGCAGGTGATGCGTGACATGCGCGCGCACGGCATCAACATGCTGACCATCGGCCAGTATCTGGCGCCCTCAATGTCGCACCTGCCGGTACGCCGCTATGTCCACCCCGACACCTTCAGGATGTTTGAAGTTGAGGCTTACAAAATGGGTTTTTCCCACGCTGCGGTGGGTGCCATGGTGCGCTCCAGCTACCACGCCGACCAGCAGGCCGGGCATGTACTGGCTGCTTTATCAGGGGATTGAGGGCGGCACGTTTGGGTGCGGCAGGAACGGAGGTTACGACAATCTCATTTTTTCTGGAATTTGAACACGGCCCGGCTCGCCCGCGCATTGGGCAGGAAGCGGATTTCCTGGCCATCCTGCAGGCCGAACTGGTCCAGAATTTTCAAGTGATTTTTCACGGCCAGGGCTTCAAAGTCCTGCAGCGTGCCGACGCGGATGTTGGGCGTGTCATACCACTGGTAAGGCAGGACCTTGGTCACTGGCATGCGCCCGCGCAGCACCGCCAGGCGATTGGGCCAGTGACCAAAATTTGGGAAGGCAACGATGCCGATGCGGCCGACGCGGGCGGTCTCGCGCAGCATGACTTCGGTATTGCGCAAATGCTGCAGCGTGTCGATCTGCAGCACCACGTCAAACGAGCCATCGCCAAACACGGTCAGACCTTCTTCAAGGTTGAGCTGGATCACGTTCACGCCGCGCGCCACGCAGGCCTGCACATTGGCGTCGTTGATCTCGACGCCGTAGCCCGAGCAGCCGCGCTCGCGGATCAGGTGGGCCAGCAACTCGCCGTTGCCGCAACCCAGATCCAGAATGCGGGCACCGTGCGGCACCAGCCGGGCGATCGACAGCTGGTCGGGGGAGGGGATTGAGTTCACCTCAGTCAGCCGGTTCATGGTGCTACCTTGCTCTGAAAATAAGAGCGCACCAGGCCCATGTAGCGGGCATCATCGAGCAAAAATGCATCATGCCCATGCGGTGCATCAATTTCCGCATAACTCACATCGCGCTGGTTGTCGAGCAGCGCCTTGACAATTTCGCGGCTGCGCGCGGGTGCAAATCG
>MERZ01000322.1:3972-4245 GCA_001770785.1 Burkholderiales bacterium RIFCSPHIGHO2_12_FULL_61_11
GTGGTGAAGCTCACCAGCAAAAATTTGGCAGTGGCTTTGGCCAGCGCGCGACTCAGGTCACCGCCAAACTCGCCGGCCGGATCAAAGTAGTCGAGCGCGCGGGTAATCAGCAGATAGGTGTTGGCATCGAAAAACTCGGCGAACTTGTCGCCCTGATGGCGTAAATAACTTTCGATTTCGAATTCGACATCCTGTGTTGAAAACTTGATGCCCGCGCCGCCGCGCAACTGGCGGCCAAACTTCTCGTTCATCACGTCGTCGCTCAAATACGTG
>MERZ01000322.1:4297-8217 GCA_001770785.1 Burkholderiales bacterium RIFCSPHIGHO2_12_FULL_61_11
GCGTGCCGCACGCGCTCGGGGTATTGCAGCGTCCAGGCCAGCGCCTGCATGCCGCCGAGGCTTCCGCCCATGACCGCCGCCAGCGTCTGGATGCCCAGCGCATCAAGCAGCCTGGCCTGGGCGCTGACCCAGTCCTGCACCGTGACGACCGGAAAATCAGCGCCGTAAACCTCATTGGTGTCCGGATTCACCTGCATCGGCCCGGTGGAGCCGAAACAGGATCCCAGGTTGTTCACGCCAATCACAAAAAACTGACTCGTGTCCACCGGCTTGCCCGGGCCGATCATGGTGTCCCACCAGCCTTCGGACTTGTCCTTGACATGGCCGGCCTCATCCAGGTAAACGCCCGCCACATGGTGCGAGGCATTCAGCGCGTGGCAAATCAGCACGGCGTTTGACTTGTCGGCATTGAGTTCGCCGTAGGTTTCATAACTTAGGTCGTAGGCGCGAATCGACGCACCGCTTTGCAATGGCAGGGCCTCGACAAAGTGCATGGACTCTGACGTGGCAATAAGAACTGGAGCAGAAGGCACGATAGGAACCCGATTCCAAGACAGGGAAAACCGAAAAGTGAAATGACCAAAAAGAAAAACCCGGCATCGCTAAAGGCGAGTCCGGGTTCATGGCGCATCGTCTTTAGCGGTACTTTTTAAGCGCCCGCAAGCTGGGCAAATCGGCGCTGCCGGTTAGTATAAGTGCAAGCCGTCAGGCTGGACAATTTTCAATCAGGGAGCCCCCATGTCAGAGCTGTTTGGATCCGATGCCTATGCCCCGCGCGAGGTTGCCGAGCGTGTGGAAACGGTAGGCGTAGCAAAGGCGCGGATGGCGATGCTGCCATTGCTGATGCTGGGCGTGCTGGCCGGCGCGTTCATCGGCCTTGGCGCACTGTTTTTCGTGATTGTGAAGTCCGATGCCAGCCTGGGCTTTGCCACCAGTCAGGTAGGGGGCGGTGTGGTGTTCTCGCTGGGACTTTTGCTGGTCGTGGTGGCTGGCGCCGAGCTGTTCACCGGCAACAACCTGCTGGCCATGGCCTGGGCCGACGGCAAAATCACGAGTGGCGAGGTATTGCGGAACTGGGTGCTGGTGTGTACAGCCAATTTTGTGGGCGCGGCGGGGCTCGCACTGCTGGTGTTTGCGAGCGGCCACACGGACATGAACGGCGGCGCCATTGGCCGCACGGTAGTAACAATCGCGCTGGCCAAACAGGATCTGCCAGCTTGGGAGGCCTTTTTTCGCGGCGTGCTGTGCAACGTACTGGTGTGCATGGCTGTGTGGATGGCCATGGCCGGACGCAGCGTCGTGGACAAGGCGGTGGCCATCGTCTTCCCCATTAGTGCCTTCATCGCAGCGGGATTCGAACACAGCATCGCCAACATGTACCTGATGCCGCTGGCGATGCTGGTCCAGCAGTCAGGCGGCCTGTTGCCCAGTGAGGCGGCCGTCAATTGGGGCGGCATGGCCGGGAATCTGGGCGCAGTTATCGCCGGCAACCTTCTGGGTGGAAGCGTCTTGGTCGGCTTGACCTACTATTTGATTTACCGGCGTGGCCAGAAAGCGCAATAAGGACCGGCCTGCCGTCCGGCCAGGTTCGGCATTGAAGAATGTTTTCAACCCCAACCGAGCAGTGCTGCCGCACCCAATAGGGAAAAAATAAGCGCCGACACCAGATGCACGACCCGAATCGGCACTTTTTTCGTGATGCGGTCTCCCAGCCAGACCACCGGCGCGTTGGCCAGCATCATGCCCAGCGTGGTGCCCGCCACCACCCAGGCCCAAGCCTGGTACTGCGCGGCCAGCATGGCCGTGGCAATCTGCGTCTTGTCGCCCATTTCGGCCAGAAAAAACGCCAGCACAGTGGTGCCAAACACGCCCAGGCGCGGCGCGTCCGGGGTTTCCCCGTCATCAAGCTTGTCGGGGATCAGCATCCACGCCGCCATGGCGATGAACGAGACCCTCAGCAACCAGCGCAGCACATCGGGGCCGACGGCCGTGGTGACCCACGAACCCAGGGCGCCGGCGAGCGCATGGTTGGCAATGGTAGCGACCAAAATGCCGAGAACAATGGGCCAGGGCTTGCGAAACCGGGCGGCCAGCACGAGCGCGAGAAGTTGCGTCTTGTCGCCCATTTCGGCGAGGGCGACGATGCCGGTGGAGACGAGGAAAGCTTCCATGAAACAAGTGACCCCGGCCGGATAAAACCCATGACTGCACGGCATCTCCGGCCTGAACGGAGGCTGTGCAGTCAAAGGTCTCGCCAAGTCTGAACCGTTTGCGCCATGTTGGCCTCGGTATCTCAACGATATTCCGAGGCCAGACAAGTGTGTTGACGCAAACCCCTCTCAATTCCTGTAACAAGCAGGAAGGAGGGAGGCTACTCCCCAATGACAGCACACAGTATACCGGCCGTGGCTGGCTGGACTTTCCGAGGAGTGGGTGCAGACGGCAATCTCTGCACGCTTACGGCGCATTTCTTGCTTGCATTTGGTGCGATTCTCAGAATTAACCAGAAAACGCACCAAGACAACACATTTCATTCGAAGAGGGATTTATGGAAGCACTAAAACAGGGCTCGGATGCCTTGTTCATCTTATTGGGCGGCATTATGGTGCTCGCCATGCATGCTGGTTTTGCCTTTCTGGAGCTGGGCACGGTCCGCAAAAAGAACCAGGTCAATGCGCTGGTCAAGATTCTGGCGGACTTCTCGGTGTCGACCGTGGCCTATTTTGCGGTGGGTTACGGCGTGGCTTACGGAACGCATTTCTTTGTGGGCGCCGGGGAACTGGCCGCCAAAAACGGCTTTGAGCTGGTCAGGTTCTTCTTTCTGCTGACGTTTGCGGCGGCCATTCCGGCGATTATTTCAGGCGGCATTGCTGAACGGGCGCGCTTTTACCCTCAATTAATCGCCACTGCGGTTATCGTCGGCTTTGTCTACCCGTTCTTTGAAGGCATTGTCTGGAACGGGCACTTTGGCGTACAGGCCTGGATCAAGTCGCTCACAGGTGCCGAGTTTCATGATTTTGCGGGCTCCATCGTGGTTCATGCCGTTGGCGGCTGGCTGGCACTGCCGGCGGTGATTTTGCTGGGTGCGCGCCGCAATCGCTACCGCAAGGACGGCGCGGTGTCGGCTCACCCCCCATCGAGCATTCCTTTTCTGGCGCTGGGCGCCTGGATTCTGACGGTCGGATGGTTCGGCTTTAACGTGATGAGCGCGCAGACCATCGACAAGATCTCCGGTCTGGTGGCTGTGAATTCGCTGATGGCTATGGTGGGCGGCACGCTGGTCGCGCTGGCCTTGGGCAAAAATGACCCCGGCTTTGTCTACAACGGCCCGCTGGCCGGGCTGGTCGCTGTGTGCGCGGGTTCGGACGTGATGCATCCGCTGGGCGCCTTGGTGGTGGGTAGCGTGGCGGGCGGGGTGTTCGTGGTGATGTTCACGCTGACGCAGAATAAATGGAAGATCGACGATGTCCTGGGCGTCTGGCCGCTGCACGGGCTGTGCGGCACTTGGGGCGGTATCGCCGCCGGTATTTTTGGCAGCAAGGCACTGGGGGGCCTGGGCGGGGTGAGTTTTGCTGCGCAGGCGATCGGTAGCGTCATGGGCGTGACTTGGGCGCTGCTGGCGGGCATTGCCGTTTATGGCGCGCTCAAGGCCAGCATGGGGCTGCGCCTGAGCCAGGAAGAAGAGTTTGAAGGCGCGGATCTTTCCATCCACCGCATCGGTGCCACGCCTGACCGCGAGGTCAACTGGTAACAGTCGTCACACGGCGGGGCGCAGCACAGCCCTTCATTTGCCATTGTTTGATAGCTGACTGCGCCCGTGCTTATTGGGTGCAGGCCTCTTCTTATTGATAAAAAGCGTGCTGCAGGCGCGGGGCCATCCAGCGGTCCAGCGACCATGGGCCCAAGCCGTAAATGGCCAG
>MERZ01000323.1:0-904 GCA_001770785.1 Burkholderiales bacterium RIFCSPHIGHO2_12_FULL_61_11
CCAAAAGGCGAGATTGCCGGAAAAGTTTTGCTGGTTGACGACCTGGCCGATTCGGGCAAGACCCTCAATGCGGTCATCCATCAGCTGCGCATCGATTACAAACCCATTACCGAACTTCGCAGCGCGGTGATCTGGACCAAGGGCGTGTCAACCTTTCAGGCCGACTATTCGGTCGAGCAGCTGCCGACCAATCCATGGATTCACCAGCCGTTCGAGAGCTATGACAGCCTGCGTCCGGAGCAACTCCAGGCCAAGTGGACGATTTGATTTCAGCGCTCACCTGGGAGGTGGCGGGCCAGCGCAACTTGTTACCATTAGGGCATGAGTGATAAAACCACTGATCTGATTCACCACCCTTACCAGCCCCCGGCTGGGTTCGCGGCACCGCAGCCGGGCGTCTTCAAGGCGTCCACCGTCATCTTTCCCAACGTCGCGGCCATGCATACCCGCGTCTGGCGAAATAAATCGGGCTACACCTATGGCCTGCATGGCACGCCGACCACCTTCACGCTGGAAGAGCGTCTCTGCGCGCTCGAGGGCGGCCTGCGTTGCCTGCTGGCCAGTAGTGGCCTGAACGCCATTGCGCTGGTGAATATGGCGCTGCTCAAAACCGGCGACGAGGTGCTGATTCCGGACAATGTCTACGGCCCCAGCAAGGCGCTGGCCGAGGGCGAACTGATCGCCTGGGGCATCAGCCACCAGCTCTATGACGCCATGCGACCGGCTGATCTGGCCTCGAAGATCAGCAGCAAGACCCGGCTGGTGTGGCTGGAAGCGCCGGGCTCGGTATCGATGGAGTTCCCCGACCTGGTTGAGATGGTGCGTATCTGCAACGCCCACGGGGTGACTTGCGCCCTTGACAACACCTGGGGCGCGGGCCTGGCGTTCAATGCTTTCGACCTGG
>MERZ01000323.1:937-1265 GCA_001770785.1 Burkholderiales bacterium RIFCSPHIGHO2_12_FULL_61_11
CATGACCGCAGCGCGCGCGCTCTGGCCCAGTGGTTCCAGTCGCGGCCGGAAATTGCGCAGGTGCTGCATCCGGCGCTGAAAGGCTCGCCTGGCCATGCCCACTGGAAAGCCGTGTGCCGCAGTGGCCAGGCGGCCGGCCTGTTCAGCGTAGTGTTTCACGAGCGCTTCAGCGTGGCCCAAGTGGAACATTTTTGCGACTGTCTCCAACTGTTCAAACTGGGCTACAGCTGGGGCGGCCCGATCAGTCTGGTGATTCCGTACAACATGGCCTCGATGCGCGGAGCGGCCTGGCCGCACAAGGGCATGCTGGTCCGATTCTCGGCGGGTC
>MERZ01000323.1:1273-5377 GCA_001770785.1 Burkholderiales bacterium RIFCSPHIGHO2_12_FULL_61_11
ACAGTAAGGGCTAATTATTCAAGAAAGCACGCTGTGGCAACTCCCAACTATTCCTACGAAAAGCGCCAGAAAGAGCTGGCCAAAAAGAAGAAAAAAGAGGAAAAACTCAAGCGCAAAGCCGAAGGCAAGCCAGACCTGCCAGATGACGACACGCCAGACGGCCAGGAGGGCGGCCTCGGCACCTCGGACACTGCGACGAACCCTGTGCCCTGAAACCTGCTGGAACTGCTGAAAATACAAGTCAAGTAAGGCTATAGCCCTTCGTTGACGGGCGCAGTCAGCTATTTATTGAAAGCAAATTGCGCGCCACTTAACCCGGTATCACTGTCCATTGGTGATGTCGGGTTTTTGCTTTGGGGCCGTCGCCAGCAGGGTTTGCGCCAAGTCGGCCATGGCCGCCACGGTGTGGTCGCGCGGCGCAATCACACGGGCGCTTTCGAACTGGTCAAAGTTGCGCCGCATCGACTGCAGGTAAACCGGATCGTAGTGCCTGACCAGTAGTTCGCGCACGACCGTGGCCACGTCACCGCTACTGGCGCGCGCCTGCCAGTCCTGCACGGTGGCCTTGCCGCGCGCTTCGGTCAGTGCCACCAGCCGGTCGCAGAAAAACGCAATATCCTTGACAAAAAAATCGTAATCTTCCAGCAACAGCGCCACCCGTTCATCTTCGGGCAACTCCATCTGCAGGCAGGGGCCGGCGCGCATGACCGCGATCAGTCCTTCCGGCACGGCAACGTTGCCAACTTTTTTGCTTTCGCTTTCGATGTAAACGGGACGTGCCGGATCAAAGCTGCGCAAGGTGGCCCAGATGCGGCTGTCAAAGGCTTTTTGGCTGGGTTGCGGCACACCCGGAATCAGGCCCAACACCGAGCTGCGGTGATGCGCCATCGCTTCCAGGTCCAGCACCTGCGCGCCTTGGTTGGCAAGGGCTTGCAGAAGGCGCGTTTTTCCGGAGCCGGTGGGGCCGCAAACGACCTGGTAGCTGTAGCGCGCGGCGAGCTGCGATAAATCGGCCACCAGCGCCGCCCTGAAGGCTTTGTAGCCGCCATCGACCAGCGTGACCCTGAAACCGATCTGGTCGAGGATCAAGGCCAGCGAGCCGCTGCGCTTGCCGCCGCGCCAGCAGTACACCAGCGGCCGCCATTCCCGGGGCTTGCCAAGTACGTCGCGCTGAATATGCGCGGCGATGTTTTTGGCCACCAGCGCCGCACCCAGCTTTTTGGCCTCGAACTGGCTGATCTGTTTGTATTGGGTGCCGACGATTTTTCGCTCGTCGTCATGCAGGCTGGGCCAGTTCACTGCGCCGGGGAGGTGGTCCTCGGCGTATTCGCCTTCACTACGGGCGTCAATCACGTCGGAAAAACTGCCCAACTGGCTGAGTGCTTCCTCAGCGGAAATGCGGTCAATGCTCACTTGAGAATTTTCTTTAATTCCGGCCACACATTGGCCAGCATGCTGGCTTGTGATGGCTCGTTGGGGTGAATGCGGTCGGCCTGGAAGTTGGCGGCCGAGTCTTCCTCATCGGCAATGCCTTTGAGGAGGAAGGGGACCAGCGCCACTTTTTCAGCCTTGGCCACTTTGGAAAAGAGGTTGGCAAAGCCGGAACCATAGGTCTCGCCATAGTTGGGCGGCACTTGCATCCCGACCAGCAGCACCTTGGCGCCTGCCTTTTTGGACTCCTGCGTCATGGCCCTTAGGTTTTTTTCGGTCATGTCCAGCGGTAAACCGCGCAGCGCGTCGTTGCCGCCCAGCTCAACCACCACCACGCTCGGCCGGTGCTGCGCCAGCAAGGCAGGCAGGCGCGAACGCCCCCCCGAGGTGGTCTCGCCGCTGATACTGGCATTGATGACCTTCGCGGTTTTCTTTTCGCGGGCCAGTTGCTTTTCCAGCAAGGCCACCCAGCCGGTGCCGCGCTTGAGGCCGTATTCGGAGCTCAGCGAATCGCCAAGCACCAAAATGATGTTGGCGGGCGGCGTCTTTGCCAGCGCCTGCTCCTGAGCCTGTGCGAACCAGGGTGCGCACAACAAAGCCGCAGCCAGCAATGCGCTGAATGGCTTTAGCCAACGGTTTCGCGTGTCAGGGCCAAGCTTGCTACAGTCTGGAAGTGTCATTTTCAAGTTTTCTGATAAGGCTGAAATGTTTGAACCCGTGGTTTCCGTTCCTGGCAACGCTTCTTTAACGTCGCCCATGGCTCCAATTATTTCCGTTGATCATGTTTTCAAGTCGGTGAGCGATTCCACCGGCACCTTGACCATTTTGCGCGACATTGACTTTGCGCTCGCAGCCCGCGAAACCGCCGCCATTCTGGGTGCCTCTGGTTCTGGCAAAAGCACGCTGTTGTCCATTATTGCCGGGTTGGACACGCCGACCCAGGGCACCGTGTGGCTGGCCGGCGTTGACCTGTTTTCCCTCACCGAGGATGACCGCGCAGCATTGCGCGCTCGCAAAGTCGGCTTTGTATTTCAGAGCTTTCAGCTCATGGGCAATTTGACGGCGCTGGAAAATGTCATGCTGCCACTGGAATTATCCGGCACCCAAGGCGCTCGCTCGCTGGCCACCGAGATGCTCAAACGGGTGGGTCTGAGCGAGCGGCTGCGTCATTATCCCAAAGTCCTGTCGGGTGGCGAGCAGCAGCGCGTGGCGCTGGCGCGGGCCTTTGTGGTGCAGCCTGCGGTGCTGCTGGCCGATGAGCCGACCGGCAGTCTGGACTTTGCCACGGGTGAAACCGTGATGCAGCTGATGTTTGAACTCAACCAGGAACTGGGCACCACGCTGGTGCTGGTGACGCATGATCCGGCCATTGCGGCGCGCTGCCAGAGGCGCATTACCCTCAAAGCCGGGCAGATCAGCGATTCTTAAGGGCGAAGGGCGTAGTCACTCTTACCCATACATTAAAAAGAGAGTGATTGACCGCCGTGCATCATTTTCAAGCGCCTTTTTGTCACCCTGTCGGGCGCTGGCGGCCTCAGGCTGCCAGCACGGACTGCGGCTGGTTGGCGGCGATTTGGGTCTGAATGGTGATATCAACTTGCGCGGCAGCCAGGGCGGCCGCTTTGACCTCTTCGCCCATGGCCAGACCTTCGGCGCGTACAAAGCGGACGTCGGTCACGCCGAAGAAACCAAAAACGGTCTTCAGGTAGCTCTCCTGGTGTTCCATGGCATTGCCTGCGTCGCTGGTCGAGTACACACCGCCGCGGGCCGAGGCAATGATCACCGTCTTGCCGCCAGCCAGACCCACCGGGCCTTTGTCGGTGTAGGTAAAGGTGCGGCCGACTTGGGCGATGCGGTCAATCCAGGCCTTGAGTTGGCTCGGAATGGCGAAGTTGTAGAGGGGAGCGCCAATCACCAGCACATCGGATGCCAGAAACTGTGCGACCAGCGCTTCGGAAATGGCGTTTTCGCGCTTTTGCGTGGCATTCAACCCGGCAGCGCCAGCGGGCAGGCTGAAACTCAGCGACTCCGCCGACAGGTGGCTGGGGGTATCCACGGCCAGGTCGAGGTAGCTGACTTCGGTGGTGGCCGGGTGGCTGGCGCGCCATGCGGCGACGATCTGCGCTGTCAGTTGGCGTGAAACCGAATTGCCGCCAAGAATGCTGGAGTCGATGTGAAGAAGCTTGCTCATGATGATGTCCTTGAATGAGTTGGTTGGGGGGATGACTTGAGTTTCAGTCATTGGAAAGATTGTGCCGGCGATTCGAATGCTTGATAAGATTGCAAAATGACGATAGATTGTCTTGCCAATAGGACAGTACAAGGATTTTGATGCAAAACCTGAACGATATGCTGTACTTTGCCGAGGTGGCTGAACGGGGCGGTTTTGCCGCTGCCGGTCGCTCGCTGGGCCTACCCAAATCACGTCTGTCGCGCCGTGTGGCCGAGCTGGAAACCCGGCTGGGCGTGCGGCTGCTGCAGCGCACCACGCGCAAACTCTCGCTGACGGAGGTCGGCAAGATCTACCTGAACCACTGCAGCGCCATGCGCGATGAAGCGCTCGCAGCCGCCGAAGCGGTGGCGCGGATGCAGGTGGAGCCACGCGGCACGCTGCACATCGCCTGCCCGGTCACGCTGGCGCAAAGCACGCTGGGTTACCTGATTCCCCGCTAC
>MERZ01000323.1:5431-8463 GCA_001770785.1 Burkholderiales bacterium RIFCSPHIGHO2_12_FULL_61_11
GCAGGCAGGGCACACCGGCCACGCCTGAAGACCTGGCGCGGCTCGACACGGTCGCCATGTCATCGAGCGACGGTCGAAGTACTTGGGTGCTGCTGGGGCCTGACGGGCAGGAGTTTGTGTTTCAGCACCAGCCGCGCTATGTGGTTGACGACCTGCAGACCCTCAAACTGGCGGTGCTGGCAGGCACCGGCATCGGTTTCTTGCCGGACTCACTGAGCCAGGCAGAACTGCAGGCTCAACGGCTGGTGCCGGTATTGCCGGGCTGGTCACCCAAGCCGGGCATGGTGCATGCCGTTTTCCCCTCACGCCGCGGGCAGGTGCCTGCGGTGCGCAGTTTTCTGGACTTCATGAGCAGCCAGATGCAGGGAGAGCAACTGGTCGAAAACCAGTCCTGAAGCTTCCAGGCCTGCAGTTTATGCATTAAATAGGGCCATCCCTAAATGAGCACGGGAATAAGTAGCTATTAAAAACTTAGCCTTTTCTGCGTTCTTTTTGCCGAGCGCGGTGATTACCCGTTACTGACGGGGGCGCTCTTGACGGCGATTAAATCCCCATATTCTTTTATCGAGATAAATTAAGAGCGATATATTCTTTTGAGATTTAACGCTTTCTCCCCAAAATGCACCTTTCCAAAGACTGGGCCTTCCCCTATGACGCTTCGCCCACCACGTCCACCATGGTGTTCCTGGTGCGTAAAGGCAACCCCAAGGGTATCAAGGACTGGGACGACCTGACCAAACCCGGCGTGCAGGTGATTGTCGTCAACCCAAAAACCGGTGGCAACGGCCGCTACGTCTATCTGGGCGCTTGGGGCTCTGTGCGCGAAAAAGGCGGTACCGACGCGCAAGCTGCCGAATTTGTGGGCAAGCTTTACAAAAATGTGCCTGTGCTGGGCAAAGGCGGGCGCGATGCCACCGGCATTTTTCTGCAGCGCAATATTGGCGATGTGCTGGTGACCTTCGAATCTGAAGTGATCTCAATCGAACGCGAGTTTGGCGCGGGCAGGGTCACCTCGGTCTACCCCTCCGTGAGCATCACGGCGGAAAACCCCGTGGCGATTGTCGAGCGCACCGTGGCCAAAAAAGGCACGGGCGAACTGGCCAAGGCCTATCTGGACTACCTCTACTCGGAAGAGGGCCAGGAAATCGCTGCCAAACATGCTTTGCGTCCGCGTTCGGAAGCTGTCCTCAAAAAGCATGCCGACATCTTCAAGCCGATCAGGCAGTTCACCGTGGCCAAGTATTTCGGCTCGCTCAGCGAAGCGCAAAAAGTCCACTTCAACGATGGTGGCCAGTTCGACAAGCTTTATACCGTCAAGTAAATCATGACGGCCTTGTCTTCTGCAGCGCTGCCTGCCGCAGTGCTGCGCGCGGGCGTCAAAAGACCTGCCAGGCGCGTGCTGCCGGGCTTCAGGCTGACGCTGGGCTACACCGTGCTGTACCTCAGCCTGATTGTGCTGATCCCGATCTGGGCGCTGTTTTTCAAGACCTTCACGCTCACCTGGGAGCAGTTCTGGTTGGCGGTGACATCGCCACGGGTGCTGGCTTCTTACCGCCTTACCTTTGGTGCTTCGCTTTTTGCCGCGCTGGTGAATCTGGTGTTTGGCCTGCTGCTGGCCTGGGTGCTGGTGCGCTACAAGTTTCCTGGCAAGAAGATCGTCGATGCGCTGGTGGACTTGCCGTTTGCGCTGCCGACCGCCGTGGCCGGTATTTCGCTGACGGCCCTGCTGGCGGGCAACGGCTGGATTGGCCAGTACCTGGAGCCCATGGGCATCAAGCTGGCCTTCACGCCGGCGGGCGTCGTGATTGCGCTGATTTTTATTGGCCTGCCCTTTGTGGTGCGCACCGTTCAGCCGGTGCTGGAAGATGCAGAAAAAGAACTCGAAGAAGCGGCAACGTCGCTGGGCGCGACGCGCCTGCAGATATTTACCAGGGTGATTTTTCCGCATATCACTCCGGCCCTGCTGACGGGCTTTGCCATGGCGTTTGCCCGAGCCATCGGCGAATATGGTTCGGTCATTTTCATTGCCGGAAACATGCCCATGATCTCTGAAATCACGCCGCTCATCATCATCGGTAAGCTCGAGCAGTACGACTATGCAGGCGCCACCGCAGTGGCGGTGGTGATGCTGGTGATGTCCTTCATCCTGCTGCTGCTCATCAACGCCCTGCAAACCTGGCAGCGCCGCAACTTGGGAGCGACCTCATGAAAAAGGCCCCCACACTTGTCGCTTCGCGTACTGCGCTGTCCCCCGAGGGGGCTGTGCTTGCTCGGGGCGGCCCAGCGCTGCGCACTGTGGCCCCCAGGCTTGCTTCTGCTCGTTCAGGAACAACAGAAGCAGCGTGGGTTCGCTACGCACTGATCACGCTTGCCTTGCTGTTTGTTCTGCTGTTTCTGGTGATGCCGCTGGCGGCGGTATTCACCGAAGCCCTGCGCAAAGGCTTGGGCGCTTATCTGGCGGCACTGAAGGAGCCTGACGCCTGGTCGGCCATTGAGCTCACGCTGATTGCGGCCGTGATTGCCGTGCCGCTGAACCTGGTGTTTGGCGTGGCCGCAGCCTGGGCCATTGCCAAGTACGAGTTTCGTGGCAAGTCATTCCTGACCACGCTGGTGGATCTGCCGTTTTCAGTCTCGCCCGTGGTGGCTGGCCTGATGTATGTGCTGGTGTTCGGCGCGCAGGGCTGGTTCGGGCCATGGCTGCTGGTGCATGACATCAAGATCATTTTTGCCGTGCCCGGCATTGTGCTCGCGACCGTGTTTGTGACCTTTCCTTTTATTGCCCGGGAGCTGATTCCGCTGATGCAGGCGCAGGGCAACGATGAAGAGCAGGCCGCCATCGTGCTGGGCGCCACCGGCTGGCAAACCTTCTGGCGTGTCACTCTGCCCAATATCAAGTGGGGCCTGATTTACGGCGTGATTTTGTGCAATGCCCGCGCCATGGGCGAGTTTGGTGCAGTGTCGGTGGTGTTTGGCCACATTCGCGGACAGACCAACACCTTGCCGCTGCATGTGGAAATTTTATACAACGAATA
>MERZ01000324.1:0-4198 GCA_001770785.1 Burkholderiales bacterium RIFCSPHIGHO2_12_FULL_61_11
CACCGTCAACCTGAACAGGGTGCACGCCATATTGACCATCAGCAGCAGGCTCAGGCAGGGCGAAGTTCCGGGGTTGTGATCGGTCGCTACGGCCATGGACACGCCCGCCGCGCGCAGGGCCTCTATGGGCGGCAGGTGGGTATCGCGCAAGGTGTAGTAGGCGCCGGGCAGCAGCACGGCGACCGTGCCGGACTGCTTTATCGCGGCTATGCCCGCGGCGCTCAAATGCTCGATGTGATCGCACGAGAGCGCGCCGTAGCGTGCCGCCAGTGCGGCGCCGCCCATGTCGGTGAACTGGTCAGCATGCAGCTTGACTGGCAGGCCGAGCGCGCGAGCCGCCTGGAACACGCGCTCGGTTTCTTCAAGGGAGAACGCAATGCGCTCGCAGAAGACGTCGACCGCGTCGATCAGGCCTTCGGCCGCGAGCGCGGGCATCATCTCGTGGCACACCAGGTCGATATAGTCGCCGCTGCGGCCCGTGTATTCGGGCGGCAGCGCATGGGCGCCGAGGAAGGTGGTGCGCACCGTCACGCCATAGGCTTCACCCAGGCGACGGGCCACGCGCAACTGCTTGCGTTCGTGCTCGAGCGCCAGGCCGTAGCCTGACTTGATCTCGATCGCGCAGACGCCTTCGGCGAGCAACTGTTCGAGCCGCGGAGCAGCGCTGGCGAACAGCGCGTCTTCGCTGTCGCCCCGCGTGGCGCGCACGCTGGAGACGATGCCGCCGCCGGCCCTGGCCAGCTCTTCGTAGCTCGCGCCTGCGAGTCGCATGGCGAACTCGCTGGCGCGCTGGCCGCCATAGACCAGGTGCGTATGGCAATCGATCAAGCCAGGCGTGACCAGCGCGCCAGCACCGTGATGGCGTGGCACTGAAATAAACTCGGCTGGCACCCGGGCGGCATCGCCGACCCAGGCGATGCGAGCGTCGCGCACCACGATGGCAGCCTCGGCCTGCGGTGCCAGCATGACGGACGGCGCGGCACCCGGAGCCAGGCGCAGGCCGCTCCAGAGGCCGTTGGCTGAAGGAAGTGGGGCGGCAAGGGTCGTCATGCGTCGGGCTGCATCATCAAACCATCGGCAGCTTCAGGCCTTGCTTCTTCGCCGTGGCAATCGCGATGTCGTAGCCCGCGTCGGCGTGGCGCATGACGCCGCTGGCCGGATCGTTCCAGAGCACCCTCGCCAGGCGCCTGGCTGCGGCATCGGTGCCGTCGGCCACGATCACCAGGCCCGCGTGCTGCGAGTAACCCATGCCCACGCCGCCACCGTGGTGCAGGCTGACCCAGGTGGCGCCGCTCGCGGTGTTGAGCAGCGCATTGAGCAGCGGCCAGTCAGAGACGGCATCGGTGCCGTCCTTCATGCTTTCCGTTTCGCGGTTGGGGCTGGCGACCGAGCCGGTGTCGAGGTGGTCACGGCCGATCACGATAGGTGCCTTGAGCTCACCCGTGCGCACCATCTCGTTGAACGCGAGGCCCGCCTTGTCCCGCTCGCCCAGGCCGAGCCAGCAGATGCGCGCGGGCAGGCCCTGGAAGGCGATGCGCTCGCGTGCCATGTCGAGCCAGCGGTGCATGGCTTTGTTTTCGGGGAACAACTCCTTGAGTTTGGCGTCGGTTTTATAGATATCTTCCGGGTCGCCCGATAGCGCGACCCAGCGGAACGGGCCCTTGCCTTCGCAGAACAGCGGCCGGATATAGGCCGGCACGAAGCCGGGGAAGTCGAAGGCGTGCTCGACGCCCGCATCGAACGCCACCTGGCGGATGTTGTTGCCATAGTCGACCGTGGGAATGCCCATGGCATGGAAGTCGAGCATGGCCTGCACATGGACGGCGCATGATTGGGCCGCAGCGGCCGTCAGCGTGGCGTGCTGCGCCGGGTCTTTCATGGCACTGTGCCATTGCGCGACGCTCCAGCCTATCGGCAGGTAGCCGTTGATCAGGTCGTGCGCCGAGGTCTGGTCGGTCACCAGATCCGGCTTGAGGCCGCCCGCCTTGGCGCGCCTGACCAGCTCTGGCAGAACCTCGGCGGCATTGCCGAGCAGGGCGATGGACACGGCCTCGTTGACGGCGGTGTATTGCTTGACGAGCGCCACCGCATCATCGATGTCTTTCGCCTGCCTATCCACGTAGCGGGTACGCAGGCGGAAATCAATGCTGGACTGCTGGCACTCGATGGTCAGCGACACGGCACCGGCCAGGGTGGCTGCCAGCGGTTGCGCGCCGCCCATGCCGCCCAGGCCGGCAGTCAGAATCCACTTGCCCGCCCAGCTGTTGTTGTGGTGCTGGCGGCCGGCTTCCACAAAAGTCTCGAAGGTGCCTTGCACGATGCCCTGGCTGCCGATGTAGATCCAGCTGCCGGCGGTCATCTGGCCATACATGAAAAGGCCCTTGCGGTCGAGTTCGTGAAAGTGTTCCCAGGTGGCCCATTTGGGCACGAGGTTGGAGTTGGCGATCAGCACGCGCGGCGCGTTTTCGTGGGTCTTGAAAACCCCGACCGGTTTGCCCGACTGCACGAGCAGGGTCTCGTCGTCGTTCAGTTCCTTGAGCGAGGCCAGGATCTGGTCGAAGCACGCCCAGTTGCGCGCGGCGCGTCCGATGCCGCCATAAACCACAAGATCGTGCGGGCGCTCGGCCACCTCGGGGTCCAGGTTGTTCTGCAGCATGCGGTAGGCGGCTTCCGTGAGCCAGCTTTTGCAGGTGAGCTGGCTGCCGCGCGGCGCGCGGATCACGCGGCTGGCGTCGTGGCGCGGGTCGGCCGCAAGGGCAACAGATTTGTCGGGGGCATTCATAGGGGTCTCCTGGAGCGGATGGTTTACGAATGGCTGGGCAGAATATCCAGCAGGGCCGCGGGCAGCTGCGCGCGCAATGCCCATTGGCGCATCGATTCGATATCGGTTGCGAGGTAGCGGTCGCGCTCAAGAAACGCCACGTTGTGGCGGATGGTGGCGAACTCGGCTTCGACCAAAGGGGAACTCTTCGGGGCGACGCTGCTGCGCTTCAATTCGATGCCCTGCGCCGCGGCCATCGCTTCGATACCGACCACCACGGCCGTGTTGTTGACCATGTCGCCGAGCCGGCGCGCCGCAAAGGCGGCCATCGACACATGGTCTTCCTGGTTGGCCGAGGTCGGCAGGCTGTCGACACTCGCCGGGTGCGCCAGCGATTTGTTCTCGGAGGCGAGCGCCGCGGCAGTGACCTGTGCAATCATGAAGCCCGAGTTGAGGCCCTCATCATGCACCAAGAATGCCGGCAGGCCTGACAGCCCGGTGTCTAGCAGCAAGGCGATACGGCGCTCGGCGATGGCACCGATTTCGCTGACCGCCAAGGCGATGATGTCGGCAGCGAACGCCACCGGCTCGGCGTGGAAGTTGCCGCCGGAGATGACCTCGTCGGTATCGGTGAACACCAGCGGGTTGTCCGATGCGGCGTTGGCCTCGATCCGCAGCACCCGCGCCGCATGCGCGAGGTTGTCGAGGCAGGCGCCCATCACCTGCGGGATGCAGCGAATCGAATACGGGTCCTGCACCCGGCCGCAGTTGGCATGCGACGGCACGATTTCGCTGCCCGCGAGCAGCGTGCGCACGGCTGCTGCCACGGCGATCTGACCGGCTTGGCCGCGCGCCGCATGGATGCGCTCGTCGAAGGGCTTGATCGAGCCCTGAATCGCTTCAAGCGAGAGTGCGCCCGACATCAGCGCGGCCGCAAACACGTCTTCGGCGCCAAACAGGCCAGCCAGCGCCAGCGCGGTCGATACCTGCGTGCCATTGAGCAGGGCCAGCCCTTCCTTCGGGCCCAGCACGAAGGGTTCCAGGCCGATGCGGCGCATCGCCTCGGCACCACTGACCACCTCGCCCTGCGCCGTTGTCGCCTGCCCCTCGCCGATCAGCACACAGGCCAGGTGCGCGAGTGGTGCCAGGTCGCCCGAGGCGCCGACCGAGCCCTTGGCTGGAATGCTGGGCATCAGCCCGGCATTGAAAAGTGCCAGCAGAGCATCGACAAGCTCGGGGCGCACGCCTGAATGGCCGCGCGCCAGACTCACGGCCTTGGTCGCGAGCACCAGCCGAACCACGGGCGCCGGTAGTGGCTCCCCGGTGCCCACGCTGTGTGAAAGCACGAGGTTGCGCTGAAGATCGGCCAGGTGGTTGGCCGCGATGCGGGTGCTCGCCAGCTTGCCAAAACCGGTGTTGATGCCATAAACGACCTGG
>MERZ01000324.1:4235-10467 GCA_001770785.1 Burkholderiales bacterium RIFCSPHIGHO2_12_FULL_61_11
GCAGCATGCCGAGATCGACCTGGCCGGGCGTGAGCACCAGTGCATTGTCAGAAGATGAGCTGAATAACTTGGAGGAAGAGCGGGTGGACATAAAGGCCTGTCTCTACAAATGGGGGTATTGAAAGCTGCAAACTGCTGACGCCTAGCCTGGGGTCGGGTTGCCGTCGGCGCGGAAGCGGCTGCCAAGCCGGTAGCGTCAGATCGCCTGCGCGGCCATGGCCTCGGCGCGGATCTCTTCAGTGAGGCGCGCCTTGAGTGCCATGAACTCAGGTTCTTGATCGTATTAAGCCGATTTTTGTCCGCAGTCAATAACTTGTTTATACAGGCTAACCCTAATCTGTTCTCTAAATGTGGAGCGGAAGACTCTGGAAGAACTCCGTGCAGAAATTCACCTTTTCGGTGCATTTCTTTCTGTCTATACAAGTTCGGTGCGCGACAGTCAGCAGGCAATGCCGGTCTTCAGCGTCCTAAGGGCGTCGAGCAATGGCACGATCGGCTCGGTAACTTGGCCTGAGTCCACCGTGGCGCACGGAAGCGATATCCCTGTCCTCAACTGCGTTTGACGGTACGTGAATTTGATGTTGATAGACTTCAGTGGATGACCGAAACAGCAAAGCAACATTCTCCCATGATGGCCCAGTACCTCGCCATCAAGGCGGAGTACCCCGACACGCTGGTGCTCTACCGCATGGGCGACTTTTATGAAGTCTTTTTTGCCGATGCCGAAAAAGCCGCTCGCCTGCTCGGCATCACGCTGACGCGGCGCGGCCAGTCAGCGGGCGAGCCGGTGGTAATGGCGGGCGTGCCGTTTCATTCGCTGGAAGGCTATTTGGCCAAACTCATCAAGCTGGGTGAGTCAGTGGCAATTTGCGAGCAGGTGGGCGATGTCGCCACCAGCAAAGGGCCGGTGGAGAGAAAAGTGGTCAGGGTGGTGACTCCCGGCACGCTGCTGGATGCCGAACTGCTCAGCGACAAAACCGAATCCATCCTGCTGGCCGTGCACCAGGGCGCACGCAACAGCTGCGGCTTGGCTTGGCTCAGCGTGACGCAGGGCGAAATTCATCTGGCGCAATGCGCCAATGATGAACTGGAAACCTGGCTGGCCCGCGTCAACCCCAGCGAGCTGCTGTACAACGTCGACGTCACGCCCGCCTTTGAGCAGCGCCTAAAAACCTGGCGCTGCGCAGCCAGCGCCCGCCCGGCCTGGCAGTTTGATGCGGCACTTGGCTCACGCCGCCTGCTGCAACAACTCAAGGTGGCCTCGCTGGCCTCGTGGAATGCGGAAGGTTTGAATGAAGCCCACGCCGCCGCATCGGCACTGCTAGGTTATGCCGAACACACGCAAGGCCGCGCCCTGCCCCATGTTGCGGGTCTTCAAGTCGAGCGCCCGGGCGAGCTGATCGAGCTGCCGCCGACCACGCGGCGCAATCTGGAACTCACGCAAACCCTGCGCGGCGAAGACGCACCCACGCTGTTTTCACTGCTCGACACCTGCACCACCGGCATGGGCAGCCGGGCGCTGAAAAGCTGGCTGCTAAGCCCGCGCCGCGACCGCGCACAGGCCGCCGCACGGCTGGATGCCATCACGCAGTTGCGCGGCGGCTCCCAACAATCTTTGCGGGCCGGGCTCAAGGGCTGCAGCGATGTGGAGCGCATCACCGCCCGCATTGCATTGCGCCAGGTCCGGCCGCGCGAGCTGCTGGCCTTGCGGCAAACGCTGCATAAAATAGAGCTACTCAGGCCCGTTGATATTGGGCTAGAGGCACTTTTGACTAATATTTTTGAGGATTTGCAGCCACCGCCAGGCTGCACCGAATTGCTGGGCCGCTATTTGCTTGACGAACCCGCGGCGCTGATTCGCGACGGCGGCGTCATCAGGCATGGCTGCGACGCCGAGCTGGACGAGCTGCGCGACATCCAGACCAATTGCGACGGTTTTCTGCTCGACCTGGAGGGTCGCGAAAAAGCCCGTACCGGCATTGCCAACCTGCGCGTGCAGTTCAACAAGGTGCATGGCTTTTACATCGAGGTCACGCAGGGCCAACTCGATAAAGTGCCAGACGACTACCGGCGCCGCCAGACCCTGAAAAATGCCGAGCGCTACATCACGCCCGAGCTAAAAAACTTTGAAGACAAGGCCCTGTCGGCGCAGGAACGGGCACTGACGCGTGAAAAATGGCTGTACGAACAGTTGCTGGACCAGTTGCAGGACTACATTCCCGCCTTGAGCCGCCTGGCACGCGCGCTGGCCTCGCTTGACGCGCTATGCGCGCTGGCCGAGCGCTCGCTCACGCTGAACTGGTGCGCGCCAGTGTTTGTCAAAGAGCCCTGCATCGACATTGCCCAGGGCCGCCATCCGGTCGTCGAGGCGCGGCTGGCCGAGACTGGCGGCGGCACCTTCATTGCCAACGACTGCAGCCTCACCGGCAAGAGCCGCATGCAGGTGATCACCGGCCCCAACATGGGCGGCAAGTCCACCTACATGCGTCAGGTGGCACTGATTGTGCTACTGGCCGGCATGGGTTCCTACGTGCCCGCCAGCGCCTGCCGGCTCGGGCCGACTGACGCCATCCACACCCGCATCGGTGCCGCTGACGATGTGGCCAACGCGCAGTCCACCTTCATGCTGGAGATGCTGGAAGCAGCGCAAATTCTGCATGCCGCCACACCGCAATCGCTGGTGCTGATGGACGAAATCGGCCGCGGCACGTCAACCTTCGACGGCTTGGCGCTGGCCGGTGGCATTGCCGCTTACCTGCACAACAAGGCGCAGGCGTTCACGCTGTTTGCCACGCATTACTTTGAGCTGACCGAGTTTCCGGCCCGGCACCATGGCGCGCTCAATGTTCATGTCAGCGCGGTCGAATCCGGTGCCGACATTGTCTTTTTGCACCACATCGAGCCGGGGCCCGCCAGCAAGAGCTACGGCATTGCCGTTGCCAAGCTGGCTGGCGTGCCGGCCGCCGTCGTCAACCATGCCCGCCATGCGCTGAACGCGCTGGAAACCCAGCAAAGCGAAACACGTGACCAGGTGGACCTGTTTGCCGCACCGCCGCAAGTGCTGGCGGCCGAGCAAAGTGCCGTGGACAAGGCATTGGGTACGATAGACCCTGACGCGCTGAGCCCACGCGAAGCGCTGGATGCGCTTTACCGGTTGAAAAAGCTGTCAACCAATGCCGGCCGGGCTGAAACCGCGAACCCTTCAGCCAAACCTCTTGATCCTGGCTTGTCATCCCGGACTTGATCCGGGATCCATGGATTTTGGATCAGGTCCGCAATGACACATCGACACTGATTATCCCGTGCCCGCCTCCTCCAAACCCCTCGTCATTTTTTCCCACGGCAACAGCTTTCCTGCCAGCACCTACAGCGTGCTGCTCCAGAGCCTGAGGGCGCGCGGCGGCCGCGCACAGGCTGGCCAGGCAGAGGTCTTAGCTCAGGCGGTCCAAGTCACCACGCCAGTCCAGGCTGTGGCCAATACCACGATGCCAAACGCAATGCGGTACCAGGCAAAGGGCTCGAAACTGTGGGTCGCGATGTAGCGCAGCAGCCAGCGAATGCACAGCCAGGCGCTGAGAAAGGAAAACAGCAGCCCAACCCCGAACAGCGGCAGGTCAGCCATGGACAGCAGGGCGCGCTCTTTGTACAGGCTGTAAACGCCGGCGCCGATCAACGTTGGAATCGCCAGGTAGAACGAAAAATCAGTGGCGGCCTTGCGCGACAGGCCCAACAGCATCCCGCCAATAATGGTGGCGCCACTTCGGCTGGTCCCGGGAATCATGGCCAGACACTGCACCAGACCCACCTTGAGCGCGTCCATCGCCGTCATCGACTCGACCTCGTGAATGCGCGCGAAGGCCGGATTGCGCTGCTGGCGTTTTTCAGCCCACAAGATTATGAAGCCGCCAACAATGAAGGTGCTGGCCACCACCACCGGGCTGAACAGATTCGCCTTGATGGCCTTGCCAAACAGCAGGCCCAGCACCACCGCCGGCACAAACGCAATCAATACATTGAGCGCAAATTGCCGCGCCTGCTTTTCGGTGGGCAGGGCGATCAAGGTGGCACGGATTTTTTGCCAGTAAACCAGAATGACGGCAAAAATGGCACCGGTCTGAATCGCAATGTCAAACACCTTGGCCTTCTCGTCGTCAAACCCGAGCAGCGCGCCCGCCAGAATCAGGTGTCCGGTAGAGGAAATGGGAAGAAACTCGGTCAAACCTTCGACGATGCCCATGATGGCGGCTTTGATCAACACTGCAAACTCCACGCTGGCTCCTTGAATGGGCCCCGATTATCGTCCGCAGGCCCAAGCCTTACTTGGAGTGCACTGTCCAGAGGCTGGCCGCTTCAGGAAAGAATTCCTCAAGAGCAGCCTGAGGCAGTGTTCCGGCAGGGAGTTAGCGCAGCGTCCTACAGCCCCGCCAATGGTTTCGGGTTGTACTGAAAGCAGCTAAAACAACCGAGGAATTCAATGAAAAGCACACACAACACCCTGTGGGCGTACAGCAAGACCGCAGCCGTCACGCTCGCAGTGGTCAGCGGCACGGTCGGCTTGCTGGCCGCCTGCTCCGGCATCAAGCCACCGCCCAAGGAATACAGCCAGGTGCTCCTTGACAATCAAATCCAGGTGCCGCCGGGCAACGTGGTGGCGCTTGAAACCACCGCAACCGGCTTGCTCAATTACCAATGCAAGTCCACCGGCACCAGCACCACCAGTTGGGTTCTGGTGAGTTCACAGACTGATCTGGTGGACCGCACCGGTAAACAGGTGGCCAAGTATGCTGGCCCGCCAGCCATCTGGACCCACATGGACGGCTCCAGCGTGATGGGCGCGCAGATGGACAATGCGCCACGCTTGGGTGCCACGAACATCAACAACCAGTTGTACAGAGCCAAGCCCGGTCCGGCAGCCGGGGTGCTGCAAAACGTCAGCTACATTCAGCGCATCAAAACCAAGGGTGGACAGGACCTGAGCAAGGCCTGCACGCAAATCGACATGGGCGACAAACTGACCCGTCCCTACCAGGCTGACTACATTTTCTGGAAAGCCGCGTAAGGCTGCCGTTCCCAGGCACGCCTTTGAAAGCGCGTCTGGCCACTGTTGTCAGGTGGCGATGAAAGAAAGGCCCGCGGACTCAGGTTTGCGGGCCTTATTTGTTTGACCCCTGCAAAAAAGCCTGCACGAAGCAGGCTTTTTTGTTCAGGTCAAGTTAACGTCGGTCTTCACGCCGACCGTCAGGCCGACCGTCATGCCGACTGTCGTTACGGCCGTCTCGCTGGTAGTACACCTGTGACACGGGCGCACGACCCGGGCCGTAATAACCCTGACCGTACCCGTAGCGAGGTGCCTGCACGTATTGGCCGCCATGACGCCTGTTCCAGCCATGACGCCTGTTCCAGCCATAGGGGCGACCGTAGTAAACCGGCTGCGGCTGAACATAGACCGGCGCAGGCCGTACATACACCGGGCGCGGTTCATAGTAAACCGGCGCTGGCTGCACATACACGGGCTGAGGCTGCATATACACTGGTCCTGCATTGCCCACATTGAGCGCCACCCCAGGCGCGCCCACGCCGACTGACCAGAACACGTCGTCTCTGGCTTGGGCAGAACCGGCAAAACTCAAGGCGGCAACCGCCAGAGCTGCCGTGGCACCCGCCAGAACGACGGAGCGGTTTACCATGATGGCTGTCTTCATAAGTTTCTCCTTAACAGGGCAGGAAATGCCCATGCACTTATTAAACGCGGGACAGGGGTAAGCGCCTACCGCATGCACAGTGAAGAGCGTAGCCAAACGTAACCCCGCCCTGCTACAGCCTAAAATCACTCAATGACCTCCCCCGCACCCTCCAAAACCGCCAGCCCTGTTGGTAAAGAAGCCCACAAGACCAGCAATTTTTTGCGCCAGATCATTGAAAAAGACCTGCTTGACGGTACCTACGCCGACCGGCGCTGGGGCGGCAGCCCGGGGGATGCCGCGCACCATGCCAAAGGTGAGCCCGACCCGGCCAAAATCCGCACGCGCTTTCCGCCCGAGCCCAACGGCTACCTGCACATTGGCCATGCCAAAAGCATTTGCCTGAATTTTGGCCTGGCGCGCGACTACGCAGGCGTGTGCCATCTGCGCTTTGACGACACCAATCCCGAAAAGGAAGACCTTGAGTTTGTCAACAGCATCATCGACGCGGTGCAATGGCTGGGCTTTGGCTGGGACGCGTTTGGCACGAC
>MERZ01000324.1:10486-27186 GCA_001770785.1 Burkholderiales bacterium RIFCSPHIGHO2_12_FULL_61_11
CCGAGAACCTGGCCCGGTTCAGGGAAATGCAGGGCGGCCAGCATGAAGACGGCGCCATGGTGCTGCGCGCAAAAATTGACATGGCCAGCCCCAACATCAACCTGCGCGACCCCGCCATCTACCGCATCCGCCGCGCCACGCATCACAACACCGGCGACAAGTGGTGCATCTACCCGATGTACACCTTTGCCCATCCGATCGAGGACGCGCTGGAAAACATCACCCACAGCATCTGCACGCTTGAATTTGAGGACCAGCGCCCGTTTTACGACTGGCTGATGGATCGCCTGATCGAAGGCGGCCTGTTAAGCAGCCCGCCCCCCCATCAGTACGAGTTTGCCCGCCTGAACCTCACCTACGTCGTCACCAGCAAGCGCAAACTCGCGCAACTGGTGTACGACCACAAGGTCAACGGCTGGGACGACCCGCGCATGCCCACCCTCGTTGGTCTGCGCCGCCGTGGCTATACGCCCGAGGCGATTCACCTGTTTACCGAGCGCATTGGCGTCACCAAGAGCGACAGCTGGATTGACTACAGCACGCTGGAAGGCTGCCTGCGCGAAACGCTGGATGTGTCCGCCACCCGCGCCATGGCCGTGCTGGACCCGGTCAAACTGGTGCTGACCAATTGGGACGAAGTGATGGGCGCGGGCAAGCTCGACGACTGCTCGGCCCCCATTCACCCCCACCACCCCGAACTCGGCAAGCGCAGTTTCAAGATCGGCAAAGAGGTGTGGATTGACCGCACCGACTTTGAAGAGACGCCACCCAAGGGCTTCTTCAGATTGTTTCCCGGCAACAAGGTACGCCTGAAATACGGCCACATCATTGAGTGCACCGGCTGCGGCAAAGACGCCGCAGGCCAGATCACCGAAGTGCAAGCCACGCTGATCCCCGACACCAAGAGCGGCACGCCCGGCAGTGACTCCGTCAAGGTCAAAGGCGTCATCACCTGGGTCGCCGTGGCCGACGCCGTGCAAGCCGAAGTGCGCCTGTACGACCGGCTGTTTCTGGACGCCCAACCCGACGCAGGCGCCAAAGACTTCATCGAGAGCCTGAACCCCAACAGCCTGAAAATGGTGCAGGCGGTGGTGGAGCCGTCACTGGGCGCCGCGAAGGCGGATGACAAATTTCAGTTTGAACGGCATGGCTACTTTGTGGCGGATCGGGTGGATCATGCGGCGGGGAAGCCGGTGTTTAACTTGGCGGTGGGGTTGAAGGATAGTTGGGGGAAGTAACCCAATGCCAAGCATTTTCACCCTGTAAACTTATCAGAACAGATATAAAATGAAGCCTATCCAGTGGTTGGGAACGTCGCTTAACGCGGTCCGCGAGTTCCCAGTGGATGCGCGTACGCTGATAGGCCAAGAGCTTCGACTGGTGCAAAGTGGTTTGATGCCCAGCGACTTCAAGCCCATGCCCTCGGTAGGTGCCGGGGCTTACGAAATCAGGGTGCGCTCTGGCAATCAGTACCGCGTGATCTATGTGGCGAAATTTTCAGATTCAATTTATGTACTCCATTCCTTCGTCAAGAAGACGCCGAAAACTGCACAGCCTGATCTGGATATGGCCAAAAGCCGATACACCGCACTGTTGACGCAGAGGAAGGAGAAGAAATCATGACCAAAAAACTCAATATCGTTGTAGGCAGCGACAACGTCTTTCGCGACCTTGGCTTTCCTGAAGCCGAGGCGCAAAACCTGCTGCTGCGTGCTGACCTGGTGGTGCACATCCGCAAGGTCATCGACAAACTCGGCGTAACCCAGGCCGAAGCCGCCAAGCGTGCAGGCATCACCCAGCCCCGCATGAATGACCTGGTGAAAGGTCGCACGCAAAAATTCACTCTGGATGCACTGGTAAACGTTGCCGCGCAACTGGGATACACCGTAAAGCTGTCATTGAAGAAAGTGGCCTGATGCATCGGCTCGTTGTTTGGCGCCAGCCCGACGCCGGCGGCAAAGACTTCATCGAGGGGGCTAGATCCGAACAGCCTGAAAGTTGTGACTGCGTTTGTGGAGCCGTCACTGACCAGCGCCCGCGCTGACCGGAAGTTTCAGTTTGAGCGACATGGGTACTTTGTGGCGGATCGGGTGGATCACACGAAAGCGAAGCCGGTGTTTAATCTGGCGGTGGGGTTGAAGGATAGTTGGGGAAGTAAGCTGGTGGCCTTTAGTCAAAAAGCATATTCACGATGTATCCCGACTTTTATCCAAATTTGAGCGTGGACTTTCCAATTGAGGGTTCGGGTTGTTACGGAGCGGTTAACCGATGAATGAATCTACATCAGCCAGCGCTATCGGAGATACTTCCGCGTTGGTACCGAAATCAGCATCCGTGCCGAAAATAGTCGAGGATGGAACTCTAAAGCGTGGAAACCGTGAAGTGGTTACCGACTTCTATGTAGCTAAGGATGTTTTTTCAGCTCGTTCAGAGTTTGAATTCAAAGTATTCGTTCGCCTTAACGCAAGAAAAGTTAGGTTCGAAAAAGTATCCTTCAAACACTGTATTTTCGAAGGCTGCTATATGAACAGCTGCGTCTTTGATTCTTGTGATTTCACGGGAAGCAGATTTTTGGGCTCCAATTTCCATCAATCATCATTTTCTGGATGCGAATTCGAATATGCCACTTTTGAGCGGTGTCAAATTGACGATGACATCCTAGAAAATGAAGCGCCAAGGCCGGAAAACCTTAGGATGCGGTTTGCGCGATCCCTGAGGATGAACTATCAACAGATTGGCGATGCCAAAGCTGTCAACAAAGCAATATCGCTAGAACTCGAAGCGACCTCTATTTATTTATACAAGTCATGGAGGTCTCGCGAGACATACTACATGAAAAAGTACCCCGGCTTCAAGATCATGGCTCAATTTGTAAAGTGGCTTGAGTTCTGGATTCTTGACTTTGTTTGGGGAAACGGTGAAAGCATTCTGAAGTTGCTCCGTACGCTTGCGTTTTGCATAGTCGCAATAGCCATTTACGACACCAGCGCGTCCGGCAACGCACTAAACATAGTGGACTATTGGATAGGTCTTCAGCGCGCACCCGGAATTTTCGTAGGGGTTTCCGCCCCGCAGAGCTATTCAATTGCGATTCTTTCGGTCATAACAGCGACTAGGTTCGTCGGAATTGCACTGTTGACTGCATTGTTAGTAAAAAGGTTTGGGCGCAGATGAGGACTCACTTTTACGCCTTTGGGTCAATATGCAGAGGGGAAATCGACCCGGCATCTGATGTCGATTTACTCGCCTGCACATCCACACCTACGTCAGAAATTGACCCTAAGAAGTTCTCCAAATACACCTACGAACGAATTGAACAACTGTGGCGCGAAGGAAATCCTTTTGCATGGCATTTGCATCTGGAATCACGACTCATATTCTCATCGGACGGTACGGATTTTCTAGTTGGGTTAGGTGTGCCATCAGCGTATGAGTGCATGACAGCGGACTGCTTGAAATTTCGAAAGCTATTTTTGGAATCCAGCAATGCTTTGCTCCAGTCAAGGAACAGCGTTGTGTTTCATCTGTCTTGCATGTTCCTTGCAACGAGAAATTTCGCAACCTGCTATTCCTTCACCACCGGTCGGCCGATATTTTCGAGGAAGTCCCCATTGCTTTTAGCTCAAAGGTTGCCAATCAGCGATGAGGTTTTTGATGTGTTCGCGCGCGCGCGGATTTTGTCTACGCGAGGATATGGCCCCCTAGTTTCGGAAGCAGAGATTGCTGCCGCGAAGGATTCTGTGACGAAGATTCTCGATTGGATGCACAGATTATCACCAACTGGAGAACTATCGTGAGTGAGTTCAACAACCGCGTCGCAGCACAACGCGAAATTCTTCTCGGTGTCAACAGCCGAAACTGGAAAGAGGAACTTTTCGGTCTTTCCAGCGGTGCCATAGACCGATGGATGATTGTCAATCGGCTTGAAGTCGATTCCAGTCTAGTCAAATTGATTCGACAGGCTGCGGGAAAACTCTTCTTCCTCTCAAACAAAAGTCAGGAGCAAGTCACAGAAGACTATCGACTCCTATCAGGAGAAGTGTCCGAGCTCACGGATCAAATTGTTCGAACTGCGATCGAGTCGCATTGAGAGGAATTAGGGGAAGTGGAGTCAGATTCCAATTGACCATATGCCAACACATAAATCATCAGGGACGCAAAAATTCAAATGGCAAAGTTTCTAAACACCAGTGCGACCAACTATTTTCTCGAAGAGATGATCAAGGGCGCGTCAGACCGGTTGATTCTGATCAGCCCGTTTCTCAAGCTCAACGACCGTATGAAAGAGCTGCTGGCGGACAAGAATCGGCTGAAGATCGACGTGCGCATCGTGTATGGCAAGAGTGAACTGCAGCCGCAGGAAATTGAGTGGCTGCGCGGCTTGACCTACATCCGCACCAGCTTCTGCAAAAACCTGCATGCCAAGTGCTACATGAATGAGGAGATGTGCATTGTCACCAGCCTGAATCTCTATGAATTCAGCCAGGTCAACAACAATGAAATGGGCATCCTGATTCAGCGCGCCGAGGACAGTCAGCTGTACAAGGACGCCTACGAGGAAGCCCAGCGCATCATCCGCATCAGCGACGAGGTGCGCATTTCGCTGGAACGGGTGACCAGCGAACCTGAAGCGTCCAGGCGGGACGACGACAAAAGTACAGACGGCGCCAACGGGGATGACAAGCTGACCTCATCCAAAATGGGCCAGAAATTGGGTTTGAAGACCGCGCAGTTTCTGGACCGCGCGACAGAGCAAGGCTATCTGGTGCTCGACGGCGACAAACATGGGTTGACGCCCAAGGGCGAAAAAGCTGGCGTTGAGTTCGTCGCCAAGTCGCGCTTTGGCCCCTACTTTTTGTGGCCGCAGGATTTTCATCCGGTCTGACCATGAAAATTTCGTACGGCCAAGCGGCCGACTCGCGTTACATTCACTTGGCGAAGCCGCGTTTCAGCGGACTCGGATGAGGTGAACGATGGTGCTGTTCTCGATTTCGATGCCAACGGTGGCAGACAAACCCATCGTGCGCGAAGTGTCGCAAGACTGGCATACCAACATCAGTGCCGAAGACGGCACAATTGTTGAAATCGAGGTGCTCGGCGGCACAGGCCGTGCACAATGTATTTCCAGACAGGGGGGGTTAGCGCCATGAAGATTCCTCGCGACAAAGCAACAGATTCACACGACATCCACTTGGCAGACAGTGCTCCTGTGGACTCTGACGAAGCAAAAACACGATCATGCTGGACTTCGACGCCAATGGTGCTTTTGGTAGGCCTGGTGATCTCCAGGAAATAGGGAATTAATACGCACATTTTTTCTGCATTGATCTTGGCATAGGTATTTCAATGGCTATCGGGAGATATTTAACGATCGCACAACAACTTTATCCGTGATATCAGTTATATCAAGGAAATAAGAGAACATTTTAATTCCAATGCTTGTCAGGATTAAAAAAGGGCTCGATTTGCCAATCAGTGGCCAAACGAGCCAAACGATAACGAAGGCAGTTCCCATTTGCCATGTGGCAGTCTTGGGCACGGATTATGTCGATCTCAAGCCTGTTATGCTTGTCAATGAAGGTGATTTGGTCAAACTTGGGCAAGCGTTATTCGAATACAAAAAGCTGCCACGCGTCCTGTTCACGGCACCTGGATCTGGCAAAATCTTTGCTATTCATCGGGGTGCACGGCGGCAGCTCTTGTCGGTTATTATTCAACTGGACTCGACCGAAGATCAGGAAACATTTACTGCTTATTCATCTGATCAGTTACCCAGCCTTACAGCAGATCAAGTCATAGACAATCTTCTGATATCGGGTTTGTGGACTGTGCTACGGACTCGTCCTTATAGCAAAATACCCGATCCAGCCACGCGTCCAGCAGCTATTTTCATCAATGCCATGGACACTAATCCATTGGCTGCCGATCCTGCTGCCATCATTGCCGCAGAAGCGGAGTCCTTTGGTCATGGACTGAACGTGCTGGCACACCTCACATCCGGCCCCCTTTGGGTATGTAAAGCGCCCCAAGCAGATTTCCCATTGCCAAGAAATCTTGACCAGGTGCAGCTGGCAAGTTTCGCTGGCCCACATCCGGCCGGCCTGCCAGGCACCCATATCCATTTCCTGGAGCCCGTTAGTGCAAACAAGACTGTCTGGCATCTGAATTACCAGGAGGTCATTGCAATCGGCAAATTGTTTACGACAGGACGGTTATGGACCGAGCGCATCATTGCGCTGGGTGGACCGCAAGTCAGGCATCCCCGTCTGTTGCGCACGCGTCTGGGAGCTTCTCTGGACGAGCTTCTTGACGGAGAGTTGAAGGAATCAACCGGAAATCGCATTATTTCCGGTTCGGTTTGGTCTGGGCATCATGCTGCCGAATCGTTATCCTATTTGGGGAGGCACCATTTACAGGTAAGCGTCATCAAGGAGAAACCGGAACGGGAGTTATTAGGCTGGCTGGCGCCCGGCAGAAGAAAATTCTCACAGATGAACGTTTTTTTATCGAGTTTTTTCCGTAGCCGGAACGAGACATTCGATTTCACAGCCGGCCAAAATGGCAGCCCTCGCGCGATGGTGCCTACTGGCAGCTTTGAAGAGATCATGCCGCTCGATATTTTGCCTACGCAATTATTGCGTTCCCTGCTGGTTGGTGATACCGACATGGCACAGAAACTGGGATGTCTCGAGCTCGACGAAGAAGACCTCGCGTTATGTTCGTTCGTTTGCGTGGGAAAACACGACTACGGCATGATATTGCGCGAGAATTTGAGACAAATCGAAAAAGAAGGCTGATACAGACATGCGCCGTTTGCTCGAATCCGTGAAACCGATGTTCTCCAAAGGTGGGCGCTTCGAGAAATATCATGCGCTCTATGAAATGGTGGATACATTCCTGTATACACCCGCTAATTCAACATTTGCGGCGCCCCATGTTCGTGATGCGATCGACCTGAAACGTCTGATGAGCTATGTGGTGATTGCGCTGATTCCCTGTATTGTCTGGAGCTGGTTCAATACTGGCTACCAGGCTAACCTCGTTTTACAGGAGCTTTCCATCATCAAGGATGACTGGCGGGCAATCGTTCTTCACACTCTCGGCATCGGCTTCGACCCGGCGAATATTCTGGCTAATGCGGCGCATGGTTTTCTGTATTTCTTCCCGATCTATCTGACGACCTTGATCGTAGGCGGTTTCTGTGAAATGGTCTTTACGGTCATACGCAAACATGAAATCAATGAGGGATTCCTTGTCACCTCCATGCTGTTTGCGCTGACTTTGCCCCCGGATATGCCATTATGGATGGTCGCGTTAGGCATTAGTTTTGGAGTTGTCATCGGCAAGGAAATTTTTGGTGGCACCGGTAAAAATTTTCTCAATCCCGCCCTGGTTGGGCGCGCCTTTCTTTATTTCGCCTATCCAGCAGAAATTACGGGCGATCTGGTTTGGGTAGCGGTGGATGGCTACTCTGGCGCAACGCCCCTGGGTCTGGGCAAATTGGGTGGCATGCAAGCCATCACCACAGCGGGGTATACCTGGTGGAATGCTTTCATCGGTCTGATTCCGGGCTCACTGGGTGAAACCTCGACGCTTGCCTGTCTGCTTGGAGCTGTTTTCCTGATCTATACGAAAGTCGCTTCCTGGCGCATCATTGCGGGTGTATTTCTCGGTATGGTGGGAACGACGTTGTTGTTCAATACCCTGGGTAGTGGTACCAATCCGATGATGGCGATGCCTTGGCACTGGCACTTGGTGTTGGGTGGTTTTGCCTTTGGCATGGTATTCATGGCGACAGATCCGGTTTCAGCCGCCATGACCACTGCAGGACGATGGATTTTCGGCATTCTTATCGGATTCATGACGGTATTGATTCGTGTGCTTAATCCAGCTTTTCCGGAAGGAATCATGCTTGCAATTCTATTCGCCAATATTTTTGCACCACTGATCGATTATGTGGTGATTCAGACCAATATTCGCCGGAGGCTTAGGCGCCATGGCTGAGTCGGATGCCTCCCCCGTCGGGCACAGCAAGAGCAAAACATTGCTGGTGGCTTTCGCTGTCTGTCTTGTCTGTTCATTGCTGGTGGCAAGTGCTGCGGTATTTCTCAAGCCGATTCAGGTCGCCAACAAAGGCATCGAACGCCAGCGCATCATCGTCGAAATTGCAGGTCTGATGGTGCCAGGGCTTACCGCGGCACAGGCATACCAGCAGGTCGATGTTGTTATGGTAGAGCTCAGCAGTGGTCAGGTGACCGACGCCCTTGATGCGGAACATTTCGATATTATAAAAGCAGTTAAGGATGTGAATTTATCGGTTCCATTGAGACGCGCCGAAGATCCCGCTCAAATCAGTCGGAAGCCGAAGTACCTGCCGGCATATCGGGTCAATGATGATGCAGGGAAACTCAAGATATTGATCCTGCCAGTTTACGGCTATGGTTTATGGTCTACGCTGTATGGCTTCATAGCCCTGCAAGAAGACCTGCGGACGATACAAGGACTCAGATTTTACCAGCACGCTGAAACACCAGGATTGGGTGGAGAAGTCGACAACCCCAGATGGCTTGCCTTATGGAAAGGAAAAATCGCTTTTGATGATCATTGGGAGCCTCGTATCGAATTGATCAAAGGCACAGTGGAAAACTCCACGCCTGATAGGGAGCATAAAGTGGATGGATTATCGGGAGCAACCATGACTACCCATGGCATTACGCGATTATTGAATTTCTGGCTGGGACAGGAAGGATTTGCTCCTTACCTGGCTCGCCTGCGTGAACATAGAGAAAGGAGCTGACAGCATGGCTTATCCTGTTCGCAAAACTTTATTCTCACCGGTCGTAGATAATAATCCGATCACCCTGCAGGTCCTGGGCATCTGTTCAGCACTTGCAGTCACGACCAAATTGTCAACTACGATTACCATGAGTATTGCGCTGACGCTGGTCGTAGCCTTTTCCAATACCGCAATCAGCCTGATTCGCCATCATATTCCAGCGAATATCCGGATCATCGTGCAGATGACAATCATTGCATCCCTGGTCATAATAGTGGATCAGTTTCTGCGCGCCTTTGCCTATGAGGTCAGTAAGGACTTGTCAGTATTTGTCGGTCTGATTATTACCAATTGCATTGTTATGGGCCGTGCAGAAGCATTTGCCATGAGAAACCCGCCGTGGCCGAGCTTTCTCGACGGCTTTGGCAACGGACTCGGGTACAGTGCTATTTTGATGACGGTGGGCACGATGCGCGAACTCTTCGGATCGGGCTCATTGCTTGGTTATAAGATTCTTCCGCTAGCCAGGGACGGCGGCTGGTATGTTCCCAATGGATTGCTCCTGCTTCCCCCCAGTGCATTCTTTCTGATCGGACTCATCATCTGGGCAGTGCGAACGTGGAAAAAAGCACAGGTTGAAAAGGCTGAATTTCGCATCTTGGAAATGCGCCATCCTACCGAGACCGCCTGATGAATTCCCTTGTCAATTTATTCATTACCGCGGTTTTCGTTGAAAACCTGGCCCTTTCCTTCTTTCTGGGAATGTGTACTTTCCTGGCGATCTCAAAAAAGATCGAAACTGCATTTGGCCTGGGCATCGCAGTCATCGTCGTCCAGACGCTTACAGTTCCCATCAACAACCTGATCTATCGCTATTTGCTGCGTCCCGACGCGTTGGACTGGACAGGGCTTTCCAATATCGATCTGAGCTTTCTTGGCTTGGTCAGTTATATTGGCGTCATCGCCGCAATGGTACAAATCCTCGAGATGTTTCTAGATCGTTTTGTGCCTGCGCTTTATAACGCCCTGGGAATCTTTCTTCCGTTGATTACCGTGAATTGCGCCATTCTGGGCGGCACGCTATTCATGGTGGAACGGGATTATACATTTGCTGAAAGTGTCACTTACGGATTCGGCTCCGGCTTTGGCTGGGCTTTGGCAATCACGGCCATGGCCGGGGTACGCGAGAAACTCAAATATTCGGATGTTCCCGATGGCCTGCGGGGACTGGGCATCACCTTCATCAGTGCGGGATTGATGGCATTGGGTTTCATGGCCTTTTCCGGTATTCGACTATGACATGACGAAAGTGCGCCTATGCTAGAAATTGCCCTGGGTGTATTCCTTTTCACAGCTATCGTCATTGCGCTGGTTTTCATAATTTTGGGTGCCCGTTCAGTGCTCCTGGCGCAGGGCAATGTCAAGATCGTTGTCAATGACAAACGCACGATCGAAGCGTCGACTGGCGCGAAACTCCTGGGCACGCTTGCCAATGCGGGACTGTTCGTGAGTTCCCCATGCGGGGGGAGCGGCACCTGCGGCCAATGCCGGGTCAAGGTTTTTGAGGGGGGCGGCGCGATCTTGCCGACCGAAACTTCACACATCAACAAGCGAGATGCACGGGCCGGCTATCGCCTATCGTGTCAGGTGGCGGTCAAGCAGGATTTGAAGATTGCTGTGCCTGAAGAGGTTTTCGGCATCAGGAAATGGCAATGCACGGTGCGTTCCAACCATAATGTAGCCACCTTCATAAAGGAACTGATCCTGGAGCTTCCTCCCGGGGAAAATGTCGAGTTCCGTGCCGGTGGTTATATCCAGATTGAATCTCCACCGTACAGGTGCTCCTTCAAGGATTTTGACATCGATGAGCGTTTTCGCAAGGATTGGGATCATTTAAATGTTTGGCAATATTTTTCAGATAGCAGGGAAACAGTCATACGCGCCTACTCAATGGCAAATTACCCGGAAGAGCGTGGCATCATCGCGTTGAATGTGCGCATTGCCACTCCACCACCCAAGACAGAAGGCATAGCCCCTGGTAAGTGCTCATCCTATATCTTCATGCTCAAACCAGGTGATAAAGTCAATATCATGGGTCCATTCGGTGATTTTTTTGCGCGTGAGACCGATAATGAAATGATTTTCATCGGGGGCGGCGCCGGGATGGCGCCGATGCGTTCGCATATTTTTGATCAATTATGTCGACTCAAAAGCAAACGCAAAATTTCATTCTGGTACGGGGCACGCTCAAAAAATGAAATGTTCTACACTGAAGATTTCGACAAACTCGACAAAGAGAATGATAATTTTGAATGGCATGTGGCGCTCTCCGAGCCATTACCAGAAGACAACTGGAAAGGCCATACCGGTTTCATTCACAAAGTCTTGTACCAGGAATACTTGAAGGACCATCCATCACCCGAGGATTGTGAGTATTATTTATGCGGCCCGCCGATGATGAGCAAAGCAGTCATTGAAATGCTGCTGGATTTGGGTGTGGAGCAGGAAAACATTCTGTATGACGACTTTGGCGGCTAAGCATTAGTTAGCGCCTTGATATATATGCTCGACCACTCCCTTACGCCATCACGAGTTGTGACCACTGCGCTGAAAGTCATGACGATCTTCATCGTTATTGCGGTCATTCCAGCTTGTTTTTCCACTGTGGTGCCACTCGAGTTTTCGCACTTGACTGGAAACACAATGGGAACCAGTTACACCGTAAAATACCGTTATCCACCTGGCACGCCACCCTCACACGTAATGCAAGGGGAGATCGAGCATCGACTTGCACAAATCAATCAAATCATGTCCACCTATGATCCCGAGTCGGAGCTGTCGCGCTTCAATCGGGCGGATACCACTGATTGGATCCCGGTTTCCAGTCATCTTTATATCGTTCTCAAGACCGCGCTGGAAATCAACCGGCAGAGCAAAGGGGCTTTCGACATTACGATAGGGCCATTGGTCAATCTTTGGGGGTTTGGGCCGAATATTCGGCTTGAGAGTATTCCCGATCAAACCGGCATTGCCGCAGCTCTTGAGCGAACCGGGCCTGATAAACTCGTGCTTCATGAATCATCGACAGCAGTTCGCAAAACGCGTTCTGATGTCTATGTCGATCTTTCAGGAATTGCCAAAGGATATGCGGTTGATCAAATCGCGGTAGCACTCGAGCACCATGGTATTGCGCACTACATGATCGAAATTGGTGGTGAAATACGTGCACGCGGAACCAATGCGCAGGAAATCCCATGGCAGATCGGAATTGATAAACCTCAGTCACCTGGCCGTTCAATACAGAAGGTATTGTCCCTTAAAAGCGCTGCCATGGCGACTTCAGGTAATTATCGTAATTATTTCATGATCAACGGCAGGCGCTACATGCATGTGATTGACCCGGCTACGGGCTGGCCAGCAGAAAACCATTTGGCATCGGTCACCGTATTGGCTGATACATGCATGTTTGCCGATGCCTGGGCCACAGCGTTACTGGTGCTGGGTCCTGAACGCGGTATGGTTATTGCGGAACAGCTTGGATTGCCAGCGCTATTCATCGTCAATCACGATGGTATTTTTGTGGAACATGCAAGCAGCCATTTTCAACCCAAAGACACGCAAAATATAATAATCACTTTTCTGGCAGCCTTTTTTGTCGTGGGGATCGCTATTGCAGCCATGGCAGCCGGCATCATGATGGGCCGCAGACCGCTTGCAGGAAGCTGTGGCGGACTCAGACGTTTTGGATTGGAGTGTGATGCGGGTTGTGGCAAATCCTGTTCAGCTCGATCAGCTCACAAGTCTTCGAGGAGTAATCAGCTGTGAACTGGGCTTGAGCACGGCCACACCGCGCAGCAGGTACGGGTACACCTTGTGCTGCAGGTGCTCTGCGCCCTGCAGGTGTCGGGAACCGGTGCCATGACTGCCAGGCCGCCCCATCGTGCGCATTGCCCGCTTGCGGTTGACGGTGTGTCCGCAGCGCCCCAGGTACACCACCATCTTGCGGCTGCTGTAAAACGGGTGGCGGGCGTATTTCTCGTCAATCAGACGGGGTCAATATTCAATCGATGCCGACGATGAATTACTTCTTGGCGGCGCTGGCGGCAGGTTTGGCGGCATCAGCCTTGGCCTTGCCTTCAACTTTTGCGTCACTCTTGGGCGTTACAGCAGTCTTGACGCCCTTGGCGGCTTCTTTCACGGCGTCCTTGGCGCCGATGGCGGCACCCTTGACGGCATCTTTGGTCGCAATGGCGGCATCTTTGGCTTTTTGGGTGAGTGGCTTGTCAGATTTCTTGGCCTTGGCATCTGCCTTGGCCTGTGCGGCAGCCGCGCCGTTGTAGCTGGCGCCACCGACGGTAAGGCCTTCAGCCGAAAACTCGGCTGCACTCTTGTCGCCCACACCTTTGACGCGCGTCACAAAGTCGTCCCAATTCTTGAATTCGCCCTTTTTGCGTTCGGAAATGATCAGCTTGGAGGTCACGGGACCGATGCCTTTGATGCCATCGAGTTCGGCTTCGGTGGCTTTGTTGACATCAACCGCGGCAAATGCCGCGACGAGGGACATGGCGGCGAAAAACGCCAGCAATTTCTTGAACATGAGAAAACTCCTTTGAGATGGGATTGAACTAGGCAGGGGGTCTACCCTTGTGAAAAAGGAGGCCTCAATTAACAACGGCCGGCTGTCAAGCGGGGTTGACCTCTTGTTGAAGTTTTTTGCCAGAAAGATTAACTTTGGTCCCCGCTCAGCCACTGCATGTAAGACGTTACGCCGGTCTGCACGTCAGCAAAGGCATGTTGGCAGCCTGCCGCGCGCAAGGCGCTCAAGTCGGCCTGCGTGTAGCACTGGTACTTTCCAACCAGCGCCGCGGGAAAGCTGATGTAGTCGATCAAGCCACCGCGGGCGGCATCTTCAAGACTCAGAGGCGACGCGTTTTGGCTTTTGCGCAAGGTGTTGACGACGGCCATGGCGACATCATTGAAGGGTTGCGCCCGCCCGGTGCCAACGTTGAAAATCCCGGATTTTTCAGGGTGGTCAAGGAACCAGAGGTTGACGGCCACGACGTCGTCGATAAAGACAAAGTCGCGCATCTGGCCGCCCGCGCCATAGCCACCATATTCGCCAAACAGCTTGACCTTGCCCTCGGTCTGAAACTGGTCAAACTGGTGAAATGCCACGCTGGCCATGCGCCCCTTGTGCTGCTCGCGGGGACCATAAACGTTGAAGTACCTGAATCCGGCCACTTGCGTCGCGGAATTTTCAAATTTGGCACCAAGCTCGCGCCGCAGCCGCTGGTCGAAAAGCAGCTTGGAGTAGCCGTAAACATTCAGGGGCTTCTCGAACTCGGGTGACTCGCTGAAGGTGTCGGAGCCGCCGTAGGTGGCCGCTGACGAGGCATACAGCAGGCGCGTCCCCTGGTCCTGGCAAGCATGGAACAGCTCGCACGACAGCGTGTAGTTGTTGTCCATCATGTACTTGCCGTCCAGTTCCATGGTGTCGCTGCAGGCACCCTCGTGGAACACCGCTTCGACCTGGCCAAAAGCACCTTCGGCAAACAGCTCGTAAAAGTCATCAACATCGACGTAGTCGGCAATGCTCAGGTCAGCCAGGTTACGGAATTTGTTGCCGTCGGTCAGGTCATCAACGGCAATGATGTCGTCAATGCCGCGGGCGTTGAGACCTTTGACCAGATTGCTGCCGATAAAGCCGGCGGCACCGGTAACTACGATTTTCATGGGGAATTCCTCGGTTCAAGGCATTGAAAGGTTTAATCCGCAGCGAAAAGCTCGCTGTAGTTGACGGTTGCGGTGCCGAACTTGCCGACCACGATACCGGCGGCCCGGTTGGCGATGGGCACCGCACCACGCAGGCTCATGCCGGCAGCCAGCATGGCCGCGAGCGTGGCAATCACGGTGTCTCCGGCACCGGTCACGTCGAAGACCTCGCGGGTCACGGCGGGCACGTGCAACTCGCCCTGCGCGTCAAACAGGGTCATGCCTTCCTCGCTGCGGGTCAGCAGCAGGGCCTCCAGCCCCAGCGATGTGCGAAGCTGGTGGGCTTTGCTGCGCAGATCAGCCTCATCGCTCCAGTGGCCAACCACATGTTCCAGTTCGGTGCGGTTGGGGGTGATGACGCTGGCATTTTTGTAGCGTGCGTAGTCCGAGCCTTTCGGATCGACCAGCACCACCTTTCCCGCAGCGCGGGCCATTGCAATCATCGACACGATGTGCGCCAGGCCACCCTTGCCGTAGTCGGAGAACAGCACGGCGTCGTGCTGCGGATATCGTTGTTCAAAAGTGGCGGACTGCGAAGCCAGCACTTCGTTTTCGGGCGAGTTTTCAAAATCAAGTCGCAGCAACTGCTGCTGGCGCCCAATCACGCGAAGCTTGACGGTGGTTTTGAGCTGCGGGTCACGGCCAAAGTACGGCGTGATGCCGGTCTGCGCCACCAGCGCTTCCAGAATGTGACTGGCTTCATCATCGCCCACCACGCTCAGCAGCGAAGCCTGGGCACCGAGCGTCACGATGTTGTAGGCCACGTTGGCCGCGGCACCCATGCGCTCTTCGGTGCGGGTGACGCGAACCACAGGCACTGGTGCCTCGGGCGAGATACGGTCGACCGCGCCATACCAGTAGCGGTCCAGCATGGTATCGCCCACCACCAGAACGCGGGCTGAAGAAATCTTTTCAGGGGTCACTTGCATGCTCATCTTGTAGGGTTACAGCTCTTCAATGCGGCGTGCCGGGTAGCTGTCCCAGGCCTGGCAGCCGGGGCAGTGCCAGAAATGCTGGGTCGCATCAAAGCCGCAGGCTGCGCAGCGGTAACGCAGCAGGGGCTTGGTAGCCTGGTCCAGTGTGCGCTGCACCAGCGCATGGTGGTGTTCATTCTCGAGTTTTTCGCCGGCAATCCACTTGCTGGCCGCCACCAGGGAGGCTTGGCGTTCCAGGTGCTGCACATACCACCGTCGGGCCGACACTGGATCTTTTTCGAGCTTCACCATAGCCTCAATGAGATCGATGGAAGGCATTTGCGCATAGCTGGCCGTCAATAGCGCCAGGGCGGCTGGCTGCTGAGCGCTGCTTTGCGCAATATTGGCCAGCAAACTGGCGGCCAGCGGCAAGCCCTGCGGTGTGGTTTTTTCCAGCTTCAGCAGAGTCTCAAAAGCATCCTGACTTAGACCCAACTGGTTTTGCAGCGAGGCCAGATCGATCAGTGGTCTGGCTGAATCGGGTGCCATGACCGCGGCATCCATCAGGGTTTTCAGTGCCTTGCCGGTATCGCCCGCAGCCGCTGAGGCGCTGGCTTGTTCGCACAGATAATGCGCCTGCCGGGTGCTGAAGCTGCCGTGGCTGGAGTGGCCCAGCCTGGCTGCAATTTCCGTGGCATTGGCCCAGTCGCTGGAACGCTCATAAATGGACAACAACGCCAGTCGGGCCTCCTCTTCAAACGGTGTGCCTTCCAGTTTGAACAGAGCGGTCTCGGCACGATCGAGCAGACCCGCCTTCAGGAAATCAAGCGCCAGTGCATGCTGCGCACGATCGCGGTCGGGCTGGGTCAGGTCGCCGCGCTGCATCAAGTGTTCGTGCACCCGCACGGCGCGCTCGTATTCGCCGCGGCGGCGAAACAGATTCCCCAGTGCAAAGTGCAACTCCGAGGTGTCGGGGTCGTTCTGCACGGCTTCAATGAAGGCGTCAATGGCTTGGTCCTGCTGCTCGTTCAGCAGAAAATTCAGGCCCTTGAAGTAGGCTTTGGGCGCTTGACGGTTCTCAATACGCAGTTGCCTCAGGTCCAGCCTGGAGGCCAGCCAGCCCAGCGTAAAGGCGAGCGGAAACCCGAGCAGAACCCAGGTGAAATCAAATTCCATGGTGAGGCATGGTGGGGTTGTCAATCAGATTCGTGGAGGTCTCGAAGGTGGACAAGCCAGCA
>MERZ01000324.1:27204-31664 GCA_001770785.1 Burkholderiales bacterium RIFCSPHIGHO2_12_FULL_61_11
CCGCAGGCGAAGGCAGTCAGAACAACCAGCACCAAGGGCGCTTGCCACAAGGTACCAAAAAAGAAGTGCACTGCAACCGTTTGCTGGTTATTCAGTGCAAAAGCAAACAACGTAAAAAAAATGGCTGCTTTAAGCAGCCACATCAAGTATTTCACTTGGTAATCCTCCTGGTGACTTGGCGATTGTAGCCAGACCACTGGAAGATATTACTTGGGAAGCGCAGCCGCCAGCAATTCCTGGGTTCGTGCATCGACGGCTTCCCGCAACGCCTTCCCTGTTTTGAAATGCGGCACCCGCTTTTCAGGAATGGCGACACTTTCGCCAGACCGGGGGTTCCGTCCCATGCGGGGCGGACGCCGGTTGATGGAGAAACTGCCAAAACCCCTGATTTCGATCCGGTGGCCGCGCACCAGCGCGTCGCTCATGGCATCAAGAAGGGTCTTGACGGCATATTCGGCATCGCGGTGCGTCAGCTGGCTGAATCGGGCTGCCAGTTCTTCTACAAGATCGCTTCGGGTCATCCAGGACTGTTCAGTTGGGGACCGAGCACATGGGCAGCATAGCCGCGTCATGTGCTCCGTCCCACAAGGACTTTACTTCTCGCTGTTGTCCAGCTTGGCACGCAACAGGGCGCCCAGGCTGGTCAAACCGGCGCTTTCGCGCGATGATTGCTGGCTCAGATTGGCCATGGCTTCTTGCTGGTCAGCATTGTCCTTGGCTTTCACCGACAGCTGGATGTTGCGGGTCTTGCGATCCACGTTCACCACGACTGCCGATACTTCGTCGCCTTCTTTCAGGACATTGCGCGCATCTTCAACGCGGTCACGACTGATTTCGCTGGCGCGCAGGTAACCAATGATGTCTTCGCCCAGATCGATCTCGGCACCCTTGGCGTCAACCGTCTTGACCTTGCCGCTGACAATCGCACCCTTGTCGTTGAGGGTCACGAAGGTGGTGAACGGGTCGGAATCGAGCTGCTTGATGCCCAAGGAGATACGCTCGCGGTCGACGTCAACAGCCAGAACGATGGCTTCGACTTCCTGGCCCTTCTTGTAGTTGCGAACGGCGGCTTCGCCGGGTTCGTTCCACGAGAGGTCAGACAGATGCACCAAGCCGTCGATGCCGGCCGCCAAGCCGACGAAGACGCCGAAGTCGGTAATTGACTTGATCGGGCCCTTGACGCGGTCGCCGCGTTTGGTTTCCACTGCAAACTCTTGCCATGGGTTGGCCTTGCACTGTTTCATGCCCAGGCTGATACGGCGTTTGTCTTCGTCGATCTCAAGGACCATGACTTCGACTTCGTCGCCGAGTGCCACGAGCTTGCTTGGAGCGACGTTTTTGTTCGTCCAGTCCATTTCAGACACGTGCACCAGACCTTCGATGCCGGGCTCGAGTTCCACAAACGCGCCGTAGTCGGCAATGTTGGTGATCTTGCCGAACAGGCGGGTGCCTTGCGGGTAGCGGCGGTTCACGCCCATCCAGGGGTCGTCGCCCATTTGCTTGAGGCCCAGCGATACGCGGTTTTTCTCGGTATCGAACTTCAGGATCTTGGCGATGATTTCCTGGCCAGCCGTGACCACTTCGCTAGGGTGGCGAACGCGGCGCCATGCCATGTCGGTGATGTGCAGCAGGCCGTCAATGCCGCCCAAGTCGACGAACGCACCGTATTCGGTGATGTTCTTGACGATGCCCTTGACGGCACTGCCTTCTTTCAGGGTTTCCATCAGCTTGGCGCGTTCTTCGCCCATGCTGGCCTCCACCACGGCGCGGCGGCTCAGCACCACGTTGTTGCGCTTGCGGTCGAGCTTGATGACCTTGAATTCCATGGTCTTGTTCTCGTACGGAGACAAGTCCTTGACGGGGCGGGTGTCGATCAGCGAGCCGGGCAGGAAAGCGCGGATGCCGTTGACCAGAACGGTCAGGCCGCCCTTGACCTTGCCACTGGTCTGGCCGGTGACGAACTCGCCGGATTCCAGGGCTTTTTCCAGGCTCATCCAGGAAGCCAGGCGCTTGGCCTTGTCGCGGCTCAGCATGGTGTCGCCGTAGCCATTTTCGACAGAGTCGATGGCAACAGAGACAAAATCGCCTACCTGGACTTCGAGTTCGCCCTGGTCATTTTTGAATTCTTCGAGGGGGACGTAGGCCTCGGATTTGAGACCGGCATTGACAACCACATGGTTGTGGTCGATGCGCACTACTTCAGCAGTGATGACTTCACCGGAACGCATTTCACAGCGTTGCAGCGATTCGTTAAACAGGTCGGCAAAAGATTCAGACATTATTTTCCTAATCCACAGAACAGGATTTCAATAGCGGGATTGCTATTGTTTTAAGAGCTGCTTGCGGCGGTTTGGTGAGGTTATGCGGTCATACAAGTCGTAAGACAGCGGGTTGCGTGAATGTTCCTGCTGACCCAAGCGCTCCGTGAGAGGATTAAGCTTGTGGGTCAGAAGGGCCGGGTGCCTTGCCACCAGTCAATCACCTGTTCTACCGATTTTTCAACCGACAGATCAGAGTTGTCCAGCAGCCTGGCATCATCAGCAGGCTTTAAAGGGGCGGTCTGCCTGGACATGTCGCTAGCATCGCGCGCTTCTAAAGCCTGTTGAATCGCGGTGATTGTAGTCTGATTTTCCTTTGAAATCAATTGCTTATGTCGGCGCTCGGCGCGGTGGCGGGCGCTGGCTGTCAGGTAAATTTTGAGCTGGGCATCGGGGAAAATGACGGTTCCCATGTCCCGGCCGTCTGCCACCAGGCCAGGCAGCCGCCTGAAACTCTGCTGGAGGGCCAGCAGGGCGTTGCGAACCTGGGGGTGCGCCGACACTTTGGAGGCGGCCATACCGGCAGTTTCGGTGCGTATTGCCTCGGAAACGTCTTCATCCCCAAGAAAAACCCGGTCGCCCTGAAAATGGACAGGCATTGCGCGTGCCAGCTGCGCTACGCCGTCCCCATCTTCAAGCGCCACGCCGGCACGTGCAGCGACAAACGCGCTCAAACGATACAAGGTGCCCGAATCGAGATAGTGGTAGCCGAGCCGCTGGGCAGTCAAGGCGGCCAGCGTTCCTTTTCCGGAGGCTGTCGGGCCATCAATGCAGATGACGGGAATGTTGGCCGTGTCTGCTTGCGCCACGGCAAACAGGGCTTCGAAATAGTCCGGGAAGGTCTTGGCGACGCATTTGGGGTCGAGAATCCTGACTGGCAGCTGCGCCGGGTTGAATGCTGCCAGCGAAAAACACATGGCCACACGGTGATCGTCGTAAGTTTGAATGGAAGCGGCTTTCCATGCTTCTCGCTGCCTTGGCGGCGTGATCTTGATAAAATCGCTGCCTTCCTCAACCGTGGCGCCAAGCTTTCGCAGCTCACAGGCCATGGCGGCAATGCGGTCGGTTTCCTTGACGCGCCAGCTCGCGATATTGCGAAGCAGGGTCGTGCCATCGGCGTAAAGCGCCATCACGGCCAGCGTCATTGCGGCGTCGGGAATGTGGTTGCAATCCAGATCAATCGCCTTGAGTGGCCAACCTTTGCCTGGTTGACCACGCGATATCCGCAGCGAGTTGGGCGTGCTGTCGATCTGCGCACCCATCATCCGGGCGGCTTCCACGAAGCGGATATCGCCCTGGATGGATTCGGCGCCAACGCCTCTAATCTCTATGCAATCTTTCCCTGTGGTGCTTTCTGCTATTGCGCCGAGAGCTATGAAATAGCTAGCAGATGAAGCATCCCCTTCAACATGAATTTCACCGGGTGACTGGTACCGGCTGCCGGCCGGAATGATGAAACGCTGCCAGTCAACGCGCTGCACCTGGATGCCGAAACGCTTGAGCAGATTGAGCGTGATTTCGATGTAGGGCCGTGAAATCAGTTCGCCCACCACCTCAATGCAGATATCGCGGCTGGCCACGAGCGGCAGGGCCATCAGCAGGGCCGTTAAAAACTGGCTTGAAACCTCGCCGCGCACACGGATGGGTTGCTCCAGCTTCAAAGGGCCTGTGCCGGGTTTCAGGCGCAAGGGCGGAAAGCCGTCTTTACCAAGGTAATCAATGGAGCACCCCAACTGCCTGAGCGCATCGACCAGATCGCCAATAGGCCTTTCGTGCATGCGGGGTACGCCGGACAGCTCGAACTCCCCGCCCAGCAGCGCGAGAGCCGCCGTCAACGGACGCATGGCTGTGCCAGCGTTGCCCAGGAAGAGCTTCTCCTGGGTCTGGATGAGTTGCCCCCCCAATCCGCCGATCACAGCAGTATCCCCGTGTTGCTTCACGGTGCAACCGAGTTGCTTCAGCGCAGCCAGCATCACTGCAGTGTCGTCGGAGGCGAGCAGGTCGTGCACCGTGGTTTGCCCATGACTCAGGGCCGCCAGCAGCAAGACACGGTTGGAAATACTTTTGGAACCGGGCAGGCGAACGGTGCCCGCAGCGCTGGTTAGTGGCGGAATATCCAGATACTCGATATCGAACATGGGC
>MERZ01000324.1:31676-42260 GCA_001770785.1 Burkholderiales bacterium RIFCSPHIGHO2_12_FULL_61_11
GTGTGACGAGATACGCCAGTTGGCGCGCATCTCGCTGGCTTGCTCAATCAGGGTTTCCAGGACATCACCACTGCCGCTGGAGATCAGTTGCTCGAACGAATGCAGGGTTTCCTGGAAAATTCGGGACTGCTCCAGCAACTCTTCGCGATTGGCTATCAGGATGTCGCGCCACATTTGGGGGTCGCTGGCGGCAATCCGCGTGAAGTCGCGAAAACCTGGCCCCGCCAGCGCCATGTAGTCTTTGCCGTGGCTCTGACCGGCAATGCTCTTCATGAGCGCAAAAGCAATCAGGTGGGGCAGATGGCTGACTGCCGCGTAAGCCGCATCGTGAGCCTGCGGCGACATCTTTGCAACATGACAGCCCAATGCAGTCCAGACATCGCTTGCCTTTTGCAGCTGGACGGTCAGGGTACGCTCAATCGGCGTCAGGATGACCTGCTTGCCGGTGTAGAGGTCGGCATCAGCGTGCTCGACGCCTGAAACCTCCTTGCCGGTAATGGGGTGGCACGGCACGAAAGATCCAACGTTGTCACGCAGAACACGCCGCGCCGCGTCAACCACATCCCGCTTGGTCGAACCCACGTCCATGACGAGTGTGTTGGGTCCGATGAGATGCCGGATGGCCTTGAAGGTGGCCTCCGTGGCCGACACCGGAATCGCCAACAAAACGACATCTGCGCCTGAAACCGCCAGCAGTGCCGATGGCGCTTCCACGTCAATCACGCCCATCTGGCGGGCGCGCTCGGTGGTGGAAGGGGATTTGCTGTAGCCGACGACGCGTTTGACCAGGCCGGCGCGCGTGAGCGCCAGCGCAAAAGAGCCCCCCATCAGGCCGCACCCAATGAGTCCTAATTGTTCAAACATGACGTCGCACCAGAGTTTGTTGTAGTCGTTGCATGGGGTCCTTTACTCCCGCGCTAATCGCTGACCGGATAGGTTCCCAGTACTTTGTAAAACGCGCAAAGCCGCTGCAAATCGGCCAGCGCAGCTTTCACGTGGTCCTGCGATGGATGGCCCTGCAAGTCGATATAAAAGTAATATTCCCACTGGCCCGAGCGGGCCGGACGGGATTCGAAGCGGGTCATGGACACCCCGTGGACTTTCAGTGGAACCAGAATGTCGTGCACCGCCCCCGGACGGTTGGGCACCGACACCACGAGGCTGACGCAGTCTTTGCCGGAAGCGGGCGGAGTGGGCAGCGTTTGCGGCAAACACACCACGGCAAAACGCGTGCGGTTAAATGCATCATCCTGAATGGCGTGTGCAACCGTGTGCAGCGCGAATTGGGATGCCGCACGATCGCTCGCGATGCCGGCCCAGGCCTGATTGATCGAGGCCAGGCGTGCGCCTTCCGCGTTGCTCGATGCCGCACGGCGTTCGGCGTTGGGCAGATGGGTAGTCAGCCACCCCTGGCATTGCGCCAGAGCCTGAGGGTGGGCATAAACGGCCTCAATGTTTTCCAGTGACTCGGACAGGCGCAACAGGTTATGCCGCACCATCAGGCTGATTTCACCAACGATGTGCAGCGGCGAGGTCAGAAACAGATCGAGCGAGCGCGACACCACGCCTTCGGTGGAATTTTCAACCGGCACCACGCCATATTCGGCACTGCCAGCGGCCGTGGCGCGAAACACTTCATCAATGCTGATGCAAGGAACATGTTCAATGCTGGCGCCAAAAAACTGCAGGGCGGCCTGCTCGCTGAAGGTGCCGACAGGACCCAGGTAGGCCACACGTACCGGCGATTCCAGGGCCAGGCAGGCTGACATGATTTCACGCCAGACCGCTGCGACATGGCTGTTCTTGAGCGGGCCAGTGTTGGCTTGCTGAATGTGCTCGATCACCTGGGCGACCCGGTCCGGACGAAAAAAAGGCGTTCCCTCGCGCTTTTTGACTTCTCCTACCTGCTTGGCGATTTGTGCGCGGCGGTTCAGGAGGGTAAGCAATTCCTTGTCTATGGCGTCAATCTGGATGCGTAAATGAGCGAGGTTGGCAGTCATTTCAGGCGTGCTTCTTTTCGAATTCTTGCATGTAGTCAACCAGCGCCGCTACACCAGCCAGCGGCATGGCGTTGTAGATGCTGGCGCGCATGCCGCCTACCGACTTGTGGCCCTTGAGCTGCAACAGGCCCCGCGTTTTTGCACCGGCCAGGAAAGCCTCGTTGCGCGATTCATCACGCAGAAAAAACGGCACGTTCATGCGTGAACGGCAATCCTTGCCGACGCGATTGACGTACAGCTGCGAACGGTCGATGGCACCGTAAAGCAGCTGAGACTTGGCAATGTTGCGCTTTTCCATCGCGGCAACGCCCCAAACCTGGGCGTTCGCCTCGCCTTCCTTTTGGTGCTTTAGCCATTGAAAGGTCAGTCCGGAAATATAGATGGCGTACGTCGGCGGCGTGTTGTACATCGAGTGGTTGTTGGCCACTATTTTGTAGTCAAAAGCGCTGGGGCATACGGGAAGCGCATGGCCCAGCAAGTCTTCCCGCACGACCACCAGCGTGACACCGGCTGGGCCGAGGTTTTTTTGTGCGCCGCCAAACGCCAGGCCTACTTTGGACCAGTCCACCGGCCTGGACGCCACGTGGGATGAAAAATCGATGACCAGCGGTGCCTCAGTCCCCAGCGCCCTCAAATCAGGCAGTTCCTGAAACTCCACGCCATCAATGGTTTCGTTGCTGCAAACATGCACATAGCGGGCTTGGGGCCGCAGGTTCCAGCTGGCTGGTGGCGGCAGGCTGGTGCGGTCGCTGCTTTCGTTGCTGGCAGCAATTTGCACGTCGCAATATTTACGCGCTTCTTTTTGCGACTTGTCGCTCCAGCTGCCGGTCACCACGAAATCAGCCGACTCACCCCGCGAAAGATTCAGCGGGACGATGGCGTTTTCTGCAAGACCGCCGCCTTGCATGAACAGTATTTTGAAATGTTTTGGGACGGCCATCAATTCACGAAAGTCAGCTTCTGCGCTTTCGCAAATGGACACGAATTCCTTGCTCCGGTGGCTCATCTCCATGACGCTCATGCCGCTGCCGTGCCAGTCCAGCATTTCGGAAGCGGCCTGCTGCAAAACCTCCTCGGGCAAAGCAGCGGGACCTGCTGAAAAATTAAAAGGCCGGATCATTTCTTGGCGGGCTTGACCGCCGCGGGTGCCGCAGGTTCGCTACCGACAATTTTCAGCGCGGCATCATCGAACTGCTTGGCGCGTCCAAGGACGTCGGCACGGGATGCTTCGACCAGCTTCTGGACAAACATGTTGCCCAGTTCAGGGGCGCTAGCCTGGTATTTCTTGATGGCGGGGGACTCGAAAAATGCCGCAATCTGCTGAAGCTCTTCCAGGGTAAAACGCTCTGCATAGGCCGGCACAAGCGCGTCTGCGCTGACTTTGCTGACCCGCTTGGCAATCAGCTGCTTGGCGTCTTCGGCATACTTGTTGAGCTCGGCATTGAGATCTTCGGATGCTTTTTGCTGCTTGGCCTTGGGCACCTTCGATTCCAGTTGGGGTCCCCACTTGGCAATCAGGTCCTGCGCTGCGCTGCCTGCCAGCTGGGTTACCAGCTGGTCAAGTTCCGGGCCCTGTTGGAGGGTGACAACTTTCGCTGCCCATTCTGTTTTTGAGGCTGGCGTCTGCGCCTGAACGGCGCTGGAGCAGGCAAGGCAGGCCATCGCCAGTGTGGTGATTAGTTTTTTCATGAATTGGTGTCCGGGTTGGAGGCGTCTTTGCCTGTGTCTGTCGTTTCGTCGGGTTCGCTGTCGGTCGGGGTGTCGTCGCTCAAGGTGGCATCGTTTTCCACGATGCGCTGAAGACCACTTAATTGTGAGCCTTCGTCGAGGCCGATAAGCGTCACGCCTTGGGTGGCCCTTCCCAGTTCGCGGATTTCACTGACACGCGTGCGAACCAGGACGCCCTTGTCGGTAATGAGCATGATTTCATCGTCAGCGTGAACCAGTGTCGCCGCAACAACTTTGCCATTACGCTCGCTTTGCTGAATGGCGATCATGCCCTTGGTGCCACGGCCATGGCGTGTGTATTCAGTGATGGAGGTGCGTTTGCCGTAACCGTTCTGGGTGGCTGTCAGCACGCTTTGCTGCTCGTCCTCGGCGACCAGCATGGCAATGACGCCCTGGCCCTCTTCAAGCATCATGCCGCGTACACCGCGTGCATTGCGGCCCATGGGGCGTACATCGTTTTCGTCAAAACGCACGGCCTTGCCGCCATCACTAAACAGCATCACGTCGTGTTTGCCGTCGGTGAGAGCAGCGCCTATCAGGTAATCCCCCTCGTCCAGATCAACGGCAATGATGCCGGCCTTGCGCGGGTTGCTGAAGTCTTCCAGCGGGGTCTTCTTGACCGTGCCCATGCTGGTGGCCATGAAGACATACTGGTCGGACGGGAAGCTGCGCTTGTCACCCGTCAGCGGCAGGACGACATTGATTTTTTCGCCTTCCTGCAGCGGGAACATGTTGACAATGGGTCGGCCGCGTGAACCGCGTGAGCCTGCAGGGACTTCCCATACCTTGAGCCAGTAGAGCCGCCCCCGGTTGGAAAAGCACAGGATGTAGTCGTGCGTGTTGGCGATAAACAACTGATCGACCCAGTCGTCTTCTTTCGTGGCGGTAGCCTGTTTGCCACGGCCTCCGCGTTTTTGTGCGCGGTATTCCGAGAGGGGCTGGCTCTTGATGTAGCCGGTGTGCGATAGCGTCACCACCATGTCGGTGGGCGTGATCAGGTCTTCCGTGCTGAGATCAAACGAGCTGTGCTCAATCTGGCTGCGCCGCGCGCCCAGCTTGGCCTGGCCGAATTCAAGCTTGATGGCCGTCAGCTCTTCACCAATGATGACGGACACCCGTTCCGGCTTGGCCAGGATGTCGAGCAGGTCGTCAATATCGGCCATGACCTCCTTGTATTCGGCGACGATTTTGTCCTGCTCAAGACCGGTCAGACGTTGCAGGCGCATCTGCAGAATTTCCTGAGCCTGCGTTTCCGACAGGCGGTAGAGGCCGTCGCCGCCCATGCCCAGGGCCTTCTCAAGCCCATCGGGGCGGTAATCGTCGGCGTTGACCACACCGCCATCGGCGCGGGTACGGGTGAGCATTTCACGCACCAGGCTGCTGTCCCAGGAGCGCAGCATCAGTTCGGCCTTGGCTACCGGCGGGGTCGGCGCATTGCGGATGATGGCAATGAAATCGTCGATATTGGCCAGCGCGACAGCCAGCCCTTCCAGTACATGACCGCGTTCGCGCGCTTTGCGCAGCGTGAACACCGTGCGGCGTGTCACCACTTCGCGGCGGTGCGACAGGAAGACCGCAATCAGGTCTTTCAGATTGCACAGTTTGGGTTGACCATTGATCAGCGCCACCATGTTGATGCCGAAGGTGTCCTGCAGCTGGGTCTGTTTGTATAAATTATTCAGCACCACTTCAGGCACTTCGCCACGCTTGAGATCAATGACCAGCCGCATGCCTGACTTGTCGCTCTCGTCCTGAATGTGGCTGATGCCTTCGATTTTTTTTTCATGGACCAGCTCGGCCATTCGCTCTTGAAGCGTCTTTTTGTTGACCTGGTAGGGCAGTTCGTCAACGATGATCGACTGACGCTGGCCTTTGTCGATATCCTCAAAATGGCATTTGGCGCGCATCACCACCTTGCCGCGCCCCGTGCGGTAGCCGTCCTTGACGCCGTTGATGCCGTAAATAATGCCGCCGGTGGGAAAGTCTGGCGCCGGGATGATCTCCATCAGCTCATCGATGGAAGCTTCAGGGTTCTTCAGCAGATGCATGCAGGCATCCACTGCTTCATTCAGGTTGTGCGGCGGGATGTTGGTGGCCATGCCCACGGCAATGCCACTGGAACCGTTGATCAGCAGGTTCGGCAGCCGGGCCGGCATGACCAGCGGTTCCTGCTCGCTGCCATCGTAGTTGGGGCCGAAATCGACGGTTTCCTTGTCGAGGTCAGCCAGCAGCTCGTGGGCAATTTTGGACAGGCGGATTTCCGTGTACCGCATGGCAGCGGCGTTGTCACCGTCCACCGAGCCGAAGTTGCCTTGTCCATCCACCAGCATGTGGCGCAGCGAGAAGTCTTGTGCCATGCGCACGATGGTCTCGTATACCGCGCTATCGCCGTGCGGATGGTATTTGCCGATCACGTCGCCGACGATACGTGCCGATTTCTTGAAAGGCCGGTTCCAGTCGTTATTCAGCTCGTGCATGGCAAACAACACGCGCCGGTGCACCGGCTTGAGGCCGTCCCGTGCATCGGGCAGTGCGCGGCCCACAATCACGCTCATCGCGTAATCGAGATAGCTTCGTCGCATTTCCTCTTCAAGGCTGATGGGCAGGGTTTCTTTTGCGAACTGGGTCATGAGAGGCTTGGGTGGGAGGGTTTCAAGATTCTTGAGGAAAATCTTTAATTTTAAGGCTTGAGTTTAAAACAGCTTCTTTGTGGCTGGCTAGCAACAAATATCCAAGAATCCTGTCTCTATGTCAGACGAAGACGATAGCGTGCTTGAAGGCTCAAAGAGCTATGGCACAATTGTTTTAACGCTTTGAGTGATGGTCACTCACGGCGTGTAAATTATTAATCGCAGCCAGTCTGCGGCTTTTCTCTAGAGGAGAACCATGAAGAAACTCAACAAAATGGCAATGTTGTTTGCTTCCGCAGCGCTTGTTACGGCCGCTGGTGCGCAAACTATCGACAACTGGAAAAACGGTACCAATGAGATGGTCTGGAAAAACGGAACCAACGAGTTGTGCTGGCGTGACAACTTCTGGACTCCAGCAACTGCTGCTCCGGGTTGCGACGGTGCAATCGTTCCTGTTGTGGCTCCTGCTCCTGCTCCTGCTCCTGCCCCTGTAGCCGTGGCTCCTGCTCCAAAAGCTGCACCTGCACCTGCACCCGCACCTGTTCCTGCCGCAACCAAGGTCACGTACGCCGCTGACGCGTTCTTTGACTTTGACAAGTCCGTGATCAAACCAGAAGGCAAGGCCAAGCTGGACGACCTGGTTGGCAAGATCAAAGGCATCAATCTGGAAGTGATTATTGCTGTGGGTCACACCGATTCTATCGGTAGCGATGCTTACAACCAGAAGCTGTCGATTCGCCGCTCAGAAGCCGTCAAGGCCTACTTGGTGTCCAAAGGCATTGAGAAAAACCGCGTCTACACCGAAGGCAAAGGCGAGAAACAGCCAGTCGCTGACAACAGGACCGCCGAAGGCCGTGCGAAAAATCGTCGCGTGGAAATCGAAGTGGTTGGTACCCGCGCCAACAAGTAATTTTTCACGATTACTAAAAAACCGCGCCTTGGCGCGGTTTTTTTATGTCTCAACGATAATCACCTTATGTCTACAAGCGATAACTTCGATCCGGCCGAACTTGCCAAATTCTCTGATCTGGCCCATCGGTGGTGGGACACTGAAAGCGAGTTCCGTCCACTACACCAGATCAACCCGCTTCGGCTGGACTGGATAGAAAGTCTGGTTCCGTTAAAGGGCTTGCGAGTGCTCGATGTTGGCTGTGGCGGCGGCATCCTGGCCGATTCCATGGCACGCAAAGGCGCCGATGTGGTTGGAATTGATCTGGCAACCAAAGCCCTGAAAGTGGCGCAGCTTCACGCGCTGGAAGCTCAGACTGAGGGTGTGCAGTACCGCGAGATCAGCGCCGAGGTGCTGGCGGCCGAGCAACCCGGCAGTTTTGACGTCGTCACCTGCATGGAAATGCTTGAGCATGTGCCAGACCCGTCTTCGGTTGTGAAAGCCTGCGCTGCGCTGGTCAAACCGGGTGGGTATGTATTTTTTTCAACCATTAACCGCAATGCCAAAGCCTTTCTGTTCGCCATTGTTGGCGCTGAATATGTTCTTAATTTGCTGCCCCGCGGCACCCATGAGTACGCCAAGTTGATCAAACCCAGCGAACTGGCCAGCTACTGTCGCGCTGCAGGGTTGGACCTGAAGCAGACCAAGGGTATGCAATACAACCCGCTGACGCACCACTACTGGCTCAACGCAGACCCCAGTGTGAATTTCCTGATGGCCACCCAGAAAAGCTGAAAGGTATGTTCCAACACATCGACGCCGTGCTGTTTGACCTTGACGGTACCTTAATTGACAGTGCACCCGATTTGGGCGAGGCGGCCGACAAAATGCGTACCGATCGAGGCATGGAGTCGCTCCCGCTGTCGCAATACCGTCCTATGGCTGGCGCTGGTGCTCGCGGCATGATCGCCGTGGCTTTTGGTTTGACTCCCAACGACGCCCGCTTTGATGCGCTTAAAGAGGAATTTTTTTGCAATTACCAATCCCGCTTGACCGAGCGCACCTATGTGTTTGACGGTGTGGTTGAGCTGATTGCCCATATTGGTCAAGCTGGCCTCAAGTGGGGCGTGGTCACGAATAAATCTGCCCGCTTCACTGGGCCGCTGACCAAAGCCATGCCGCTGTTTAGTACCGCCCAGACCATCGTCAGCGGCGACACCACGCCGCACCCCAAACCTCATCCCGCTCCTTTGCTTGAGGCGGCGCGGCAACTCAATCTGGCCCCCGCGCGATGCGTCTATGTGGGTGACGACGAACGAGATATCGTCGCGGGTCGCGCTGCCGGCATGGCCACGGTGGCTGCGGCTTACGGCTATTTGGGCCTGACCGCCAATACACAGGGCTGGAATGCCGATTTTACGATTTCAACCCCATCGGCCCTCTTGAATTTGCTGAGAATGGCTTAAACTACTTGGCTTGGGGCTGCATTGGTTTCGACGTGGGTTCGGACGCGGTGTGGTGCATGTCGAGCTTAGTGCGCTCGTAAAACTGACTAAAACAAACTAACTGCAAACGACGAACGTTTCGCACTCGCTGCTTAATTGCCAGTGAGCTTTACAACAGCAGGCCGATGGGCTGGGCAAGGGGTTTTTAACGAAAGTTAGGGGCTCCCGGCTGTAAAGATAATTTCATCGGCTGGCTCTGGGCTGGGTACCTTAACCCGGGGCAAGAAAATAGGGTGCTGGCGTCCTGTATAGCGTGCGACTGCGCGATACAGGTGGCGAGACTCAAATCAGACCGCTAAACATGTAGATCTGCTCGAAAAAGGCTTGCGGACGGGGGTTCAAATCCCCCCAGCTCCACCATACATAGAAAGCCCAACTGTTTTCAGTTGGGCTTTTTCTTTGGAAAATCCTCAATGGTGACGCGCACTTACGGCGTTCGCCTTGTGACTTTCCTGCTACCAAAATCGGGTATTTTTTGTTGTTTTTGACCCAAAATACCTCGTTTTCTCTCTCTGTTCTCAGTGACCCTCGTGACTTTTCACGAGGCCACCTTCAATAAAATCAACGACTTACGCGGGGTTGGTTTGCAAGTTGAAATTGGTGGGCGGTAGCGACTGAGAACAGAGATTCCTGCCGTACCATATGCGCTGATTGATCTGCGCGCATATAGACGACACCAAACATAGGGGGAAGATTGGGAAAGCCGTATTCCGAGGAGCTTGATGCCTTCGCCGACACTTATCAGTGGGCAGCGGAGCAGGATGTCGCGCGCCTTGGCCACTTCCTGAATCGTTGGAGCGGCGATTACGCAGTCGTTGTGGGGTCTGGTGGCTCGTATTCGGCTGCGTTTGCCGTAGCCCTCTTCCGGGAACTGGCGCATCACTCGCCCACCGCAGCTGTTACACCCCTCGAATTCGCTGCCCTCCTGAGGCGGCTGTCACCAAGGGCCCTATTGCTGTCGGCGGAGGGGAAAAACCGAGACATTCTTTCTGCTGCACGTGCCGCTGAGGCAGCTGACCTGGCCAGTGCCGCGCTGACGCTGACTCAGTCGAACCCTTTGTTGGACCTCGCTCGCGGCAACGATGCTGTACGCGCCTTCTCCTTCCCGATGGATTGGGTCAAGGACGGGTACCTCGCAACGAATTCGCTCCTCGCAACGGTACTGCTGCTGTATCGGGCGCTGTTCGGCGACCACGACTTCCACAACCTTGCCCCTTTGCTCGCACGGGACCGGCTCGCCAGCCGAAGGGACACCTTCTCCCGCCTCGTCGGACTTGACGATGCGAAGCGGAACGGCCTCTTGGTTGTTCACTCGGCCAAGGCAAAAGCATTTGCCGTCGACCTGGAGTCGAAGTTGGCCGAGTCTGCGCTTGCGATGGTTCAGGTTACTGACCTGCGTCAGTTCGCCCATGGCCGGCACCTCCAGCTGGCCCTTCGTTCACCGCCACCACTCACCCTTGTAGTGTCTTCACCAGATGAACGCCCGTTGGCGGCTGCCACCGCAAGGCTACTTCCCGATCCTGAGCGATGCTGGGAGCTGGAACTAGATGGCGGCAGCGACCAAGACATTACGGTTGCCGGTCTGCTCGATGCGATGCTCCTCACCGAAGCGCTGGCCAAGGGAGCACTGCACGACCCCGGCCAGCCGCCTGTACCGGACTTCGGTCGTGCGATTCACGCGATAGATCCGGCTGACCTGCTGCCTCTTGACCACGTGCCAGCCTCGCAGCTGGAACTGGCAGCGAATCGCAAAATGTCAGTGGGTGTCCATCCCGTTGCCGGCGGCCGGCCGGAGGTGCTCGACGCGGCGGCTGCCTTTGCGAGGCGGCTCA
>MERZ01000324.1:42296-43602 GCA_001770785.1 Burkholderiales bacterium RIFCSPHIGHO2_12_FULL_61_11
ATTTGAAGGAATGGACCCCGGCCATGTCGAGCAGGTCTCGTCCTTGATTCGACAGGGTCTCAAGTTCGCCATCGCAACTGGACGTGGTGGCTCGCTCCACGACACCCTCAGGTCTTCGTTCGACCCGGCGCTGTACGGCTCGATCACTGTTGGCTACTACAGCGGATCGGTCATTGCCGGCCTGGATGAGGACTTCCGTCAGCCAGCCGCCAACCCCGATTTTGGGTCCTTGTGGAATTGGCTTCGGACCTCCACCTATGGCCACCTCTGCAAGCCGCTGGATGATCTGGCCCGGGGCGGGCAGTTCAGCATGCGCTTGAAAAACTCTCAACAGTGCTTGCGGCTCCAGGCAGCCATACGAAACTGGCTTGAGGACACTGGCCGAACAGACTGGCGCGTTTTCTGCTCAGGTCACTCCATCGATGTCCTCGATGGTGCAACATCCAAGCGCGTGGTCGTCGATCACATGGCCAAGGTGTTGGGGATCGATTCAATGTCCGAGGTTCTTCGGCTTGGCGATGCTGGTCACGAAAATGGAAATGACTTTGAGCTTCTCCGCGACGGCCTCAGCCTCAGTTGCGAACGAGTTTCCTTCGCACTCGACTCATGTTGGAACTTCGGAGCAGCCGGCAACAACCAGGCAGAACTGACGATGGCCTACCTGCGTGGGCTCGTTCCGTCTGACGGTGGATTCAGGCTTTCCCCATCTGCTCTGTGTGCGCAGTGACTGCGGGTCAACACGATGAAGCACGAACTCGCTTTCAGACTCATTGGCAAGCTCCTTAACTGGTCGGACGCAGACTTCGCAAAGGAGTTTCGCGAACTGCAGTTGATGATCGATCACAAGTACGACAGCTACCAGGGGTTCCAGCCTGCAACTCGCTTTCACGTTGCCTTGCTTAACTGGTTGAGTCAGTTTCCGAACGTCGAACAGCGGCAAGTCGCCTATCGGTTCGTGAAAGATCGACTGGTTTTTGTCAGTCAGCGTGAGATGCACCACCTTGTGAGCTTGCTGATGCCGATCGCTGATCGCATCGCTCGCAAACGTGTGGCAGCCGAGTTGTGTATCCCGCTCTACATGACGCACCTCGAACCGGCGGCCACAGGGCGCCTGGACCTCTTGCGGCGTCGCACTCTCTACGTTGGGCTCAGCGATGGAGCCCGAATCGATGTTTTCCGCAGGTACAACGAAGGACGAGTTTCGAATGAGCAGGGTAAGCGTTCCGGCAACCCATCTTGAAACCTGATCGATAACCCGGCAGTCTTGGATTTTTTCCAAGGAGATCGAGGTTATGGTTAGTAACAA
>MERZ01000325.1:0-1272 GCA_001770785.1 Burkholderiales bacterium RIFCSPHIGHO2_12_FULL_61_11
CCATGTGATGCTGGTCAATGGTTTGTGGGACCGCAAGTTCGTGGGCGACTTCATCCCGGTGGTTCAGCCCGAAGACCTGGCCGCGCCACGTTTGCGGGCCTACAAGTTCGAAGCCGGCCAAGAAATCGACCCGGCTTCGTTCAAAGAAAACTGGACGGTGGGACTGGCCGAATGGTGGAACACCGTGCTCAAGGACTGCACGCCAGCGTGGGCTGAAAAGATCACGACGATTCCGGCCAGGGATATCGCCACGGTCGGACGCGAGTTTGGCTCCACCCGCCCAGCCATCGCGCTGTTCGAACGTGGCGTGGGCGCCCATACCAATGGTGTTTACAGCGGCATGGCGGTGCATGCCCTCAATGCCCTGACCGGCGCCCTGTTCGCCAAGGGTGGCCTGGGTTACCAGTCCAGCGTGCCTTGGGCCAAGCTGCCGCTGAAGGCCGAGGATTTCATGGACGACTACGCCAAGTCGCCCGAGCGCAAGAAGCCACGCGTGGACAAGGTCAAGACCGAGGCGTGGCCGATGGCCAGCAACATGATGCAGGAGATCGCCAAGAACCAACTCAAGGGCGACCCCTACAAGATGGACACCTTGATGTTCTATCTGACCAGCCCGGTCTTTTCCGGCCCCGAATGCAAGGACTGGGAGAAGGCGATGGCCGAGACCTACGTCATCGACACCTCGCCCTACCCCGGTGAAACGGCCATGTTCTCGGACCTGATCCTGCCGGACCACACCTACCTCGAACGCCTGCAGATCGCAGACACCTATCCGTTCGAGGGCTATCCGATCGCCATGATCCGCAACCCGGCGGTCAAGCCGCTGTACGACACCAAGGTCTTCGGCGACGTCGTGATCGATATCGGCAAGCGCATCAAGGGGCCAATGGGCGAGTACTACAAGCAACTGGGCAACACCGAGAACATCATCAAACAGATGGCCAAGGGCTTCGAGGAAAAACCCGGCTCCAACGGCGTCAATAGTTATGAGACCTTCGTCCAGAAGGGTGTCTGGTTCAAGAAGCCTTACGGTTACCGCCAGGTTGGTGGCGAATTCTTCACCTGGGACAGTGAGACCAAGTCGTACTCCAAACCGATGGACGCAGCCCTGGTCAAGGAAAAGCTGCTCAAGACGCCGTCTGGCAAATACGAGTTCAAGTCCGGCTACCTGAGTGATGAGAAGCATGCCCAATACGTACAGGAAAAACTAGGCATCCCGCTGGAGAAAGTCGGGATGCCTAGTTTTTCCTGTACGTATTGGGCATGCTTCTC
>MERZ01000325.1:1280-5331 GCA_001770785.1 Burkholderiales bacterium RIFCSPHIGHO2_12_FULL_61_11
AGGGCGGCAACAACAAGGTCTTCCTGGAAATCAATCCGGAAACTGCCAAGAAACGTGGCATTGCCGATGGCGACACGGTGCGCATCAAGAGCAGCGTCGGTGAAATCCAGGCGGTAGCGCGCCATTACGATGGCACGCGTCCCGACACCGTGGTGCTGCCGATGGTGCACGGGCACTGGGCGCAAGGGCGTTGGGCCAAGGTCGCGCGCGGGCCGTCCGGCAGCGCCAACGAAATCCTGCCCAACCTCTCCGAACCCATATCCGGCCTGGTTTGCTACAACTCGGCCAAAGTGTTCGTCGAAAAATCTTAAGGAGCTAAAAATGGCAAAGTGGGGAATGGTCATTGACCTTGAAAAATGCACCGGCTGCCAAGCCTGCACGGTTGCCTGCGGAATGGAAAACTCGCGCCTGCCCGGTGAGCACTGGCAGGACGTGATTTTTTTTAACGAAGGAACCTATCCGAACACCCAACTCAAGTGGTTCCCGCGACCCTGCATGCAATGCGAAAACCCGTCATGCGTGGCGGTGTGTCCGACCAAGGCCACCTACAAGAGCGAAGAAGGTCAGGTGCTGGTGGACTGGGAACGCTGCATCGGCTGCAAGTACTGCATGATTGCCTGCCCTTATGGCGTGCGTTTCTACACCGACGAGAAACCGGCTTATGGTGGCCCCGACATGAAGGAAGCCTTTCCGAGCGACGACGCGCATTCCTGGACCCCGCCCTGGAAAGCACCGCAGGAAGACTGGAAACACGGCGTCGGTGTGCAGCCGCATGACGTGGTGTCCAAGTGCACGTTCTGCTACCACCGCGTTAGCAAGGTACCCGCCGGAACCATAAATCTGGACCCGAGCGATCCGAAATTGCGCGAACACACGCCCGCCTGCGTTGTGACCTGCGCCCCGGGCGCCCGCTTCTTCGGCGATCTGGACGCACCAGACAGCGAAGTCAACCGGCAGATCGCGGCCAAGAACGGCGTGCGCCTGCTTGATCACCTGGGCAACAAGCCACAGGTGTATTACCTCACTGGCGAGGGTGCCTCCGTGCCTGCCGACCGCGCCGTTAAACCGAAAATTTGAGGAGCAAACACCATGATTGCAAGAACTGAACCCAAATCTGTCGGAGAGGTGTTCGCACTCTTCGGTCGGCTGTACCGTGAGAATGGTCCGCTGGGCTTCACCCGCCTGGCGCTCACTCTCGGCAAAACCCCTACGCCGGCGGGTCGCTGGTGGCTCTGGTCGGTGCTGTTAACGGTCGTGGCTGGCCTGTTCGTGCTCTACCAGCTATTCACAGTCGGTCACAGCGCGTTTAACACCAGCAGTGGCGGCGTGGTCTGGGGCATGCCTATTGCCACTTACGTCTATTTCGCGCTGATCTCGTCTGGACTGACGATGATTGCCTCGCTCGGCACGGTATTTGGCTTCAAGCAGTTCCTGCCGATTGCCAAGCGCTGCATTTTCCTGTCCATCATCACGCTGGTGGCCGCCTTCTCGGTGCTGGCGCTCGAACTCGGCCACCCGTTTCGCATGATATGGGCTATGCCGACTGGCCTGCAGGTCATGAGCCCGATGTTCTGGATGGGAATCTTCTACACCATCGACCTGATCCTGCTGATCATCAAGTTTTACCTGATGTGGCAGGAAGACTGGGAGAGCCCGTTGTCGCACGCGGTAGGCGTTGCCGGCTTCGTGGCCGTGATCCTGGCCTCGGGCATGCTGGGCATGGTGTTCGGCTCGATGGTGATGCGGCCCATGTGGTATGGCCCGTTCACGTCAATCTACTTCATGCTGACGGCGGGCTTGTGCGGCGCGGCGGCCATCGTGGTGACCACCTACATGGCCTATGGCTTCAACCGCAATGCGATGCCCGAGCGGCTGCGCGCGATGGCTTCCGGCCATGATTTGCCGATGGTCTTCGCCACGCTGATCGGGCTGACGCTGATCATGTTTGTTACCCGCTTCTGGGTCGGTTTGTGGAGCAACCTTGACGGCATGGAAGGTTTTCGCCTGCTGGTAAGAACGCCGCTGTTTCACATTGAACTGTGGCTTGGCCTGGTGCTGCCGTTTGTCATGATGCTGATGCCCGGCCTGCAAAGGCGGATGTGGCCGCAAATTACAGCGTCCTTCCTGGTGCTCGGCGCGATGTTCATCAACCGCTACGAGTTCGTTATCGGCGGCCAGATGATACCCATGTTCAAGGGCACTTGGGCCTTTAGCGTGCCGGCCTACACACCGTCGGCTACCGAATGGGCGCTTACGGCCATGGGCTTCGGCATCGCGCTGGCCTTGTATGCCGGCGGCGAAAAGCTGTTCCATCTGTCCGACCTGCCACCGCATGCCGAGGACGTGGAAGTGACCGGGCAGTTGGTCATCTCCTGATGCCTGGAAACGCCATGAACGTTCAAGTGATTGATCCGTCGGCCACGGTCCTTTTCTGGCAGACACTGGCGCGCGCCTTCATGCCACCGATGGACGCGGTGGTGGCACGCGCCTTTGTTGCCGATCTGCCCGACGATCTGGCGGATCTGGCCGAAGGGCTGGGACTGCAGGCTGAGGCCGACATCAGCGCGCTGCGTGAGCAGGCGCTGCATTTCGTCGGGCCGCAGGCGCTTTTGCTCGAGTACGCGCGCTTATTCCTGCCACCGGTCGGAACGGTGACGCTCAATCTGAGCCGTTACGTTGATGGTGGCGGCGGTCTGTGCATGGATGCACTGGAGGCGGCCTATTACGCGCAGGGGCTGGTAGCCGGCAACCGCTTGCATGACTTGGCTGACCATGCGGCGCGCCAGTTCGAGTTCATGGCCTACCTGGCTGATCGCACGCCAGGCGCGGAGGATGCTTTCGCGCAGTTGTGCCTGGCAGGCGCGCTGCCGCGTCTGGTGGCGCAGCTCGCGCGCGGCGACGCGGCGTCGCCCTACACGGCGCTGGCCCGGATCGCCGCGCTGGCCGTGCATGACGCCGAGGCCGCCGTTGCGGCATCACCGGTGCGTGCCAGCCGCCGTCATGACCAGAGCCTGGGCGTGTGGCGAAACTGCGCTGACTGCGGCAAACCGTACGCACGCGAGAAGGAAATCCGCATCATGACCCTGGCGCTGGAGCAGGCCGGTTTGCCGGCCGAACACCTGGCGCGCTGCCCCGAATGCCGTGACCGGGCACAGGGATTCTTCACGCGCGCAGTCGGTTAGGAATGAAAGTCTTTGGTATTGCCGGCCATTCCGGGATGGGCAAAACCACGCTGCTGGAGCGGCTGGTGCCCGAACTATCCGCCCGCGGGCTGGTGGTATCGCTGATCAAGCACAGCCACAAAAATATCGACATTGACCGCCCCGGCAAGGACTCCTACCGCCTGCGCGAATCGGGCTGCAAGGAAGTCTTGTTGCTTGGCAACGTCCGTTGGGCGCTGATGCATGAACTGCGCGGCAGGCCGGAGCCAACGCTGGATTACCTGCTCGACCGCATGCAGCACTGCGACCTGGTGTTGATCGAAGGCTTTAAAAGCGGCGGATTTCCCAAGCTGGAGGTCTGGCGGGAAAACCAGGGCAAGCCCACGCTGTGGCCCGATTGGCCGGGCATCGTGGCGCTGGCCAGTGATGCGCCGCTGACTGCACGGCCACCACCAGTGCCGGCGCCGGGTGTGGCCCAACTGGACCTGTCGGATATTGGATTGATCGCATCGTTCGTACTCTCACACGCCGTGGCGCGCTGATTCACTCGCGTCAAAACGTTTCGCCCCGTCAGCTTGATGAACTCGGCTCTGCAGCACAACCACTGCAAGATTGTGTCTCAGCATTACTCATGCCGAAGCGCCTCAATCGGGTCCATGCGGGCCGCCCGCCGGGCCGGAAAGTAGCCGAACAGCACGCCAATGCCGGCTGAAAACACGAAGGACAGCAGGTTCACGCCCGGGTTGAAGAGGTAGGGTACATCCATCACATTGGCCAGCACAATCGACGCGCCCGTGGCCAGCACGATGCCGATGAGTCCGCCCAGCGATGCCAGCACCACCGCCTCGATCAGGAACTGCAGCAGCACCTCGCGCTCCAGCGCGCCAATG
>MERZ01000326.1:0-923 GCA_001770785.1 Burkholderiales bacterium RIFCSPHIGHO2_12_FULL_61_11
AATCACGTATCAAGGAAGGCTTGTTGCTGCCCCTGGGCGCTGACCGCAATCCGGAAGATACCGAATACGAGCGTCACATCAGCGCGACATCCAAGGTCAAGCGGGACCAGCAGTGCACCACCACCGAAGCCATCTTCGAGAACCACGACCTGTATTTGAACTACATGCGCGGCGGTCCCGGCTTTGGCGATCCGCTGGACCGTGACTGCGCCTCGGTTGAGAACGACCTTAACAGTCGCTTCGTGTTGCCCGAGTATGCCGAGAAGGTTTATGGCGTCGTGGTGTCGCAGGACAAGGATGAGGTCTGGAAGGTCAATGTGGCCAAGACCGCCGCACGCCGCAAAGTCGTTCGCAAAGAGCGGATTGCACGCGCCGTGCCGACACGCGAATGGATGAAGGAAGAGCGTGCCCGGATTCTGACCAAACACGCTTCGGTCCAGGTGCGGCACATGTTTGCCACCAGCTTCGACCTTAGCGCCAAGTTCAAAAACGAGTTCAAGGCGTTCTGGGAACTGCCCGCTGATTGGGAGCTGCCCGAGTCCGAGTTGGGTGTTCCGTCCTTCGGTGCCAAGTACCGGATGGACCTGTCGAAGCTGCCCGATGTCCGCACCGTGACCCTGGTCGAAGAGTGATTTGAAGCCGGGGCCCGGCCCCGGCTAACCTAACTTATTGGAGATACAAAATGTCAGTCTATACACAAGAGCAAGTGAACTACCTGGTGGAAGGCAAGCTGGACTGGGAAACCACCATGCGCATGCTGTCCATGCCGAAAGACGACGATCGTTTTCGCATGTATCTGCATACCTTGCAGTCCAAGGTGCCATGGGATGACAAGATCATTCTGCCGATCAGCTTGCACCTGTACATCGCGCAAAACAAGACCAGCAAGGAGTGGGTGACCAAATGCAGTTGCGGCCACGAGT
>MERZ01000326.1:957-1504 GCA_001770785.1 Burkholderiales bacterium RIFCSPHIGHO2_12_FULL_61_11
GTCGAGGCGCCCACACCCTGGTACCCGGTGATTCACGAATTTGAGCCGGACATCGAAGCCTTCTACACCGATTGGGTGCACCTGCCGCTGCCAGAAAAGGCCTGCTAAGTCATGTCAGGGGCTCGGTGTGTCATCGGGCTCCTGATGATCCAGGTGATTGGAGAGACCCCAACTGGGGTGTGAAAGTCAGTATGAATATTGCAGCCTTGCTCGAAAAATCGGCGATTCAACACGGTGACCGGCCTGCGCTCACCGTGCACGATCAAGTCCACGCCAACTACCGCGAGTTCGCCCAGCGCGTCAGAGCCATGGCCTTCAGCTTGCGCCATCACCTGGGCTTGAACACGGGTGACCGGGTCGCCATCGCGATGAGCAACCTGCCCGAGTTTTATGAAACCTTGTTTGCCATCTGGCATGCCGGATTGATCGGCGTGCCCCTCAACGCCAAATTGCACAGCAAGGAGTTTGAATACATTCTTTCCGACGCCCAGGCGCGCCTGTGTTTCGCCAGCCCGGAGCTGATGGCGTCCATCGGTCACCTACCCGG
>MERZ01000327.1 GCA_001770785.1 Burkholderiales bacterium RIFCSPHIGHO2_12_FULL_61_11
AAACCGGTGTTTTTCCAGTTGTGCCATGGTGACAAATTCAAGGGCGCGGAAATGGGTGGACGCCAGAATGACTGGCGGCGCAACGCCTGCCTCCATTGCTTCCCGCCAGCGATTGGCGCACAGGCACCAGCGGTCGCCAGCTTTGAGGCCTGCAAAACGATGCTGCGGCTGCGGTGTGACGAGGTCATTGCCGCGGGCGCTGGAGAACGTCAAAAATTCTTGAGTGACTTTTCACGCATACCAGGTGAGAACCCGCATCGGAGTTATCCGTCGTGCAGCAGCCATCGCGGAAATAACCGGTGATGGGGTCGTAGGAGCAGGGCACCAGCTCGGTGCCCAGAACATTTTTGGTGTTCATTGACTTGCCTTTAGCTATGCCAGAGGGGAATCGATCAAGCCTTGTTGGCTTGCACCATTTTCATGGCCGACGTGATCAGGGATGACACTTCGGTCATGTTGCTGGGCACGATCAGGGTGGTGGTGGCCTTGTTCGCAACACTTGAATAGGCCTCAACGGCTTTTTCTGCCACCTTGAGCTGCACGGCTTGCGCTCCGCCCGGTTGGCTGATGGCCGCGGCTACCACTTCAATGGCCTTCGCATTGGCTTCAGCCACCGCCATGATGGCCGAGGCTTCGCCTTGCGCGTTGTTGATGGCTGCCTGTTTTTCCCCTTCGGAACGGGCGATGAAGGCTTCCCGCTCGCCGGTTGCAATATTGATCTGTTCCTGTTTACGGCCTTCAGAGGCGGCGATCAAGGCGCGCTTTTCGCGTTCAGCGGTGATTTGCGACTGCATGGCATGCAGGATTTCCTTCGGTGGCGTCAAGTCCTTGATCTCGTAGCGCAAGACCTTGACACCCCAGTTCAGCGCCGCTTCGTCAATTGCGGCTACGACTTGCGAATTGATGATGTCGCGCTCTTCAAAGGTCTTGTCGAGCTCCAGCTTGCCGATCACAGAGCGCAAGGAGGTTTGCGACAGTTGCGTCACCGCCATGATGTAGTTGGACGAGCCATAGCTGGCTCGCATCGGGTCGGTGACCTGGAAATACAAAATGCCGTCGACTTGCAGCTGGGTGTTGTCGCGGGTAATGCAGACCTGGCTGGGGACATCCATCGGGATTTCCTTCAGGCTGTGCTTGTAGGCCACCCGGTCAATGAAGGGAATGAGGAAGTTAAGACCCGGCGCCAGCGTTCCGTGGTATTTGCCCAGGCGCTCGATGACCCAGGCATTTTGCTGGGGCACCACTTTGATGGAACGGGTGATAAAGATGACTGCAATGACGAGTATGAGAACGGCTATTTCCATTATGAAACCTTCTTTTGTGTTGTTAAATTTTGTCGACCAGAAGCCGGTTACCCACCAGCTCCGCGACCCGATGAAGTCCGGCGGACGGCGCACTGCCGGGCCGCTGGATCACGGTCCAGTTGGCGCCGCGGTATTTCACCGTGGCGGTACCGTCCGCGTTCCATTCCTCGATGAGGACCGTTTCGCCAACATCGAGGCTGACACTGCGATCAGCACGCACGGAAGGATCGGACGGTCGTCTTTTCTTGACCAGGTAACAGCCCACCACCGCGCTGCCTCCTATGACCGCAGCCACCAGCAACTGCAGCACGATTGTGGCACCGAAATGGGCGGCCAGGGCTGCTGCCGCCATTCCGATACTGATCATCAGCAGGAAAAAAGTACCGGTGAGCAGCTCGGCGGCGACCGCGCCGCCTGCAAGCAGCCACCAGATTGTCGATTCAGTCATGCGGCTTTGCCCTTTTGTATGATGACGGTCATTTTGTCTCAAATAAAGCATCGGCAAAGGTGACCTCATTTATTTCGTACACTTCGCTGTTATTTATCCCTGTCATAACTTCCCGGTCAGTCTGCCGATCCGCTTAAACCATGAAATTCCGCTTCCCGATTATCATTATTGACGAAGATTTCCGCTCGGAAAATACTTCCGGTCTGAGTATTCGTGCGCTCGCACAAGCCATTGAAAACGAAGGCTTTGAAGTGCTGGGCGTCACCAGCTATGGTGACTTGTCGCAGTTTGCGCAACAGCAAAGCCGAGCCAGCGCCTTTATTTTGTCAATCGATGACGAGGAGTTCACGCCCGGGCCTGATCTGGACCCGGCGGTGTTGAACCTGCGCAACTTCATTGAAGAAGTGCGCCGCAAAAATCTTGATGTCCCGATTTATGTGTACGGCGAGACAAAAACCTCACGCCATATTCCCAACGACATCCTGCGCGAACTGCACGGCTTCATCCACATGTTCGAGGACACGCCCGAGTTCGTGGCGCGTCACATCATCCGTGAAGCCAAGAGCTACCTCGAAGGCGTGCAGCCGCCGTTTTTCAAGGCCTTGCTGGACTATGCCGAAGACGGCTCTTATTCATGGCACTGCCCGGGTCACTCAGGTGGCGTGGCTTTCCTGAAAAGCCCGGTCGGACAGATGTTTCACCAGTTCTTTGGCGAAAACATGCTGCGTGCCGACGTTTGCAACGCGGTGGAAGAGCTGGGCCAGCTACTGGACCATACCGGCCCGGTGGCCGCGTCCGAGCGCAATGCTGCCCGCATTTTCAATGCCGATCACTGTTTCTTCGTGACCAATGGCACCAGCACCTCCAACAAGATTGTGTGGCATTACACGGTGGCGCCCGGCGATGTTGTCGTGGTCGACCGCAACTGCCATAAGTCCATTTTGCACGCCATCATCATGACGGGTGCCATTCCGGTGTTTTTGAAGCCGACGCGCAACCACTTCGGCATCATCGGCCCGATTCCGCAAAGCGAGTTCGAGCCCGAAGCCATCAAGGCCAAGATCAAGGCCAATCCGCTGCTCAAGGATGTCGACCCGGAAAAGGTCAAACCGCGCGTGCTGACGCTGACGCAGTCCACCTATGACGGCGTGCTCTACAACACCGAAACCATCAAGGGCATGCTCGACGGCTATGTCGACAATCTGCATTTTGACGAAGCCTGGCTGCCGCACGCGGCGTTTCACCCGTTTTATGGTTGCTACCATTCCATGGGCAAAAATCGCACCCGGCCGAAAAATGCGGTGGTGTACGCCACGCAGTCGATCCACAAGCTGCTGGCCGGCATTAGCCAGGCCAGCCAAGTGCTGGTGCAGGACTCGCAAAACACCAAACTGGACCGGCCGCTCTTTAACGAGGCCTACCTGATGCATACCTCGACCTCGCCGCAGTACAGCATCATTGCCAGCTGCGACGTCGCCGCCGCCATGATGGAGCCGCCCGGCGGCACGGCGCTGGTCGAGGAGAGTATTGCCGAGGCGCTCGATTTCCGCCGCGCCATGCGCAAGATCGACGAAGAATACGGCACCGACTGGTGGTTCAAGGTCTGGGGACCTGACAAGCTCGTCGAGGAGGGCATTGGCCGCGCCGAGGACTGGATCATCAAGGGCGAGTCACGCAGCGCCAAACGGGCGAAAAATGGCGCCACCAACTGGCATGGTTTTGGCCAGATGGCGACCGGCTTCAACATGCTGGACCCGATCAAGTCGACCATTGTCACGCCTGGCCTGGACCTCAATGGCAAGTTTGCGAAAACCGGCATTCCGGCCAGCATCGTGACCAAGTTTTTGGCTGAGCACGGCGTGATCGTGGAAAAGACCGGCCTTTACAGTTTCTTCATCCTGTTCACCATCGGCATCACCAAGGGCCGCTGGAACACCTTGCTGACGGCACTGCAGCAATTCAAGGACGACTACGACAAAAACCAGCCGATGTGGCGCATCCTGCCAGAGTTCTGCCAGAAGTATCCCAAGTACGAGCGCATGGGCCTGGCCGACCTGTGCCAGCATATTCATGCCCTGTACGCCAAGTACGACATTGCGCGGTTGACGACCGAGGTCTATTTGAGCGACCTGGCACCGGCCATGAAACCCAGCGATGCCTACGCCAACATTGCCCACCGCACGACCGAGCGGGTCGAGATTGACCATCTTGAAGGCCGCGTCACCGTGGGACTGGTCACGCCTTACCCGCCCGGTATTCCGCTG
>MERZ01000328.1:0-837 GCA_001770785.1 Burkholderiales bacterium RIFCSPHIGHO2_12_FULL_61_11
GCCCGCGCTGATCGACGCCAGCGGTACCGTGGCGTCACGCTGGAAGATACTGCGCATGGTCATTTCGTTCGAAGGGCGGGAAGACACGAGGTTGCTCGACAAGCTGCTGGCCGAGTTGCCGGCGATCTTGAATTGGTCCCTGGATGGCCTGGAGCGCCTGCAGAAGCGGGGCGCATTCGTACAACCACAGTCGGCTATGGAACTGGTGGAGCAACTGGCCGACCTTACCTCGCCGATGGGCGAGTTCATCAGGGAAATGTGTGTCGTTGATCCTGACGCGATGGTCTTGAAAGAGGATCTGTACGCGGTGTGGTGCGTGTGGAACAGGCGAAGAGGTCGGGAACACCCGAGCGAAATGGGGGTATTCGGTCGCGATTTAATAGCGGCATTGCCTCAACTGACAACACACCAACCGGGCCCGTCGAAAGCTGATCGCCGCCGCCGATACGTCGGTATCGGCATTAAAAACGGTACATGTACGGTTGAAGAATTTAGGCAGCACCCTGTGTCGGATAGAGGGTTCAACCCTGTGTCGGGCCAGGGCAAGGGCGCCGCTGCAGTTGCCGACCTGGAGGCAGCCAGGAAGAGAAGGGAGCTTTTACTCTAGCGACACAGGGTGCGACACAGGGTAAACACAGGGTGCGACTCATGCTGTAAATACCGAGATAGAGCGGCCGACACAGGGACACAGGGGAATTTTTCATATTAATAAGTAATTTAATAAATATAGAGAGAGTACGTACGCAGTACAGACGGAGTGAGCAAGACCCTGTGTCGGTGTGTCGGCCTGCAGCAGCAATTGTGAAACATGGCCTGTAACAGCCATAAGAGGTGAAT
>MERZ01000328.1:863-1063 GCA_001770785.1 Burkholderiales bacterium RIFCSPHIGHO2_12_FULL_61_11
CTGCAGGTGATCCTACCCGATCATGTTTTTCACGAATTACACGCCAGATTGCATGCTGGTGAAACTTTGGCCTTGATGCTTGAGCGTTTATTGTCAGAGTCAGATCCTAACAGTGACCAAAACAGGTAGTAATGCACACGCAAAGTAGAAAACCAGTTGTGCATGGATACGCCACCCAAGTGGCCGCCAGAGCAACTGAA
>MERZ01000329.1:0-4075 GCA_001770785.1 Burkholderiales bacterium RIFCSPHIGHO2_12_FULL_61_11
CCAATGTGCCCGCCGTGCCGGTGGTGTGAAACACCTTGTAATGCGAGCGCCCCAGGAACTCGCCAACGCGGATGCCCACTTCATAGCCCGCGACGCTGGCGGCAATCAGTTGCTGCCCGCTGGCGCCCAGCGCCTGCGCCGTGGCCAGCGCCGCCGGGAAGACCACCGTCGCCGGGTGGAATACCGCGCCGTTGTGCACATCGTCCTGCTCGGCCACATGCGATGCGGCGGCGTTCGCCATGGCCGCCAGATAGGGGCTGGTGCGGCCGCGGTTGATGATCACTTCGGCGGCGCCCGCAGGAGGTGTGTCGCAGCCCAGCACGGGCTGAGGCCCCATCGCCTGCGCAAAGCGCGTGATGCTTTCCACCGCGCGGGCACCGTGACCGGCCACGGCGGAGGCAAACCAATCGACCAGCAGGTCCTCGGCGCGGCGCGCTACCTGTTCGGGAATGGCGTCATAACGCAGGTTGGCCGCGAAGGCGGCGAGTTCGGTGGATACGTTTGTCATGACAGGTCCTTATGAATCGAATGGCCACATGGCTCGTAGGGCAACGGCAAATACAGATGTCGGTTTACGCCTGCAGCTAAACCGGCCTACAAACTGCGCATGGGCCATCATCGTCAAATGGCATGGCTGGCGCGCAGCGCGACGATCTGCGCATCGCCCTGCCCCAGTTCGCGCAGGATGGCCTCGGTATGCTGGCCCACGGCAGGCACCGGGTCCATGCGGTAGTCAAACGCGCTGCTGCGCCCCGGCGGCAGCAGCGCGGGAACGTCACCCACTGGCGAGCCCACCGCCTGCCAGCGCTCGCGCGCCTTGAGTTGCGGGTGCGCCCACAGCTCAGTCATGTCGTTCATGCGGGCATTGGCGATTTGTGCCTCGTCGAGCCGCTGCACCACCTGCTGCGTGCTGAGCTTTCCGAAAACCCCGAGGATGATGGACGCGAGCGCGTCGCGATGTTCATTGCGGCGCGCGTTGCTGTCAAAGCGCGGATCGCTGGCCAGACCAGCGTCCTTGAGCACCCCCTCGCAAAACCCCTTCCATTCGCGCTCGTTTTGCAGACCGAGCATCACGGTGCCGCCATCGCCCGCCTTGAACGGGCCGTAGGGGTAGATGCTGGCGTGCGCGGCTGCCGTGCGTGGCGGCGGTGGCGCGCCGTCGAACGCGTAGTACAGCGGGTAGCCCATCCATTCGGCCAGCGATTCGAGCATCGACACGTCGATGTGGCTGCCCTGCCCGGTCTTGCCGCGCAGCAGCAGCGCCGACAGGATGCCCGTATAAGCGTACATGGCGGCCGCAATGTCGGCCACCGAATTGCCCGCCTTGCTCGGCGACTCGGGGGTACCGGTGACAGAAAGAAAACCGGCCTCGCTCTGGATCAGCAGGTCATAGGCCTTCTTGTCACGGTAGGGGCCATCTTCACCATAGCCGGAAATATCGCAAACGATCAGCTTCGGGTGCTGCTGGCTGAGCGCGTCAAAGCCCAAGCCCATGCGCGCCGCCGCGCCGGGCGCGAGGTTTTGCACCAGCACATCGGCCTGGCCCAGCAGTTGCTTCAATACGGCCAGCGCGCCGGGCTGCTTCAGGTCCAGCGTCAGGCTTTCCTTGGAGCGGTTGGTCCAGACAAAGTGCGAGGCCAGGCCCTTGACGCGGCTGTCATAAGCGCGCGCAAAGTCGCCCGTGTCGGGGCGCTCGACCTTGATGACGCGCGCGCCCAGATCAGCGAGCTGGCGCGTGCAGAACGGCGCGGCAATCGCATGTTCGAGCGAGACGACGGTGATGCCGTCGAGCGGACGCATCAGAACGACCTCGGCAGTCCGAGGATGTGCTCGGCCACGTAGGAATAAATCAGGTTGGTCGAGATCGGCGCCACCTGGTACAGGCGCGTTTCGCGGAACTTGCGCTCCACGTCGTATTCGCAGGCAAAACCGAAGCCGCCGTGGTACTGCAGGCAGACATTGGCCGCTTCCCAACTGGCCTTGGCCGCCAGAAACTTGGCCATGTTGGCCTGGGCGCCGCAGGGCTGGTGCGCGTCGAACAGGCGGCATGCCTCAAAGCGCATGAGGTTGGCCGCCTCGACCTCGATGTAGGCGTCGGCAATCGGGAACTGAACGCCCTGGTTTTGGCCGATCGGGCGACCGAAGACGACGCGGTCTTTCACGTACTTGCTGACGCGGTCGATGAACCAGTAGCCGTCGCCGATGCACTCGGCGGCTATCAGCGTGCGCTCGGCGTTCAGCCCGTCCAGGATGTACCTGAAGCCCTGGCCTTCCTCGCCGATCAGGTTGTCCACGGGGATTTCAAGGTTCTCAAAAAACAGCTCGTTGGTTTCGTGGTTGACCATGTTGGGAATCGGCCGCACCGTCATGCCGGACTGCTCGGCCTGGCGCAGATCGACCATGAAGATCGACATGCCTTCGGTCTTCTTCTTCACCTGAGGCAAAGGCGTGGTGCGCGCCAGCAGAATCATCCAGTCGGAATGCTGCACGCGCGAGATCCAGACCTTCTGGCCGTTGATGACGTAGCGGTCATTTTTTTTCACCGCCGTGGTCTTGATCTTGGTGGTGTCGGTGCCGGTGCTGGGCTCGGTCACGCCCATCGATTGCAAGCGCCATTCGCCGCTGGCGATGCGCGGCAGGTACAGCTCCTTTTGCGCCGTTGAGCCATGGCGCAGCAGCGTTCCCATGTTGTACATCTGGCCGTGGCAGGCGCCCGCGTTGCCGCCGCTGCGGTTGATCTCTTCCATGATCACCGAGGCCTCGGCCAGGCCCAGGCCCGAGCCGCCATATTCCTGCGGAATCAGCGCGGCCAGCCAGCCCGCCTGGGTCAGCGCATCGACAAAGGCCTCGGGGTAGCCACGTTTTTCATCGATCTTGCGGTGGTATTCATCCGGGAATTCGGCACACAGCGCGCGCACGGCGTCGCGGATGTCCTGGTACTTGTCGGTGGTGGTTTTGATCATGAACAGGTTTTCTGAAGTGGGGAAGAATTTCGGTCAAGCCAGTTCGGCAGTGGCTTGCATGGTGAGCCAGCCTTCGTGATCCTCGGCCCAGAGGCGCACGGTTTTGCCGTCTTCTGAAGGCTGGCCATTCAGCCGGAACGGGTGCAGGTCAAACGTGGGCCGCACCGCCTTGAAATTGAAGCGCTCGATGAAGGCAGCTGGCACATGGCGGCGCACCAGATCGACCAGCAGCGTGGCGATCAGCGGGCCGTGCACCATCAGGCCCGGGTAGCCCTCGACTTGCGTCACGTAGCGGCGGTCGTAGTGGATGCGGTGGCCGTTGAAGGTCAGCGCCGAGTATCGAAACAGCAGCACGTCGTCCGGCACGATCTCGCGCTGCCAGGCGGCGCCTTTTTCTGCGGCAACGGGCACTGGCACCCGGTCGTTTGGCTGGGCAGCAGCACGGTAAACAATGTCGTGCTCCTCGGTCAGCGCCAGGCCCCTGATGTTATGAACTTCGTGCTTCACCAGTACAAACAGCAGGTCGCCGGTGCGGCCCGCCTTGTGCGTCACCGATTCGATGCGGGAAATTCGCTGCACCGCATCGCCCACCACGAGCGGGTTGCTCTGCAGCCATTGCAGCCGCCCGCCGGCCCACATGCGGCGTGGCAGCGGCACCGGTGGCAGAAAGCCGCCGCGTTTGGCGTGGCCATCGGGCCCAAGCTCGCTCTGGCGCTGCTGCGGCAGAAAATACAGCCAGTGCCACAGTGGCGGCAATGCTGTGCCGGGCACGGGCGCAGGGTCATCGCGGTCCAGCGTGGCCGACAGGGCGCGCACCGGCGCGGCGGTGATGTCGTCGCTCAGAGTTTCGGTCTTGCCGATCCAGCTTTGCAGATGGGCCAGGGTGGCGGGGTCCAGGGTTCGGAGGTCGGTGTGAGTGCTCATAGGCTTGCATGATGGCGGGTTTGCCGTTCGCCTGCAATCCGTGATTTCAGAACCGAGACTTAGGCAAAACCGAACACTGCACTAACATCGGTCCATGCAATTCGACCTGACCGACCTGCGCCTGTTCGTGCTGACCGCCGAGGAGGGCAATCTCACGCGAGCGGCGGCGCGCCAGCACCTGTCGCTGG
>MERZ01000329.1:4148-5387 GCA_001770785.1 Burkholderiales bacterium RIFCSPHIGHO2_12_FULL_61_11
GCACCACGCACGCGGCGTGCTGCGGCAAACCGAGCAGCTACGCACCGATTTGCAGGAATACAGCGGCGGCCTGCGCGGCCATGTCCGGGTGTTTGCCAACACCACGGCAGTGACCGATTTTCTGCCGGAAATCCTGCCGGGGTTTTTGTTGACCAACCCGCGCGTCAACATTGACCTTCGCGAAAAACCGAACCCCGAGATTGCGCGCGGCGTACTCGATGGCAGCGCCGACATCGGCATTGTGGCCGGCCCGGTGGACACCTTGAGCCTGCAAGCGATTCACTTCAGCACCGACCGGCTGGTGCTAGTGACGCCCCGCCGCCACCGCTTCGCCCGGCGCCGACGCATTGCCTTTGCAGAGACGCTGGACGAGGACGCCGTGGGCATGCAGCAAGGCAGCACCTTGCAAACCTTTCTGGCGCAGATCACCGACAAGCTGGGCAAGCCGCTCAAGCTGCGCATCCAGCTCAGCAGTTTTGATGCCATGTGCCGCATGATTGGTGCCGGGGTGGGCGTCGGCATCGTTCCCGAGAGCGCGGCGCGGCGCAACCAGGCCAGCATGAAGCTGGCGCTGATCGAGCTGCTGGAGCCCTGGAGCGTGCGCGAGCGCTACATCCTGGTGCGCGAGCGCGAGGCGCTTCCCGCCTATGCGCAGTCGCTGGTCGATGCGATTTGCGCGCATTACCAGGCAGGCAACACCCGCTGAACAGGCCCGAGGGAACGAGAAATCACAAACGTACCAGCTTGTCATTGCGAGCTTCCTGTTTCGGGCGACCGAAACTGCACACGGACCTTGAACCTCCGGTCGTCATCGCGAGCGAAGTGCGGCGATCCATCGTCGAAAAAAGCGGGTTCATGGATTGCCACACTACGTTCGCAATGACAGCCGGTTCATGGAGAGCGAAGCGCGGCAATCCAAGCCCCTTTGGGCCGCAGCCATGGATCGCCACGGCCTACGGCCTCGCGATGACGAAAATAAGGTATTTTTGCAATTTCTTCATCCCTGAATGGTGCGCACAGCATCGATCGCCCTTGCACGGCACGCCGCCCACGCCAAGCATCAAGCGCCGCAGGCGCGCCCCATCATCGCGTCAACGCGCGGCCTGGCGCAGGCGGCGCGACGCCTCCTCGGCGCGGGCATCGTCGATCTCGTCCATCACACGACCCACATCGACCGGACCGCTCTTGCGCTCGAAGCGGCCCGTGAGCACCATATCGGGGTGCAGCACGCCGCGTTGG
>MERZ01000329.1:5403-5575 GCA_001770785.1 Burkholderiales bacterium RIFCSPHIGHO2_12_FULL_61_11
TGCAGCAGGTCGGGCGCGAAGCGGCCGAAGAAGCCGCGCAGGTTGGCCACATCGCGCAGCAGCATGCGGCTGGCGTGGTTGTTGCCGGCCGCGTCCACCGCCTGCGGCAGATCGATGATGACCGGGCCGCTGGCTCCCAGCAGCACATTGAACTCCGACAGATCGCCGTGCA
>MERZ01000329.1:5634-5741 GCA_001770785.1 Burkholderiales bacterium RIFCSPHIGHO2_12_FULL_61_11
GCCTGCTCGGGCGTGAAATCCACATCGTTCAGCCGCGGGGCGGCGTCGCCCTGCGCGTCAGTCACCAGCTCCATCAGCAGCACGCCATCGCAAAAATTATGCGGCTT
>MERZ01000329.1:5822-7311 GCA_001770785.1 Burkholderiales bacterium RIFCSPHIGHO2_12_FULL_61_11
CTGGCGTGTGTTCTTGACCCTGCGGTTTTCGGTGTAGTCCACCGCCTGCCGGAAGCTGCGCTGGGTGGCCTCCTTGTAAACCTTGGCGCAGCGGGTCTCGTCGCCGCAGCGCACCACGTAGACCATCGCTTCCTTGCCGCTCATCAGCTGGCGCACCACCGTATCGATCAGGCCTTCTTCGATCAACGGTTGCAGTCTTTGGGGTGGTTTCATGGACGCCATTGTGCCCTGCGCCCGAATGCCAGCGCGCCGGCCATGGCGCGGCGCGGCGCGGCGCGGCCCACGGTGTAGCCCACCGCCAAGCGCGATAATGTCGCAATGCGAATGGCAAGTGCGCTTTCACGGACCCTGCGCGGCGCGGCGGTCGCGCTGTGGCTGTGCTGGGGCAGTTCAATGGCTGCGGACGGGCTGCTCTGGTTCGACGGCGGGCGGCCCGGCCCCCAGGCCCGCCAGGCCGTCGAACTGCTCGCTACTGCGGCGACCCACGGCCTGGAGCCTCAGGACTACAACGCCAGCGCGCTGCTGCAGGCCGTCATGGATGCCGCGCAGGGCTCGCCGCCGGAATCGGCCACGATCGCGCACCTGGAGCAGGCGCTGACGACAGCAATGCAACGCTATCTGGCGGACTTGCACGCAGGCCGTATCGATCCGCGACTTATCCATCACGACTTCAACCTGACGCGCGATGACGCGTTCGAACCGGAGACCTACCTGCGGGCCGCATTGGCGGCCAGCCGCCTGCCCGAAGCCGCGCGCGAGGCCGCGCCGCGCTTGCCACTCTACGAGGAATTGCGCCAGGCGCTGGCGCGCTATCGCGAGCAGGCCGAGCACCCGGCCTGGCGACAGCCGCTGCCGATGCCGCCGTTGCCTGGCGGTCAGCGAGGCGGGATCGGCAAGCTGGAGCCAGGTCAGGCCTATGCGGGCCTGCAAATGCTGGCGCAGCGGCTGGCCGCCCTCGGTGACCTCGCGCCCGATGCGCCCACACTGACCCGCTATGAGGGGTCGCTGGTCGACGCGGTCAAGGCCTTCCAGCAGCGACATGGCCTGGCCGCCGACGGCGTCATCGGCAAGGCCACGATGGCGCAGCTGCAGGTCACACCCGCTTCCCGCGTACGGCAGATCGAACTCATGCTTGAGCGCCTGCGCTGGACCCCGCTGATGCAAGGGCCGCGCACCATCGTCGTCAACATCCCGGAGTTCGTGCTCCGCGCCTACGAAGTGCAGGATGGCCGCGTTGTTGTGCGGCAGGAGATGAAGGTCATCGTCGGCAAGGCGATGGACAGGCGTACCCCGCTGTTCGATGAAGATATGCGCTTCATCGAGTTCAGCCCATACTGGAACGTGCCGCCGTCGATCGCGCGCGCCGAGATTGTGCCGCGGCTGCGGCGCGACCCGGGCTATTTCGAGCGGGAGGGCCTGGAGTTCGTGTCCCCGGACGGCCGCGTTGACACGACACTCTCGGCGGAAAGGCTCAACGCCGTGCTCGCCG
>MERZ01000330.1 GCA_001770785.1 Burkholderiales bacterium RIFCSPHIGHO2_12_FULL_61_11
CTCTTTGGACAGGTCGATCTTGTCCGCGCAGAATTCCACGGCGTCCATGTCCGGTGTGAGCACCGGGCCGAAGGTGGAATTGGCGAAACGGCGATCCTCGTCCGTGACTTCCTTGGCGTAGGCGTACTCGGCCGTCGCGATGGCCACCGTGTCCACGACGTAGCCGCCGCGCTTGGCCTGCTGGCCGGGGGCGCGGATCCCGGCCTCGTCCCGGAACCAGGCGCCCTTGACATAGCGGGTCACCTTGGTTTTCGGATCGTCGGTGTCGATGATCGGCAGGACCCGATCCGCGACGTAGTCCTGGTTCCGGTACTGCACGCTGGCATTGGCCAGCGGGCCCTGGGTCACCAGGGCCTTGCTGTCTGGCTGCGGCATCCGATTGCTCCTTTCTTCTGCCGGCCCTAGCCTCTCGGCTCTAGGCTCTCGGCTCTCAGAACTACGCCTTGACCGTGATCGGGGTGAGCAGCACCTCGGCTAGCTCGTCCTCGGCCCCGCCGCTGAGCAGCAGACCGGCCGGGTACCCGGTGGCCACCGCGGCGATCGCCTTGCCCGCGTCGGTGGCGCTCACGTATTCGCACTGGATGATCGCGCCGCCCGTGAGGGTGGCGCCGAGCTGCACCTTGCTGGTCCCGCCGCAGCCCAGGGGGCGCACCGTCGCGGGATCGCCGGCCGCGGCGGGGGCGTTCTGCAGGACGCCGAGGGGGATATCGGTCGCGGCGTTCGGGCGGCGGACCCGGACCGAGGTCGTGTCCAGCACCACGATGCGGTACTGGTCATTGCTCAGGTCCTCGTCGGCGATCAGCCCCAGATCGATGACCTTGTTCTCCGTTGCCATGCTCGGACCTCCTTTATCCGCAGATTACACAGATTTCGCAGATTCCGGTCTCGGATCCCTCTGTCAGCGCGTCGGCCGGATCTGGCTGGGCGGCAGGACCTCTGCCGCGTATTCCTTCGCCAGATCGGGATGGGCCTTCTGGACTTCCACGAAGGCCACGTTGTAGTTCGTCTTGTGGTCCATCATGTGCTGCCGGACCAGGGCGTCCAGCTTCTCGCCGGCGGATCCGGCGCCGAGGGCGGGATCGTCCTTCTTCCGGCCGGCGATCTCCTGGAGCGTCACCACCTTGGGCAGCTCGCCGAAGAAGGCCAGCAGGATCTCGCCGGGGTTCTGCTTCTTCCCTTCGGCGAATTCCATCGGATCCTGGAGCAGGAGCTGCTCGAGGACCGCCGGGATCCCCTGCTCTTTCCAGGCCGGCAGGAACGTCCCGGCCTTGATCCCGGCCTCAACGAACACCCTAATCTTGCCCCGAACCTCTGCCTGGCGCTTGGCGCTCTGCGCTTTGCGCTGCTCGTCCTCCCGCGCGCGGGCGGCCGCGGCCGCCTCGCGCTCCAGGACCTGGGCCTCGGTGAATTGCGCGACCTGGGTGGTCACCGGGGCCGGCGCCGCGGGCAGGAGGTTCACCTCCCGCAAGCCGTCCCGGAGCCACTCCATGAAGGTCTTCTTCTCCATGGGGTTCTCCTCCTCGTCCCGCGGCGTGCGGGACTCGCTGAAGTTGAGGCCGTCGATGGCGGTGCCCAGCTCCTGGACTTTCGCCTGGATGGCGGCCTTTTTGTCCGGCGTCTCCGCCCCGTAGCGGATGTACCAGACGTGGTCCCAGAACAGACGCAGCAGCTCTTCCAGCCGCCCCAGCTCCTCGTTCACTGCCAGCTCGGCCTGGAGCGGCATCGCGTCCTCGAAACAGATCGCCTTTTTGTCGGCAAGCTGGACGGGCGGCAAACCCTTGACCGCGGGCGGCGCCGCGCCCAGGAAGCCTATGTGACGGAGATACCAACGCCCGGGGACCGGATTCCCTGGCTCTTCCGGGTGATACAAGGCGATCGAGATCTTCTTGTAGAAGCCCTGGCGCACCCAGTCGGCGAACTCCGCGGCGACGGCGCGCAGCTCCACCCACAGGACCTCGCCATCCCGGGCAAGCTGGCGCGCCCAGGCATACGCCGGCTGATCATTCGCGGGATGGCCGATGACAGCAGGGGCTTCATGCTTGCCCGGCGAATAGCACTCGACAATGCTATCCAGGTCAGGCCCGCTAAAGGTCCATGCCCGCCCGCTCATGTCGGTGTGCGTCCCTGTCCGGAAGACCGGGATCCACCCCCGCTTGACCCGCTCCGCCATCTTCATGCTGTTGTCCTCCGCTTCCTGCGGCGTCATCCCGTGGCGCTTGTGGAAGGCGATCGCGCAAATCCGCTGCGCGTCGTCCTCAGTCTTGCCATCGGCCTTCAGCGCCGCCACGCAGTCGAGGTATTCTTTGGGCACTGCTCGCTGTCCCTATCCCTGTCGCTGTCGTCTTTACGATCTCACCAGCTCCAGCGTGTTGCTTTCATCCGCGGTGCCGAAGGCGGAGCCGATGGCCGCGACCCACTCTGGCAGGATCAGGCCGGTCGGCTGCCAGTCCCGCGTGAATTCCAGGTTCGCCCCCAGGGCATCCTGCGAGGCGAGCACCTGGCCGATGTAGATCCGCTTGGCCAGCCCCGCCGTGGTCGGCGCGGTGGTCGCCAGGATCCGCAGGTTGTAGCGGGCCTGGTTGACGCCCGTGCCGGATCCCCCCTTGGCCCAGTCGGTCTTGGGATCGAAGAGGACCAGGAACTCGTTGATCGTCCAGGTCACGCCCGCGGCGCGGGGGATATCGACCAGCATTCCGGTCGCGGCGATCGCGGTCCAGGCGGAGCCGTTCCAATATTCAACCACATGGACCTGGCCGGCCCCGATGCTGGCGGTCGAGATGTCGTAGCCGATGGCCCCGAATTTCTCGTCAGCGCCGATGACGTGGCCGTCATTGACGGTTGTCGTCTCCAGGGCGAAATCGTTGGTGTCGGCGTCCTGGGCGTCGACCGTGTCCGCCGTGTAGGTCGTGGTCGCGTTGACCCACTGGCCGGCCTCCCACTTGCTGTCGGGGATCAGGGCCACCAGGGCGACGGCCACGGCACCCGCGCCGCGGTTCTGAAGCCAGGCCGCGAAGAGCAGCGGCTGGGTCGTGGGAATGAAACCCGCCGAGGCGGGGACCACCCCCTGCGCCGTCGCCGGCTGGCCCAGCCACTTTTTCGGATTGGCCTCGCGATATTGTCTGCCCATCAGAGTCTCCTCGACAGGGACAGGGACAGGGACAGCGATTCAGATCCGGACCCTGTCGCTGTCGCTATCGCTGTCGTCATTAGACCGCCCTGATATCCTTCGCCGCGTTCCCGGCAAACCCCGGATCCGGCTGCGGCACCGCGCGGCGGCTCGGCTGAATCCCCTTCGCTTCGGTTTCCTCAATCGAAATCGCCGTCACCGTGCACCGGCAATTGTGCACGGGGAGTCCTTCCATGCAGTAACTGGAATCGTATTCGACCCCGAGGTTGTAAACAATTCCCTCGTGCCAGACATGGCTAATGGATTTGATCTTGACAGGTCGTCCGGGCTTCAATATGCTCTCACCATGCAACTGCAACGTGCACGATTGATAGCTCGGCTCGAGCAGAAACTCGGCGAAACCTTGGAGGCTTGGCTTCGCAGGGCGTACCTCGGAGATTTCCTCAGCTGTCGAGAGATCGGCGCGCGGCTGGGAATCGACCCCCATCGAACGGTCCCGCGACTGCTCCGCCTCTACGGAATAGCCATCCGGCACGGTTCCGATGCTGTGGCCTCGTAGTGGATCGACAACCCGGAGCGAAGGCGTCGCCAGTCTCTCGCCATGCGCGGTCGGGTTATGGATATCTACCGACGTCGGCCCTACCGAAGAGACGGTCCGCCCCGCGCGAATGGGCATTGGGCAACCGGATTGACGAAAGGCACGCATTCCGGTATCGCCAGCACGGCCCGAAAGCTGAGGAGGACCACCAGCGCGAGGCATACCGATGTTCGGTACAAGAATTCCCTCGCCCATATCTCGCTTTATCGCCAAGAGCCGATGAAGCATCCGAACGCCAGGCGACCCATGACTCGGGGAGAAGGGGCGTTCTTCCGCATGGTCAACCGGCGCGGATTCGAGGTCCTCTTCGACTACCCGATTCATCCCTACTGGATCAGCTTCTACTTTCCTGCCTCGAATGTCGGGGTCCAGCTCTTCAAGTCTTCCCGCCCGCCGAGCTGGTGGCGGCATGAGTACATTGAACGGCAGGGAGTGACGATGCTCTATCTCCCTATGCGCTGGGTGACCGGAGATCACCGTCCGGGCCGAAGTCGCGACCCGCGCTGGGAGAAAATCGGGAAGCTCATCGATGCGATCGAGGGCCGCCGCGGGAATCCAGCCAAACTCCGTGAAGAATTCGTGATTGGGTGTTACGTCGACCTGCCGGCCATCTTCAAGCGTTAACCGCACGAGATTCCCTACAAAATAATTTCTGTGAAGCTCAATCACCTGACACCAACGTCTGCGGTGGGTCAGGACGACATCTCCATATCTGACGTCCTCGATGGGAATGAGTCCGAGGGCCGTTATTACCAGTGTGCCGGCTTTCGCGCAGTTGAACCCGTTCGGCGGCCACCATTCCTCCCAGACCGGATCGTCGCGGCGGGCGATGAAGCCGTCCATGGCGGCGTGCGCCGGCCGCACACGGTCGTCCCCGACCGTGTGGTATTGAAAATAGGGGAAGGCCTCGGCCACCTCGGGCGCGTGGTACATCTCCCAGCGGCCCGCGTTGTATGCCGTCTGGACGTTGGTCCGGAAGACCGTCTCGGCGTGGTACGGGTTGACCGCGGTGATGCCGCCGGCGTCGGCGGCCTCCTGGAGGCCGGCGAGGAAGTCGCGCATCGTCAGGCCGCGCGCCAGGACCTGGTCCAGCCAGCCCTGGACAACGGCCACGGCCCGCGCCGTCTCCTGCCCGGCGATCGTGAAGGCCCGCGCCCGGTACGCCTCGGTGAGCTGGCTGAAGGCCTGGCTGGTCATGGGGACCTTGTCGCGGAACAGCGCGATGGCCTCGACGGGGTCCAAGGGCTCGAACTCAAGAGAGCCGAGAGCCGCGAACCGAGAGCCGAGACCGGAATCCGCGAAAGCCGATTCCAGCGGCTTGGTAAGGTCGAATCCCTGGGATTCGACTTCGCGGACGACCTGGGCCCGGCCCAGGAGATCGCCCGTGATCATGCCAGCCACGAGCGCGGAAAGCAGGGCCGCATCCCTGGGCGGATCGGCCGCTATCCCTTCCAGCGTCGGACCCACGGATTCCAGGATCACCATGCCGCGCACTAGCTCCAGGACCTGGTCGGCGAGCTGGGCGGTCGCGGCGATCCCCCGGCGCAGCGTCGCCCGGACCAGCGCCTCCGTCTCGTCCGCGATCCGATCAATCTCTTGCGCATAGAGCACGGCTACCATCTGACCTTTGCGCCCTTTGCGCCTCTGCGTGATAACAGTCTG
>MERZ01000331.1:0-14736 GCA_001770785.1 Burkholderiales bacterium RIFCSPHIGHO2_12_FULL_61_11
CCGTAACGCGTGACGACCAGGCCTTGCAGCGAAGCGTCAGCGGGCCACAAGGCCTCCACCGCCTGCGCCATCGAGCCGCCTGCCTTGCCCGCGCCCAGAACGAGGGTTCGCCCACGGGGGGGCTTGGGCAGATACGCGGCGATGTTGTGCAGCGGCAAGGCGCGCTGGACAGCAGCCTGGTAAAGATATTCGAGGAAGGGGCGAGGATGGGTGGCAGGGTTGGGTGCAGTCATTTGTGTCTCCGGCCCCGTATTGTGGCCGTACCCCGCTTGTAAACCCCGGCCGATGCCTCCGTGCACGCATCGGGCCACTGCCGCCCCGGCTTATTTCTTGCCCAGCCCCAGGCGTTGCGCGCCCTCGGTGTAGAGCTTCGTCTTTTCCTTCATAAACGCGTCCATCTGATCCACGCCCACGTTGACCAGCTCGAAACCGCTCTTGGCAGCCAGTTCTTTCATCTCCGGGTCGTTATTGAGCGCGGCCCACAGGTCCGACAGTCGCTTGCGGACCTCGGGTGGCGTGGACTTGGGCACACCGATGCCGCGATAGGCACCGTCTACCCAGTCCACACCCAGTTCCTTGAAGGTGGGCACATCGGGCATCAGCGGATGGCGCTTTTCCATGGCCACGGCCAGCGGCCGGATGCGGCTCTTGTTGTTGATGGCAAAGGCGGTATAGGTCATGGCGCCGTCCACCTGCGCGCCCATGACGGAGCTGGCCATATCGCCCGTGCCCTTGAACGGCACATAGATGGTCTTGACGCCGAAGGCCGCGTTCATGCGCTCGTGCGCCGCATGGTTGGCCGAGTTCTGGCCGGAGCCGCCCAGGCTGAGCTTGCCGGGCGAGGCCTTGGCCGCCTTGATGAAATCGGCAAAGGTCTTGATCGGGCTCTGCTCAGGCACCACGAGAATGTCCGGCGTGTAGTGAAACCAGAACACCGGCGTGATGTCCTGGGTCTTGTACTGCACCTGGCCTTCGAGCGGCTGAAACACGATGTGCGGCAGGTTCACGCCAACCACGTTGAGGCCATCGCCCGGCAGCTGGTTCATCTGGCCCCACATCAGCCCGCCGCCCGCACCGGCCTTGTACTGGATAATGGTTTCGATCGCGGGACATCTCTTCTTGAGCACGACCTGCTGGTGGCGTGCCGACAGATCGGACTCACCCCCTGGCGGGAAGGCCTGCCAGTACAGCAGGTTCTTGTCGGGGCAGGTTTGGGCCAGCGCCATGGGCGCGAGCAGGACGAGGCTCAGGGCAGCAAGCAGCTTCTTCATGGTTTTGTCTCCTTCGTGTATTGCGGTCAAGAATTCTTCAGCGCAGCGCCTCAGGCGGCGCGGCGCACGGTCTCCTGGGTGCCGGAAATGCGCTCGCACACCGCCTGCGTCACCTGTGCCGTGGTCGCGCTGCCGCCCAGGTCGCCGGTATGCAGCGACGGGTCAGCGGTGATCTGCTCGATGACCTGCATCAGGCGCTGTGACGCAGCGTTTTCACCGAGGTGCTCGAGCATCATCACGCAGGACCAGAAGGTGCCGACCGGATTGGCCAGGTCCTTACCCATGATGTCAAAGGCCGAGCCGTGGATCGGCTCGAACATCGAGGGATAACGGCGCTCGGGGTCGATGTTGGCGGTGGGGGCGATGCCCAGGCTGCCAGCCAGTGCCGCCGCCAGATCGCTCAACACGTCGGCGTGCAGATTGGTCGCCACGACGGTGTCCAGCGACGCCGGACGGTTCACCATGCGGGCGGTGCAGGCGTCGACCAGTTCCTTGTCCCATGTCACGTCCGGGAATTCCTTGCTGATCTGCAAGGCGATCTCGTCCCACATCACCATGGCATGGCGCTGCGCATTCGATTTGGTCACCACGGTCAGCAGCTTGCGCGGGCGCGACTGGGCCAGCCTGAAGGCGAAACGCATGATCCGCTCGACCCCGGCGCGCGTCAGGATCGACAGGTCGGTGGCCACCTCGATCGGCTGCCCCTGGTGGACGCGGCCACCCACACCCGAATACTCACCTTCGGAGTTTTCGCGCACGATCACCCAGTTCAGGTCCTCCGGCTTGCAGCGCTTGAGCGGCGCGTCGATGCCAGGCAGGATGCGGGTGGGACGCACATTGGCATACTGATCAAAGCCCTGGCAGATCTTCAGGCGCAGGCCCCACAGGGTGATGTGGTCGGGAATGTGCGGGTCGCCGGCCGAGCCGAACAAAATCGCATCCTTGTCGCGCAGGTCGTCAAGGCCCTTCTCCGGCATCATCACGCCGTGCTTGCGGTAGTAGTCACCGCCCCAGTCGAACGAGGTGAATTTAAACTCGAAGCTGTTTTGCGTGGCCGCCAGTGCTTCGAGCACCTGTTGGCCGGCCGGCACCACTTCCTTGCCAATGCCGTCACCCGGAATGCAGGCAATTTTGTAAGTCTTCATCACGTTTCCTTGAACCAGTTGCGATAGATCTGAACTCTATCAATTGCCAGATTCAACAGAACTGTCTAAAGTTAAGCTATTGTTTACTTTGAGTTACTAATGCCAGTTCTTATTTCCGCACCCTCCGAGATGGCTTTCTTCAGTCTGCTGACCCGGTGCGGCAGCTTCTCGGCTACAGCACGCGAACTGGATGTGACCACGCCGGCCATCAGCAAGCGCCTGGCGCACATGGAAGCGCGGCTGGGCGTGCAGTTGCTGAACCGGACCACGCGCCGGATCAGTCTCACGCCGGAAGGCGATATCTACCTGACCCATGCCCGGCGCATCCTGGCCGATATTGACGACATGGAGCAACTGGTCTCCAGCGCCGTGGCAGCGCCCAAGGGGCTGCTGCGCGTCAACGCCACGCTGGGCTTTGGCCGCAGCCATATCGCCCCGCTGATTTCGGGCTTTGTAAAGCTCCACCCGGAGGTGCAGGTCCAGCTCCAGCTCACGGTCAATCCGCCGCCAATCAGCGAAGACTCGTTCGATGTGTGCGTGCGCTTCGGCGAGCCGCCCGATGCGCGCGTGATCGCCCGCAAGCTGGCGCCGAACCGGCGCCTGCTCTGCGCCGCGCCGGCCTACCTGGCCAAACAGGGGACGCCCAAAGTGCCGCACGACCTGACGCAGCACAACTGCATCGGCATCCGGCAAGGCGATGAGGCCTACGGCATCTGGCGCCTGAGTTCGGGCAAACGGTTTGAGTCCGTGAAGGTGCGCGGCAACCTGAGCACCAGCGACGGTGAAATCGCTGTCAGCTGGGCGCTGGCGGGGCACGGCATCGTGATGCGCGCCGAGTGGGATATCGCGCGTTACCTGCGCAGCGGCCGGCTGCGCCAGGTGCTGGAAAACTACCAGACCCCACCGGCCGACATCCATGCGGTCTACCCGCAGCGGCATCAGGTGTCCGCCCGGGTCAGGGCCTTTGTGGACTTCTTGGCCGCCCACTTCGAAAAATCCTCGACACGTTCCGTCGGCCTGGTGAGCAACTGGTAAATCGGCGCAGCACCGGATCCATGCTGCTAATATGCCTCGTCATTTCCTCCAGCCCCTTGCCTGATGGCGGGGGCGGTTCCCTGCAATCCTTACTCAACGAGAGCCTTGCACCTCATGTCAATCCGCATCATCGATGTTCGTGAAGTCACCAAGCCCATCGCTTCGCCGATACGCAACGCTTATATCGACTTCTCCAAAATGACCACCAGCCTGGTGGCAGTCGTGACCGATGCCTTTCGCGATGGCCGCCGCGTCGTGGGTTATGGTTTCAACTCGAACGGGCGCTACGGCCAGGGCGGCCTGATTCGGGAGCGTTTTGCACCACGCCTGCTGGAGGCCAGGCCCGACACCCTGCTTGATGATGCAGGGACCAACCTCGACCCGGATCGCGTGTGGGCGGCCATGATGAGCAATGAAAAGCCCGGCGGCCATGGTGAGCGCTCGGTGGCCGTGGGAACGCTGGACATGGCGGTCTGGGATGCAGTGGCGAAGATTGCCGGCAAACCGCTGTTCCGCCTGCTGGCCGAGCGGCACGGCCTGGTGGCCGATCCCAAGGTCTTTGTGTATGCCGCGGGCGGCTACTACTACCCCGGCAAGGACCTGGCCGCCTTGCGCGCCGAAATGCGCAGCTACCTGGACCGGGGTTACACCGTGGTGAAGATGAAAATCGGTGGTGCCTCGCTCGATGAAGACCGGCGCCGCATTGAAGCGGTGCTGGACGAGATTGGCGGCCAGGGCCGGCTCGCGGTGGACGCCAACGGACGCTTTGACCTAGAAACCGCGATTGCCTACGCCAAGATGCTGCGCGATTACCCCTTGTTCTGGTACGAGGAGGCGGGCGATCCGCTGGACTACCAGCTCCAGGCCGCGCTGGCTGATTTTTACCCGGGGCCGATGGCCACCGGCGAGAACCTGTTCAGCCATCAGGACGCCCGCAACCTGATCCGTCATGGCGGCATGCGCCCGGATCGCGACTGGCTGCAGTTCGACTGCGCGCTGTCTTACGGCCTGTGTGAATACCAGCGCACGCTGGAGGTGCTCAAGACCCACGGCTGGTCACCGCGCCGCTGCATTCCGCATGGCGGGCACCAGATGTCGCTCAACATTGCGGCCGGCCTGGGCCTGGGCGGCAATGAAAGCTACCCCGACCTGTTCCAGCCCTACGGCGGCTTCCCCGACGGCGTGCGGGTGCAGGACAGCCATATCACCATGCCCGATCTGTCGGGCATCGGATTCGAAGGCAAGACCGATCTGTACGCCGAGATGAAGGCGCTGGCCGCCTGAGTCAGCAGGCGGTTCCGTGGCCTCGGAGGCTTGCGTGAGATAAGCCCTGCGATAAGCCGCCTGCCAGCACTGACGGCTGCCGGCCAGCTGGATCAGGAAGCTTTCAGTGTGGCGGCTCGCTTGCTGGAAACCATTGATACCTGTTGGCAGAATAAAGTTACCGAATAGTCTGCAAAATAGCCAAGGATCAGAATGCCGCCTTGGCGCCAAGAGCTTAAAAAGTGAGCACCAGCCACAACAACAAGAGACACATCATGCCCGATACCCCGCCCCGCCGCTTCTGGTTGCTGACACTGCTTGGCGCAGCCGCCGCTGCCGTGGTGAGCGCCTGCAAATCGTCTCCCGGCACCACCACCCCGGCCCAGCCACAGATACCTGAAACGCCAACAGTGACAGGGCCGATCCCGGCCAGGCGCGGCTCGGCCCGAAGCTCATCGGCCACGACACCCCGCGCCTACCGCCAGGACGGAGCCACCCACCTCTACGGTCTCAATGCGGCGCGCATTTACAAAGGCAAAATGCCACCCTTGCTGTACGCCATTGGCGTGCTAAACGTGGAGATTGACCGGGCCGGCCGCGTGACCCGTCTGGACTGGATGCGGGCACCGCGCCATGCGCCTGAAGTCATTGCGGAAATTGAGCGCATCGTTAAACAGGCTTCACCGTTTCCGGTCCCCACTCGGCTGGGCAAGGTGGTCTACACCGACACCTGGCTCTGGCACAAAAACGGCCAGTTTCAGCTCGATACACTGACCGAAGGCCAGAACTGAATCGGTAGAGTAAAGCGCCACACTTTTCATGGCGTACATGAGCCGGCGTACATGAGCCGACGGAATCGACCACCCGCCACGGCATTTCAACCCTGCAACCCGCGAAGTGGCGCTGCAGCTGCTGGACGGGCTTTACGAACACTCGCCCTGGCTGGCTGAGAAGGCGCTGGATGCGCGACCTTTCCACTTGCGCCGGGCCACCCAGGTCATTGCGCGGACGCTCAAGGACCTGCTGGCCTAATCGGGCGATTGCGCCTAAGGAATCTAAAGAAAGCGCTCAAGCAGGCGGCGCGAATTGCGGTCCAGTGCCGTCATGTCGTGAACGCTGTACTGCACGCCCTGGCTGCCCACGATCAGCAAGGCGTTGCGTCCGAGACGGCGTATATCTTCTTCGCCCTTGAGGACAAAAGACGTATCGCCCCGGTCGGTTTTCACGTTCCAGACGCTGGGTGTGGCAAAAGTCGAAACGCTTTTAAGCTGCTTGATCTCGGGCACGAAGTCGCGCAGGGCCAACTCTTCCTGCAGCAGCGCGCGCAGCGCCGGCGGCAAGGCCTGCAACTGCTCTATCCACGCCACCTCGTGGCCTTCGGTGCTGACCAGCGAAACGCCTTCATCTGGCGCCTCAACAGGAAAAGCCCGCACCGGCACCACGCCGACATGCTGCTCGCCGTCCACGCCGATATACAGCAGGCGGCCAGAGGCCTGGCGCTCCAGCTGAAAGGCCGGGGAAACCGGGGAAATCGGCGTTTCGGAATTCGTCATGCGCGTTTCCTCACTCATGAATTTTCGGCCTGTTGGCCGACGTGTTGGGCGGTGTGCGCCAGGCGTGAGGTGGCCAGGGCAATATGGCTTTCTTCAATTTCGCTGTCACCGCCTTCGCTGTCAACTTGTCGAATCTGGGCCTGATACAGGCGCCAGTAAGCGCCCTGCTGGGCCATAAGCTGATCATGCGGCCCAACCTCCACCACTTGTCCGCGGTCCATCACCACCAGCCGGTCGGCCTTGCGCAAGGTTGACAGACGGTGGGCAATGGCAATAGTGGTGCGGCCCTGCACCAGGTTATCGAGCGCACGCTGGATCTCTTTTTCAGTTTCGGTATCCACTGACGAGGTGGCCTCATCCAGAATCAGGATGCGCGGGTTGATCAGCAAGGCGCGGGCGATGGAAATGCGTTGGCGCTCGCCGCCCGACAAACCCTGGCCGCGCTCACCCACCAGCGAGTCGTAACCCTGGGCCAGGCGCAGGATAAATTCATGCGAATGGGCGGCCCGGGCGGCCGCCACGATCTCGGCACGCGTGGCGTTGGGTTTGCCGTAAGCGATGTTTTCCGCGATGGTGCCAAAAAACAGAAAAGGTTCCTGCAGCACCAGACCAATATTGCGCCGGTAGTCGGCCACCGCAAAACGCCGGATGTCGGTGCCGTCCACGCTGATGACGCCGTCGCTGACATCGTAAAAACGGCACAGCAGATTGACCAGCGTGCTCTTGCCCGAGCCGCTGTGGCCCACCAGACCGATCATCTCGCCGGGCTCGATCAGCAGGTCCAGGCCGCGAATGACGGAGCGGTTGCCGTAGCGAAAACCCAGACCCTTCATCTCGATGCGCCCTTGCAGCGCGACTATCTTTACCGGCTGACCCGGTTCCGGCACGTTGGACACATGGTCAAGAATGTCAAATATCCGCTTGGCACCCGCCGCTGCCTTTTGCGTGACCGACACAATACGGCTCATCGAATCGAGTCGGCCGTAAAAACGGCCAATGTAGGCAATAAAGGCGGTCAGCACGCCCACGGTAATTTGCTGCCTGGCCACCAGCCAGATGCCAAACGCCCACACCACCAGCAGGCCGACTTCCGTGAGCAGCGACACGGTCGGCGTGAACAGCGACCAGGTCTTGTTGAGCTTGTCATTGGCCACCAGGTTGTAGTGGTTGACATCGCGAAAGCGCTGGGCTTCACGCTTTTCCTGGGCAAATGCCTTGACCACGCGGATGCCGGGAATGGTGTCCGCCAGCACATTGGTCACATCGGACCAGACCCGGTCGATTTTTTCAAAGCCGGTGCGCAGCTTGTCCCGCACCACATGAATCATCCACGCAATAAACGGCAAAGGCAGAAAGGTCACCAGGGCCAGCCACGGATTAACGGAAAACAGGATGACGGCGGTCATCACGATCATCAGCACATCGGTGGCGAAGTCCAGCGCATGCATCGACAGGAACACGCAAATGCGGTCCGTCTCGGAGCCGATCCGTGACATCAGGTCGCCGGTCCGCTTGCCGCCAAAATAATCCAGTGACAGATCCAGCAAATGGTCAAAAGTGGCCGTGCGCAAGTCGGCACCGATGCGCTCGGACACCAGGGCCAGCATATAGGTGCGCGCCCAGTTCAGCGCCCAACCCAGCACCGCCGCGCCGAGCAAGCCGCCCAAAATAAGCATCACTTTGGAGGGCTCGATCTGCTGGCCGTTCTGGAACGGTATCAGAATGTCGTCCATCAGCGGAATGGTCAGGTAGGGTGGCACCAACGTGGCCGCCGTGGAAGCCAGCGTCAGCAAAAACCCTCCCACCAACTGATGACGGTAGGGGCGGGCAAAGCGCCACAGCCGCAGTAGCACCCAGGTCGAAGGCGGCTTGTGCAGCTCACGGGCGCAAGCCGGGCATTCCTCGCTGTCCGGGGGCAGCGGCAAATCACACTCCGGGCACAAAGCGGCTTCGTCGGTCAGCTCAGGCGCTGACTCCAAGCGGTCTGACGCGCCGGCTACGCGAGTCCGGGCCAAGCCCTGTTGGCGCGCAAACAGCCGCACCAGGCGCAGCACCTGCACATTGACGCCCAGCGTAAACCGCCAGCTGGCAAGCCGTCGGCCGGCAGCGCCAGATTTGGCGCCAGCAACGTCGTGCAGCTCCAGCGTTCCCACGCCCGCATGGTCAAAATGGCGCAGTTCCAGCCCTTTCGAGCCGGCTCCGGCCTCGTCCAGAGTAGACCAGTTGGACCAGTCCCCGTCAGGGCCGCGGGCCAGCAGGCGGCGGTCCGTCAGGGCCAGCAGGCTTTTGGAAAAGCGAAGTTGCCGGTCCAGGTCAACCATCAGCGTGCACAAAACGTTTTCTTCAGTTGCGAGTTGTAAACGGAGCTCTGCCAGCGCAGGGTCGTTAGGGCTGGAGTCGTCCACGGGGTGGTTATATTGCATGTTGGCTATGAATTCTTCGGGTCCGGTACCTGGCGCGGCCTTTTTTCAGGCGGCAGATCCGGTTTTAGGAGGGGCTTTGGTGTGATGCGCAGAGGGGCCGGAACACTGATTTTCACCGAAGCCGTCTTGGGGCTGCTTTTTTGCCCCCATGACATGCCCGGAAGCTCCGGATAATCCCTGATTGGCAATCCGCCACTTTCCAAAAAATGGCAGCACCTTCTTCGAAAACCACTACCGGCCTTGCCCATGCAGCGGCCCAATTAAAACGTTATACCGGCAGAGCCGGTTGACCCAGAAATTTTGAACCCATGAGCAAACAGGACGACATCAAGCTGCTGCGCATCAATTACCTGCGCGGCCCCAATATCTGGACCTATCGACCCGTGCTGGAGACATGGCTTGATCTGGGGATCCTGGAAGATTTTCCCACCAACCTGCTGCCCGGCTTCAATGACCGCCTGATCGCCCTGCTTCCCGCCCTGCCTGAACACCACTGCGGCGCCGGCGAACCGGGTGGCTTTGCGCAGCGCCTGCAGGAAGGCACCTGGCTTGGCCATGTGCTCGAACATGTGGTGATCGAGCTGCTGAACCTGGCCGACATGCCCACCGGCTTTGGCCAAACGCGCAGCACCTCGCGGCGCGGCGTCTACCGCATGGTGTTCCGGGCCAGGGACGAGCAGGTGGCCCGCACTGCGCTGGCGCAGGGCCACCGACTGCTGATGGCCGCCATCAACGCCGAAGCCTATGGGCCGGCAGATGTGCAGGCTGGCGTCGAAACGATACGCGCCAAGGTGGATGACTGCTACCTCGGACCCAGTACCGCCTGCATTGTGGTGGCCGCGACCGAGCGCCGCATCCCCCATATCCGCCTGAATGACGGCAACCTGGTGCAACTGGGCTATGGGGCCAGTCAGCGACGCATCTGGACCGCTGAAACCGAGCTCACGGGCGCGATTGCAGAAGGCATTGCCCACGACAAGGACCTGACCAAGAGCCTGCTGGCCACCTGCGGCGTGCCGGTGCCTGAAGGCGAAATTGTCGGCAGCGCAAAGCAAGCCTGGACTGCCGCCCAGGACATCGGTTTGCCCGTCGTCGTCAAGCCGTCTGACGGCAACCATGGCCGCGGCGTGTCGCTGGACCTGAAAACACGGCAGGAAGTGGAAGCCGCTTTTGAGGTAGCCAAGCGCCATGGCACCGAGGTGATGGTCGAGCGCTTTGTGCGTGGCAACGAGCACCGCCTGCTGGTGGTCGGCGGCCGGGTGGTCGCGGCCGCGCGCGGAGAAGCCGCCTGGATCACCGGCAACGGCACCTCGACGGTGACGCAGCTGGTCGACGCGCAGCTCAACACCAACCCCCGGCGCGGCATGGGAGAGGACTTCCCGCTTGGCCAGATCAGAACCACCACCGATGGCGCCATTCTGCTGGACCTGGAGCGCCAGGGCCTGAGCCCCGAGGCCATACCAGCGGCGGGCCGCGAGGTGCTGATCCAGCGCAACGGCAATGTCTCCATTGACTGCACCGATGACGTCCATCCCGAGGTCGCGCACAGCGTGTCGCTCGCCGCCCGTGTGGTGGGCCTGGACGTTGCCGGCATCGATGTGGTGGCGCAAGACATCTCGCGCCCGCTGCACGCCCAAGGCGGCGCGATTGTGGAAGTCAATGCCGGCCCGGGGCTGCTGATGCACCTCAATCCGGCCGAAGGGGCGCCACGCCCGGTGGGGCGCGCGATCTGTGAGCACCTGTTTCCCCACAGCACCGCCACGCCGGACGCTAGCCAGCACTGCGACGACGGCCGTATTCCGATCATTGGCATCGCCGGATCCGCGGGCACCCAGCACATCGCGCGCCTGCTCGCCTGGCTGCTGCACTTGTCGGGCCGCTACACCGGCCTGGCCTGTCGCGACGGCCTGTTTCTGGACCAGCGCTGCGTCGACACGGCCGACTGCGCGAATTGGGAAGCCGGCCAGCGCCTGCTGATCAACCGGGCCGTGCAGGCCGCCGTGTTTGAAAACGCTGCCGACACCATTTTGCGCAGCGGCCTGCCCTACGACCGCTGCCAGGTCGGCGTGGTCGCCGATCTCGGCGGCGCCTCCGGCCTCGCCGAATTCGATATCACCGAAGACGATCAAATGTTCAAAGTGCTGCGCACGCAAGTGGACGCGGTGCTGGCTGGCGGCGCTGCCATTCTCAATGCCTCCCTTGCGCGCGTATCGGAAATGAAAGCGCTGTCTGACGGTGAAGTCATTTTTTACAGCACCGACCCCGATTCGGCAGCCATCACGGCCCACCGCGGCGAAAACGACCGCGCGCTTTTTGTGCGCCAGGACCAGCTGGTACTGGCCACCGGCGCCACGGAAGCTTTTTTGCCCGGCCTTGGCAAGCTGTCAGCCTGGACCCAATCGCACGAGCGCCACGGACTTTCCACGGACACGCTGCTGGCCACCGTGGGCGCCGCTTGGGCGCTCGCGATCCCGCTTGACCTGATTGGCGCGGGGATTGAAGCTTTTGAAACCTTTGAAAAACCTGCCGGGAGGGCAGACTGATGGAAGTGTCCCGCATCCGGACCCTGCGCGGGCCCAACCTCTGGAGCCGTCACACGGCGCTTGAAATCATTGTCGAATGCAGCACGGCCGAGCGTTCCGTCGACACCCTGCCCGGTTTCGAGCCGCGCCTGCGCGCGCTGTTTCCCGACATGGGTGCGCTGCGCCAGACCGGCCATGCCGGGCCGATTTCGCTGGCACATGTGCTTGAAGCGGTAGCGTTTGAATTGCAGGCCGCGGCAGGCTGCCGGGTAACCTTCAGCCACACGGCGGTCACCGTCAAACAGGGCACTTACCAGGTCGTGGTGGAATACAGCGAGGAAGCCGTTGGCCGACTGGCGCTTGAGCTGGCGCAGGCGCTGATTGATGCAGCCCAACGCGACACCGCGTTCGCCCTGGAAGCGGCCATTGCGCAGCTGCGCACGCTCGACGAAAACGAGCGGCTGGGCCCCAGCACCGGGGCGATTGTTGATGCAGCCGTGGCGCGCGGCATTCCGTACCGGCGCCTCACCAGGGGCAGCCTGGTGCAGTTCGGCTGGGGTTCGCGCCAGCGTCGCATCCAGGCCGCTGAGCTCGACACCACCAGCGCCGTGGCCGAGTCCATTGCCCAAGACAAGGACCTCACCAAAAAGCTGCTGCGCGCAGCTGGCGTGCCGGTGCCCACGGGCCGTCCCGTCAGTGATATCGACGATGCCTGGGCCGCAGCCCAGCACATCGGCCTGCCAGTCGCGGTCAAACCGCAAGCTGGCAACCAGGGCAAGGGCGTCACGGTCAACGTCGCCACCCGTGGGCATCTTGAGATCGCCTACCGTGCGGCAGCCGAGCATGGCGAGGTCATGGTCGAAACGTTTTTGTCCGGCAGCGACTTTCGCCTGCTGGTGGTGGGTGACCAGTTGGTCGCAGCGGCGCGGCGTGAGCCGCCGCAGGTGGTGGGCGATGGCCGCCACACTGTGCGCGAACTGGTCGAGATCGTCAACCAGGACCCGCAACGCGGCGAAGGCCATGCCACGGCCCTGACCAAAATCCGCTTTGACGACATCGCCGTGGCCCGGCTCGACGTACAGGGGCTCACGCCCGAATCGATTCCGGCCAAAGGGCGCCGCGTCGTCCTGCGCAACAACGCCAACCTGAGCACCGGCGGCACCGCCACCGATGTGACCGACGATGTGCACCCGGCCGTGGCCGCCCGCGCCGTGGCTGCGGCACAAATTGTGGGTCTGCATATCTGCGGTGTCGATATGGTCTGCGAAAGCATACTGCGGCCGCTCGAATCGCAAAACGGCGGTGTGATCGAAGTCAATGCCGCGCCAGGCCTGCGCATGCATCTTTCGCCTTCTTATGGCAAGGGCCGTGCGGTGGGCGTGGCCATGATCAATGAGCTGTTCCCGGTGGGTCACAACGGCCGCGTACCGGTGATTGCCGTGACCGGAACCAATGGCAAAACCACCACGACGCGCCTGATTGCCCATCTGCTGGCAGCGCACGGCTTGCGCACCGGCATGACCAATACCGACGGCGTCTACATCAATGGTCGCCAGACCGACAGCGGCGACTGCAGCGGGCCCAAGAGCGCCCGCAACGTGCTGATGCACCCCGACGTGGATGCGGCCGTGTTTGAAATAGCGCGCGGTGGCGTGCTGCGCGAAGGCCTGGGGTTTGACTATTGCGAAGTAGCGGTGGTCACCAACATCGGCAGCGGCGACCATCTGGGGCTGAACTACATCACCACCGTGGAAGACCTGGCCGTGCTCAAGCGCGTGATCGTGCAAAACGTCTCGCCCACCGGTTATGCCGTGCTCAATGCCGCAGACCCCATCGCAGCCAGCATGGCTGCGGCGTGCCCCGGCAAAGTGATCTTTTTTGCGGCCGACCGCCACCACCCGCTCATGGCCACTCACCGTGCGCAGGGCAAGCGCACCGTGTCTGTGGATGGGCCCATGCTGGTTGCCGCGGAAGGCGCCTGGGTAGAGCGCATTCCCCTGCAAGGCGTTCCGGTCACGCGGGGCGGCAGCATCGCCTTTCAGGTTGAAAACGTCATGGCCGCCGTGGCGGCGGCTTGGGCGGTAGGCGTCAACTGGGACACCCTCAAAAGCGGGCTGGCCAGCTTCGTCACTGACGCGCACCACGCGCCAGGTCGCTTCAATGTGATGGACTACCGCGGTGCCACCGTGATTGCCGACTACGGCCACAACCCCGACGCCATGCGCGCCCTGGTGGCTGCTGTCAACGCCATGCCCGCGACACCGACGCAGCGCCGCAGCGTGGTGATCAGCGGTGCCGGCGACCGGCGCGACAACGACATCCGCGACCAGACCATCATTCTTGGTGACGCGTTTGACGACGTGATTCTTTATCAGGATGCCGCCCAGCGCGGCCGCGCTGACGGTGAAGTGATGGCGCTGCTGCGCGAAGGACTGGAAGGCTCCACCCAGGCCAGCCGCATTGATGAAATACGCGGCGAGTTCCTGGCCATTGACACGGCACTGGCGCGGCTGCAGCCCGGCGACCTGTGCCTGATCCTGATCGACCAGGTGCAAGAGGCGCTGGATCATCTTGCGGAGCGCATGAACGGAGCCAGGCAAGCGCCTCCCGCTCCCTGAAGTTCCGGATCGCGGCAGCCTCACCACGGCCTAAAGCTGTTGTCCTACAGCCAAATTGGCCGCTCAGCCAGCCCGCCCGGAGGCATTGACCTTCAGCCCATGCGCTCAAGTATTCCTAGACTCATGTCATCGTTGAAAAACAGGAGATTCACATGAGTGCATACGCCAACCCCGAAAGAATCGCGCTGCTGCGCAAGAGCATGACTTACTTTGGCCTGACTTCCCTGCTGGCCGTCAGTGCCGCCACGGCGCAGGTCGCCGTGGGCACCACCGGCATTGACACCTCGGGCAACACCCAGCGCGAAAAAGCCGCGTGTCACAGCGGCATGACCCAGCAGGATTACGTCACTTGCATGCGCGAAGCCATGAACGCGGCAGCCGAAAAACGCAGAGGCAAGCTGGAAAACCACGGGGAACAGTTTCAGGCCAATGCCCTCAAACGCTGCGATGTTCTAAAGGGCGAAGACCAAATCGCCTGTCAGGCCCGCATACTCGGCTACGGCAGCACCAGCGGCAGCGTGGCCGGTGGGGGCGTGGTGCGTCAGGTGGAAACGGTGATGGTACCCCCTGACGCGGCAAAAGTCGCCATTGAGCCCAAAACATCCGCCGGCGTCGTGGTGATACCCCCTGACGCGGGAACAGTCACCATTGAGCCCAAAACATCCAGCGGCCTGGTGGTGGTACCTGCTGACGCGGGAACAATCATCATTGAGCCCAAGAGGTCCGGCGGCATTGTGGTGATTCCAGCGCCGAAGTAAGCGCAACAGGCCCTCAGTTCGGGGAGGTGGTAAACACGGCGGGCTGGAAACCATGCGGAAAGGGCCACCCACGGAGACTTGGGAGGACCCGCTTTTTTGCCCACGTGCCTGCTTCTTGAGCACCATGCCGCAAGTCAGCACTGGCGCG
>MERZ01000331.1:14743-16188 GCA_001770785.1 Burkholderiales bacterium RIFCSPHIGHO2_12_FULL_61_11
AGAGTTCCGAACAAGCTTGTCCACAGACTGGTGCACATCAATCGTGGGTAACATGGGTTGGCCAGGGCGGACGGACTGCAAGCTGGCAAAAAGCGCGCAATTGCCAGCGTTTTGCAAAACCATTTCATCGGATCAAGCCCGAATGATCGCCTTGACGCAGGCTCAGCTGCAATGCCCCCAGCATGAGTTGCACCGGTTGGGTTTCCGGCAGGACATAGATGACACCGTAGGTTCTGCGGAGCACGGGCTCCACCACCGTTTCATAAAAATGCACAGGGACAACGATGCAGCCGAAGGAAATACGGTTGTCGTCGGTCGTGGCCGAAGCCAGCCGTTCTGCGCGACGCTCCGCGGAGAACGCGGGACGCAGGCGGTGCATGGCCAGCTTGGCGGCATAGTCGATCCAAACAACAGCCTCGCCATGTAGGTTGTGCCCTGGCTCCGAAACAAACCGGCCCGCCGGTGTGGTGCGTTCATTCTCGCGCAGGCTGGGCACCTCACGCTGCTCAATGCCGGGCACGGCATTGTCGCCGGGCGTGAGGCCGAGTAACGCGGGCGAAGCCCCACGCAGCCGGCCATTGGCTTCAAATACAAAAATTCGGGCGTCTTTTTTGTCAACGATGACGAAGGGCAGACCGTGGTTGTCCTGCGCATCAGTAACCCAGCGCAGCGCATAGTGCGCATCGTCCGAGGCAGACTTCAGCGCCAGTTCCAATTCGATTTCTGGACTGGCATTGGCCACCGGGTCTGTCGCAACGATCGGTGCGGCTGACAGCAGCAATGGTGCCAAAGTCGCCAGCGCAAGCATCGCGATCTGGATGACCCGGGCGCGCCATCTCTCGCCGTTCAATAACATTGTCAATCCTGTGCGCTTGCGCCATTAAGGTGCGCAAGCACACACGAAGCCGGGCCCACGCTGCGGTTGAGACGACCGGACTGGCCCCAATGTTAGCAATTCAAGTGATCGTTTACAAAGTGAAAACCCTGAGGCTTAAGCTTTAACTGCTATATTTTTTGTAGCTAAAAAAGCCGTATTGTTTTGGATTTTTCGTGATTTCTGTCAGAAATTTCGATAACAACGGTGCCAGTTTGTGAGCATTTTCCGCATTTCCCACACGATGGGTAGCGGATTTGTCGACCCAGGTGGCGATGTTGCTCGGTACTCAGGGAGGGAAAGATCGCTGCACCCGCGTTTAGCTTGCGGGTATGCCCTGTTTTGTTGCGACGTCATAAGCCGAAGTGAATACTTCAGCCATTGATTTAACTTCCGGCAACACATAGACCACACCATGGCGGGCCTTGAATGCCGGACTCACCACGTTTTCAAAAAATTCAACCGGCACGTTGATGCAGCCATAGGAAATGCGGTTGTCATCGGTGGAGGGCGAAGCGAGACGCTCGAGGCGACGCTCTTTGGGCTCCAGGGCGCGCACGCGATGCATGGA
>MERZ01000331.1:16220-22152 GCA_001770785.1 Burkholderiales bacterium RIFCSPHIGHO2_12_FULL_61_11
GGCCGGCGGGTGTAGTGCGCTCGTGAGGCCGAACTTTGGCAATGGGCCGACCGCCGATGCCGGCGACTGAATCATCACCCTTGGCTGCACCGATCAGCACTGGCGTGGCACCACGCAATTTTCCTCCGGGATCAAACACGAACACCTTGGTGTTTTTCTTGTCGAGGATCACAAAAAAAAGCTGGCGGTTATCGCCTGAGTCAACCACCCAGTTCGCCACCTGTTGGGCATCGACGGACGCACTTTCGCCGCCGAAATCCGCGAAGCGTGTCGGCGGTTGAATCGCCACAGGCTCGCCTGTTAAAGGATTGGATAATCCTATCGAAGCGTCGGCTACCCCTGATTCAAGGGCAGTACGAAACGGCGGCAAGGTCAGAGCAAGGATCGCAACACCCAGCAAAATGCCCTGCTTGAGTCCGTCAGCCCCTTCCGAATGTCCGCCTTTGCCGGAAATCGGATCGCGGCCCTGGGGACCGGGGTTCCGGGAAATATGGTGCTGCATACGGTGGATCGGGAAAAAGCACGCCTCTTCACCCGGTGCCCGAAACGTCCCGGGCAGCACGCGCGAAGCGCACGATGCTCGCCCGGGGTAGCCTGACACCAGCGTGCATGATTGCCTTGGCTTAGTTGCGGTCAGCCTGAGCTGGTCGCTCGGTCTCCATGACCGCGGTGTCAGTGGTGGTGGCTGAAGGCGTTTGCATGCTGCTGTCCGGGCTGGCCGTGCCCTGACTCTGCATGGACTGGCCAGAGCTGTCAGCAGGCGGCACAGTGGTGTCAGCAGTCTGAGCGTAAGCCAGGCTGATGACACCCACAACAGCGGCCGCGGCTATTGTCGAGGTGAGGGTCTTGGATGCTTTCATAGCGTTGCTCCTGGGGTCATGCCCATGACAGGCAATCGGTTGGCAAAATCGCTGGCCGGATTGCCAGCTGGGGACAATTTACGCGGAGTGGACCATAGCCGCGCGTCGGCTCGATACGAAGGGTGATGTAGGACAAGCGCGGTCACAAAATGCAATAGTTCACATCGCCTTGCACAAACTCATGTCAGCATGCAAGCATGCGCACCTTAAGGACTGCGCAGCCGCTGCAGGGCGCGCCAAAGCGGCACCGGAATGCGCGGCGATACTGCGATGGGCATTCGGATTGAGGAACCCAACTACCGCAAGGGGCGAGATCGTGCGGCCCATGATCTGTAGCTCATGCTCCAAGAAGCAAAAGACAACATCCACAATTTTAACTTTTTGTCATATCCCATGAAATGGTTAAATTGCGGGTTAGTGCGCAATGGCATTGTGCACAACAGCGCCACAAATCAACAAAGAAAGCTTCCATGAAAAGCCTGTACAAGTATTTCTTTCGCGGTCTCATCACCACCTTGCCGGTCGCATTGACGCTTTACCTCTTATACATTTTCCTGGCTTGGTCAGAAACGGCGACGCTGTGGATTTTGCGGCCCTTGTTTGGCAGTTTTTATGTGCCGGGGATGGGTCTGGCGTTTGGTATTTTGAGTATCGTGGCGATTGGCTTCCTGGTGTCCAAGCAAAGCGTTCGCAAACTACTGTCAATTGCCGAGCTTCCATTCACCAACCTGCCGCTCGTTAAGAGCATTTACTCGTCACTCAAGAGTTTTGCCGATTACTTTTCACCCACAAACAAGCGGGGGGAGCAAAGTGTGGTGATATTACGCATGCCCGGCCATGACATGGAAATTGTGGGCCTCATCACGCGCCGAAGTGTTGCCGATTTGCCAGCCGGATTTTTGCCAGGCGAGCGTGTCGCCGTGTACTTACCCATGGGCTACATGATTGGTGGCTACACCGTGTTTGTGCCGATGGATTGGGTGCAACCCATCAATATGTCGGTGGAGGAAGCCATGCGCTCCTCGCTTATTGCCTGGATGGCACGTCCGCCAGCGGGCGCAGGCGACACCGCTATTTAATTGGACCGGTGACCAGGAGTGCCCCGCCGCTCGGTGCCAATTGGGCCGGCGAGCACGAGACCCTGTTAAATCAACACGCAGAACGCATGACCGACGTTGTCAGTCCTGATTTTCAGCTTTGGTGCTGCTTGCCTAGCGGGTCTGCCGCGGAGCAGGGCCCGGTCCGCGACCTGCAATGTGGCGAAAGGTGATACGGCCTTTGCTGAGGTCGTAAGGAGAAAGTTCAAGCGACACCTGGTCACCGGCCAGAATGCGGATATGGTTTTTGCGCATCTTGCCAGAGGTGTAGGCCACGAGTTTGTGACCATTGTCAAGCGTGACGCGAAAGCGCGAATCGGGCAGCACTTCATCCACCAGCCCATGCATTTCAATTAGTTCTTCTTTGGCCATGATGTAACTCCTTGAGAATTAAAAATCTAGTCTGTGTACGCTGGCCCCAGTGAGGCCGGCCGTTTATCAGGCGCAAGCTGTCGATGAGCGTTCGCGAATCCAGCACAGTGCGTGTTCGGTGGCGTAATGCAAAGCGGCTGCAGCGCTGTCAAAAAGCCTGCTGAAACGCATGACGCGGTCATGGGTGGCACTTCCGCGCCCGGAGCGGATGGAAACTGAAGCAGCGTAGCGGCCTTCGCCCTGTTGTTTGGCAAGCGGAGAGACAAGGTACTTGCCCACCGCTATCTTGGTGTGATCATTGTTCATAAAAATCTGCGCCAGGTATTTTTCCCGGCTTGATAAAAAAGAGAAGTAAACGGCTTGCGAGCAAGCCAATGAGTGTTCGGCCTCGACCCGCCAGCCCCGTCCCTGAAAGGACGGGATTGGTTTGAGCCATGGGTGGGCACCGTTGGGAAACGTGCTCGCCAGGAATGTAGACAGCGCTGATCGAGTTCGGGGCAGCAGGAGCACTGAAACTCTGTCAAAGCGCTGTGAATCCAGGCTCTGAGAAGCGCCGCATTTAAGAAGAAAGCCAGAGTTTAGGGGGCTTCATGTAAAAAGCTGATGCTTTACAGAACACGCTATTGTAACAGCCCCAGAAAAAGGGTGCCATCTCGTTGTTCAGTTCTTGACCTTCGGATGAAGCAGCTTGACGCGGCTCATGATTGCCTCGCCGAGAGTTTGCCAGTCACATTGACAACCAGTAGCGGCACATCGAGGTGGGCGCTTTTATTGACACATTTTTCCCATTCCGCCCTAAGGCCCGCCCATCCAGCGGTTAAACTCACTCGTTGGAAAGCGTGGCAGAGCGGTTGAGTGCAGCAATCTTGAAATTTGCTGTAGGTTATTCACAGGAAGCTTGGCAGAGTGGTCGATTGCACCGGTCTTGAAAACCGGCAAACCGAAAGGTTTCCAGGGTTCGAATCCCTGAGCTTCCGCCAATGAGCTAATGAATACGGGGCCTAACGCCCCGTTTTTTGTTTTCTACCCCCTGCTGTTTTAACCCCTCCGTAAAACGGCTATTGGCCGCGCCCGTCCCGGCGGTCGGCTGTGGGGTAGCTTGCTTAACGAGCCGCGCGGCGCGCCTTTATCGCGCTGTCGATCGTAAGGGTGCGACACGGTCGACTTCTTGCTCACTGCCAAGCGGGGTCTGGCTGCAGCGTGGCGCTTTCTGGAGGGGCCATCAACCTGCATGACTTGCCAGAGAAGATCACCATCGATAAGAGCGGCGCCAACATGGCGGCTATTGAGAGCGTCAAAGCTGACACATGGGCCGATAGCCAACTGCGTCAGTGCAAATATTTGAACAACATCGTCGAGCAAGGCCACCGGGCCATCAAGCGGATCACGCGCCCGATGCTGGGCTTCAAAACATTTTGCTGCGCGCGCATCATCATTGCAGGCATCGAGAGATGCACATGATTCGCAAGGGGCAACTTGACTGCCCAGATGGCCAAGCTACGTCCGCAACTGATCAGTTTTACACCCTGGCGATCTGATCGCCTACCAACAGCACACCTTTTGCCGGCACCTATCAAGGGGGTGTCACCGACCCTGGCCGTTTGTTCGTCATGCCCCCGGTGGAAGTAGCGGCCGCCAAGTTGCCGTGCGCATCAAGAGCGACGGCCCCGACGGTGCCAAATTTACTACCCTCATCCAAAGGTGCCGTGGGGACTGCGAATGGGCGGAACACCAGGGCCGCACCGTCGTGGTCCAGCAGGGTCGCGTCGGTTTCGAGCGCGCGTCGCAATTGCGCGCGGCGGGCATCGGTCGAAAAGTAGGCGGGTAAAACCATCTCCAGTCCCAGGCCCGACACAAAGGCTTCCGCCCCGGTGCCCACCAGCAAGACGTGCTCGCTGTGCTCCATCACGGCACGTGCTGCGCGCAAGGGACGCGGATGCGGCTCACACAGGCTACCGCCCCGGCGCGCAGGGTGGCACCGTCCATCACGGCGGCGTCCAGCTCATGAGTTTCGTCATGGGTGAAGACGGCACCATGCCCGGCATTGAAAAGTGGGCAGTCCTCAAGCAGATCGACGGCCAGGCTGACCGCATCGAGTGCGCTGCCGCCTTCAGCCAATAATTGCTGTGCGGCTCGCAGGATACTCTGCAGGGCATCGTGTAAGCCGAATTTTGCTCTGCGCTGATATTGCTGCGGCTCATGGTGCCAGCGCCGCCGTGGATGGCAATGATGGGAAGGGGCTTGGACGGTGTCACTTGGTGCCCTTTGGCAATTTGGAATTTACTCGCGCCTTGCGCAGCGCAATGCGTGTCCGATTCGATGTGCCATCGTCATGATAAAGAAATTATTGATCATTTCAAGATCAACCCATGATTAGTCCATTGGCGATGGGCCCTGTTTGTAGCAAAGATGCCGCAATCGCTCTATTTGTGGACAGATATTCCAAGAGTGCCGGACGCTTTAAAGTCGCCACGTTCAGATGGCAAAGGCCAGGCCAACAATCCCTCGTCGTCGCGTGTTATTGTGAGTGGCATGACTCATTTTTTGCTCACTGACGCCCTGCAGGAAGCCCTGCGGCAGGCGGCCCGCGCCGCCCGGCTTAACGCGTACGCACCCTATTCCGGTTTTCGGGTGGGCGCTGCCGTGCTGGATGAACAGGGCCGCATTCATGCGGGCTGCAACGTGGAAAACGCAGCCTACCCCGAGGGCTTGTGCGCTGAGGCCGGCGCATTGAGCGCCATGGTGCTTGCCGGCAGCACCCGGGCCCGCGCCGTGTTGGTCGTGGGCGCAGGTGGCGCGTGGATTACGCCCTGTGGGGGTTGCCGCCAGAAGCTGCGTGAGTTCTGCGCACCGGACACCCCCATTCTCACGGCCAATGACGAAGTAATGGGTCCCCGCTACACGCTGGCACAGCTGCTGCCCGAGAGTTTCGGGCCTGATCACTTGTCCACGCCATGAGCGACCTGGCTGCGTTGCGCACCATTGAGCGTCGCGCGCCTCTGGCCCACCCCCGCATCGCGGTGGTGCTGGGCTCCGGTTGGGGCGACCTGGCAGATCATGTGCAGGGCGCCGTTTGCATTTCCTATTCTGAGCTCGAAGGGTTTCCCAAGGCCACAGTCGCCGGACACAACGGCATGCTGTGGCTGGGCCACATTGGGGAGCAGCCAGTCGCGGTGATGAGTGGACGCCAGCACGGTTATGAAACCGGCGCGGTCGATGGCATGAAGACGCCGCTGCGCCTGCTAAAACGCCTGGGCTGCACCGTGCTGGTGCAAACCAATGCGGCTGGCAGCCTGCGGCCTGACATGCCTCCGCTAAGCCTGATGGTCCTGACCGACCACATCAATTTGGCGCAACACTCGCCCCTGGTGTGGGAAGGCGGATCGGAGCGCTTCGTCAACCTGGTGGACGCCTACGACCCGGCCCTGCGCGCGCAGGCCAGCCACATCGCTCTTCAGCGCGGCGTCAACCTGCATCAAGGTGTGTACGCCTGGGCGTTCGGCCCCCAGTTTGAAACGCCGGCAGAGATCCGCATGTTCAGGCTGATGGGTGCCGATGCGGTTGGCATGAGCACCGTGCCCGAAACCATTCTGGCGCGCCACG
>MERZ01000331.1:22167-29438 GCA_001770785.1 Burkholderiales bacterium RIFCSPHIGHO2_12_FULL_61_11
CGCAGGCCCAATCCATCAGCGGTGTCGCCAGCGGCTTGCTGGCCGACATCATCCGCCAGATTGAATTGCCCTCTGAGATGACAGCGCCATGACACCCTCACCGCCGTCCCATGGAGTAACCAATGGGGGAACTGACTGGTCAAGCGACCTGCACGCCAGCGCACGACTGGCCTTGTCTTGCCTGGACCTGACCAGCCTGAACGACCCCGACAGCGAAGCCGACATTGCCCGCTTGTGCGCGCGGGCTCAAAGTCCGTTTGGGCCGGTCGCTGCGGTGTGCGTCTGGCCGCGCCTAGCGGCGTTCGCACGGACCCAGTTGCCCGAGCACATCGCCGTGGCGGCGGTGGCCAACTTCCCTGACGGCAGCGCTGACCTGCAACGCGCCGTGCGGGAAACCGGCGCCATTGTGCAAAGCGGCGCGCAGGAGGTGGACGTGGTCATGCCCTACGCGCAGCTGCTTGCCGGAGATGAACGCACTGTGGCTCTGTTGCTGCAGGCAGTGCGCAAAGCCTGCCCGGGCCTGGTGTTGAAGGTGATTCTGGAAACCGGTGAACTCAAAGGCGAAGCGCTCATTGCACGCGCCTCCCGCCTGAGTCTGGATGCCGGGGCCGATTTCCTCAAGACCAGCACCGGCAGGGCGCCCATCAGTGCCACGCCGCAAGCCGCCCGCATCATGCTCGGTGTCATCGCCTCGGAGCCGTCGGCAGTCAAGCGGGTGGGGTTCAAACCCTCCGGCGGCATTCGCACTGTGAATGAGGCGGCCGGCTACATCGCCCTGTGCAGCGAATACCTGGGTCCCCAGGCGCTGAACGCCAAGCGTTTTCGTATTGGTGCCAGCAGTGTGCTGAGCGACATCGAGGCCATTCTGGGCGGCAAGACCACTTCTTCCACAACTCCCGCAGCAACGCCTGCAAGTGCTTACTGAGCGAAGCAATGCTGGCCCAGGAGATCATTCGCCACAAACGCGACGGCCACAGCCTTCAGTGCGATCACATCGACGCTTTCGTGCGTGGTCTCGTGGAGGGTTCATGGAGCGAAGGGCAAATCGCCGCCATGGCCATGGCCATGTTCCTCAGGGGCATGTCCAGCAGTGAAACCGTAGAACTCACCCAGGCCATGACCCGTTCTGGGGTGGTAATGGATTGGGCCAGCGCCGACCTGCCCGGCCCGATTCTGGACAAACACTCCACCGGCGGCGTGGGCGACAAGGTCAGCCTGATGCTGGCACCCATCGTCGCGGCCTGTGGCGGCTTCGTGCCCATGATCTCGGGCCGCGGGCTTGGCCACACCGGTGGTACGCTGGACAAGTTGGACAGCATCCCGGGCTACCAGAGCACCCCCGATACCCAGCGACTGCGACAGGCGCTCCAATCTGCGGGCTGCGCCATCATCGGCCAGACCGCGGAGCTGGCACCTGCTGACCGGCGGCTTTACGCGATACGGGACGTGACCGCCACAGTGGAGTCCGTGGCACTCATCACCGCCAGCATCCTCTCAAAAAAATTGGCCGCCGGCCTGCAAGGCTTGGTCATGGATGTCAAGGTTGGCAACGGCGCATTTGCCGCGTCACAGAGCATGGCCGTTGAACTCGCCCAATCGCTGGTGACGGTGGCCAACGGTGCGGGACTGCCGACCCGGGCCTGGATCACGGACATGAACCAGGTGCTGGGCGACTCCTGCGGCAACGCGGTGGAAATGCGTGAGGCCGTGGAATTCCTCCAAGGCAACCGGCGCGAGCCACGGCTGCTGGAAGTGACGCGGGTGTTGAGCGCCGAGTTGCTCCTCATCGGTGGTTTGGCGCTGGATCAGGAACAGGCCTTGAGGCAGGTCGACACGGCCCTGGACAGCGGCGCCGCGCTGGAGCGCTTCGCCCGCATGGTGGCCGCGCTCGGGGGTCCCGCGGACTTCGTGGAGCGCGCCCGCCACTACTTGCCCGCCGCACCCGTCCAAATGAAGGTGATCGCGCCGCACAGCGGCTGGATTGGTGGCATGGCCACGCGGGAGATCGGCCTGCTGATCATAGAACTGGGAGGCGGCAGACGACGGGCCAGCGACACGGTGGACCCACGCGTCGGGTTCACGCAGTTTGTTCAAGTCGGGCAGCGCGTGGAAGCAGGCGACCTGCTCGCCGTGGTGCATGCAGCCGATGCCAACGCCGCAGAAAGCGCCAGCCAGGCTCTGTTGCCACTGATCGAGTTGGCGGACCAAGCTCCTGCAAGCACACCCGTACTCGTCACGCGCCTACCGGCCTGAGATAGCCGCGCCAAGATATCGATACCTTAGTTGACTTTGGAAGGAAGCCTTTTGTACAGCTTATGTCCCTCTCGCGTCCCCGCTGGTATGAGCACGCCGTTCTTGATGGCAGCGTAGAGCCAGGCACCGGCACGGTTGGTGATGACATCTCGCGCCGTCTCATCCAAATCAAGCTTCTTCAATGCCTCGTCGACTAATTCACCAAGGCTGAACTTCTTGCGGGACAGGCAACTCAACCAAAGCTCTGTGCCGGTCGATGGAAGCTTTGCTGGCTTTTCCCGTTTTCCGGGTTTGGTTTTGGTAACGCGCTTGGGTTTAATAATTTTGCCAGCGGACACCCGCGCGTGCACAAAAGATATGTCTTCAATATGCTCGGTGCGCGTGGTAGCGGTATACGGCAAAGCCGTCGTCGCAGCCTCTAGGGTAATTAGGGGCCTGAGTCCCTCCAATGCCTGTTCCAGGTTGGCAAGGTGCTGTCGGGTGCGCTCAATTTCCTGGGCAATATGATTGGCTGCTTCAAAAATCGGTTGCATGGGGTTAACTCTTTCATCGATTTGCCGTACGACGGACGGCATTGTACTTAGTTGATGATATTCCCGCCCAATGAAGGCGGCGCTGGTCGCCAGCTGAATGTCACAGCATATGTTTAGAGGCGTTATCCGAACCCTCTCAGGGGGCTGCTCTTGGCACGGGCGGATATCGCCATCGGTGAGCCGGTCTCCCTTTGTATTACGACCCAGTCCGAAGTCCTTTGCATGCTTCATTATTGCTGACGTTGCTGGAGCGCACCGACTCGGCATTTTCCGTCTGCCTTACAGCTTGCTCAGCGACGCAAGGCTTCGACTATCAGGGTGACATGCTGCGGCAACAAGCCCACGTTCTCATCGCACAAAACGATGCGACGCTCGATTCCTGGTTCCGGGGTTCGCGACGCCCTCGCCATCAAAGCGACCAAGGTGAGTCGACGGCCCGCCGTGCATGGAAATGTATCCGGCTCTCAAGGGCCGGGCATCCGCAAGCGCGTGGTGACGGTCGATCCCATTGGCAGCGAACGCAGCCCTCCAGGACGCCTCCATTGCTTTTTCGACATCGGACTCGCGATAAGGCAGCCCACGTGAGTGGACTTGAGCACGGGACTCAGCCGAGTCAAGAGTCCTGCCCCGGTAAGCTCTACATAGAGCTCTCGACCGTCATCCGCCAGGAGCCCGATAGAGAGGAGCTTCGGGTCCGCCAGGTCCGTAAACTCGCAGTCGATGAAGACGATTCGCTGCTCCGGGCTCGGTGTGGCGCCGGTATCATGGGTGTTAGTGTTTATGTGCATACATTTGTATATCGCACCGGACCCATGGCTTCAAGGTAAAGCCGTCTTGTTCGGAAATTGTGTTATCTGAAGCTTGCGCCAGATCAGGATACGGTTGTATACTTTCCGCGCAGAAACGCAGACCTTACAGGAGGCAGAGATGGCCGATCATCTTCCCCGGGTCGGTGCCCCGGATCCCGAACTCAAAACATCCCCGATCTTCGACGAGTATGAGGATATTTCGCGTGACTTGGAACTCGAAGCGGGTGCCTGTTATTTCAATGATATAGCGTACCCGATTGGCCAATACGTGCTGAGTGGCAGCGATCTGCTGCATTGCGAAGAACGAGGCGTCTGGGCGCGCAGAGGCGAGATGCGACCCGACTAGCCTCGGAATGCCGCACTTAAGCAGGATCTTGAGTGAGTCCGATCGGTCCAGCGTCCCCGACGCTGGCCACCACTTATCCAACTCACCTGGGTAGATGCCTTGCTCGCGGCACCAAGCGCTTCTGAGCACCTCGGGCAACCCCCTTGTGTCAGACTAGTTGTCGCTTCTAAAAAAATATTCTTTTAGAAGTACCGACAACGATGAAATCAAAATATTCCGAAGCATTATCGAGCAAGCCGTAGTCAAGCTATCGAGAACCTGCTCGCTGCCCGCCAGTGGGTTGGCACATTTATGCACTGGTACAACCATGAGCATCGGCACAGTGCCATCCGCTTCGTGACGCCTCATGAATGCCATGCGGGCATGGACACTGCGTTGCTAGGCAAGCGCGGTCTATGAGGCTGCGAAGGCCGCACATCCCCAGCGTTGGAGTGGCCCCACTCGGAACTGGCAGCCGGTGCGCGTGGTTCATCTGAATCCTGATCAACAGGTTGAAGAAAAAAATAGTCGAAAGGAAGAAAATCCAGAACTACCGAAAATCTAGATGATCACTTCAGGATCGGCACATTGCACTCAAAATGATCAATCGAACTCTGGCACACACAGGCATGGCGCAATCCGCGACAAGAAGCCGCACAAGGCATCGAATCTATTCACACTGCCATCAAAAATAATAGCAAGCTGGAAAGTGATTCGTTTGAGAATTGTCAATCGCGCCTCGTTTGCGGCGCTGCCGGCATCCCCGGGGAGCCGGACATCATTTGTTGACACTCAACCCGAACGCGACTCGGTCGTGGCATTGCAGGCATTGCATACAGCCGTAAGCGAAAACCACCTCGGCACGCTCCGATAGGCATAAGAACTTGACGCTGTGCTTCGTGTTTGAGGTATATCAAGTCCATGACTTGGGCCTTGCCTATAACTGAATTCCTCGCGGTCAGATCAGCATGATCAAGGCTTCGACCAGTTGTCTAAATTTGTGTCACTTTATAAGGAGCAACCATGAACGGACTACGTTTGTTTGAACCCATCATCAATCCGCTGGAAGCCATGCTGCCGCGCTTCGTTGACCCCTGGCGCCTGGACAAGAAACTCTTTGGTGGAATGGATATCCGTGTCGATGTCGTCGAGAAGGGCGACGTTTACAAGGTCCATGCTGACCTGCCCGGCGTCAAGAAAGAGGACATCAATGTTCGCGTAGACGGCAACATCGTGCAGATTGATGCCCATACACAAGACGCCAAGGAATTCAAGGAAGACGGTGGGAAGGTATTGCGCAGCGAACGCTACTATGGTTCCGTGTCGCGCACCTTCAGTTGGCGGATGACGTGGACGAAAGCAAGGTCGTGGCGAAACATAGCGATGGCGTGCTGAGCCTGGAGTTACCCAAGAAAGCCACGAGTAGCTCTGGAACAAGACCGATCGCTATCCAACAAGTTGACTGTATTGATACCAGATTGGCCACGCCAGCGGGCCATCAAAGGCCGCCATGTCGGCGGTCTTCACTGCGCCATGTGAGGCGTGCCGTCAATCATCCATGAAAGGCAGAGTCATGAAAACAGATATTCAATTGCAAAAGGACATCCTTGACGAACTGGCGTGGGATCCAGCCGTCAACGCCACCGACATCGGCGTTATCGTCAAGGATCGCGTCGTGACCCTGACCGGGCACCTCACGAGCTATGCTGAGAAACACGCGGCTGAGCGGGCTGCGCGGCGCGTCAGCGGCGTGAAGGCGCTGGCGGTCGACATCGAGGTACGGCTATCCCCTTCCTACAAACGAACTGACACCGACATCGCAGCGTCCGCGCAACGGGCTATTGACGGGAATGTTGCCATCCCGGCGAACTCTATCCAGCCAATGGTGGAAAACGGCTGGATCACCTTGAGCGGCGAGGTGGAGTGGGACTATCAGCGTCAGGCCGCCGAGCGATCCGTTCGCGATCTGTTCGGTGTAGTCGGCGTCACCAACCTTGTCAAGATCAAACCAAAAGTCGCTCCGAGTGATATCGAGAAAGGCATTCACGATGCGCTGGTGCGGCAAGCCGAACAAGAAGCCAAACAGCTGCAGATTCTGGTCGATGGTTCACGCGTCACGTTGCGCGGCAAGGTCCACTCGTGGACAGAACTTCGGGCAGTCCAAGGCGCGGCCTGGGCAGCTCCTGGCGTGGAGACCGTTGTGAATGAGCTGAAGGTGGAATCCTAGACATGCTCACGTTTTGGTGACCAACAGCTTTTGGGGTTCTGTCGCAATAAGGAGGCGTGGCCTAGAAAAGGTGTGCTGTTGGTAGGCGATCAGATCGCCAGGATGTAAAAACTGATCAGCTGCGGCTAGCTTGGCCATCTGGGCAGTCAAGTTGCCCCTTGCGAATCATGTGCATCCTCTCGATGCCTGCAATGATGATGCGCGCGCAGCAAAATGTTTTGAAGCCCAGCATCGGGCGCGTGATCCGTTTGATGGCCCGGTGGCCTTGCTCGACGATGTTGTTCAAATATTTGCACTGACACAGTTGGCTATCGGCCCATGTGTCAGCTTTGACGCTTTCAATAGCCGCCGTGTTGGCCGCGCCCTCCAAGGCATGCTTGATTTCCGAAAAAGTTCGCTCGTTGGCCGACCGACTCCAGACGATCAGCTTTACACCCTGGCGATCTGATCGCCACCCAACAGTTCATCTTTTCTCGGCCATACACCCTTATGGCAACAAAACCACTGCACGCGCCATTTCCCTGTGCTAGGCTAAAAAAATGAGACGCCGCGACGTACTGCTGCACCTGATTCCCGCGCTAGGCACGGCGGGCGCCTATGCACAAGACACGGCACGGCCGCAACCCCTGTCCAGAACCATTGCCTCGTCCGGCGAACATATTTCGGTGGTCGGGCTGGGCAGCTGGATCACCTTCAACGTCGGCAACGACCCCCCGGCGCGCGCGAATTGCGCCGAGGTCATGCGCCACTTCTTCGATGCCGGCGGCCGCCTGATCGATTCCTCGCCGATGTACGGATCCTCGCAGGGTGTGATCGGCGACGGCCTGCAAAAGCTGTCGGCGCAGCGACGCGTTTTTTCCGCCGACAAGGTCTGGACTTCGTCGGCCGGGGCGGCGCAAATCGAGGCGTCGCGCCAGCTCTGGCGGGTGCCGCGGTTCGACCTGCTGCAGGTCCACAACCTGGTGGCCTGGCAGAAGCAGCTGCCGCTGCTGCAGGCCATGAAAGCGGCAGGCCAACTGCGTTATGTCGGGATCACCACCTCGGAGGGCCGCCGCCACCGTGAATTCGAACAAATCATGCGCAGCCAGCGCATCGACTTCGTGCAGTTCAGCTACAACCTGCTC
>MERZ01000331.1:29459-30484 GCA_001770785.1 Burkholderiales bacterium RIFCSPHIGHO2_12_FULL_61_11
TGGGCCAGCGAGATCGACTGCGTCAACTGGGCCCAGTTCGCGCTGAAGTTCATCGTCTCGCATCCCGCCGTGACCTGCGCGATTCCGGCCACCAGCGATGTCGCCCACGTGCGCGAAAACATGGGTGCGGCCTTCGGCCGGCTGCCCGACGAGGTCTTTCGCCGGCGCATGGCCACCCACGTCGAGAGGCTGTGAACATGTCCGAATGGTGGACTTACCGGCCGCCCGACTTCCTGATGTTTTCACCCCAGACCTACTGGCGCCTGATCGAGCTTCACAACCGCGATGTCTGGCCGGCGCAGCTGGCCGCGCTCGCCGCCGGCCTTGTCTCGCTTTGGCTGGCCGGAACCCGGCGCGCCGGTGCCAGCCGCGTGCTTGCGGCCCTGCTTGCCACCATCTGGCTCTGGGTGGGCTGGGCTTTTCACTGGCAGCACTACGCCACCATCAACTGGGCGGCGCAGTACTTCGCGGTGGCCTTCGCCATCCAGGCCGTGTTGCTGCTTGGCCTGGGCACCCTGCCCCGCGGCGCGCACGCGCCGACCGCTGGCGTTGTGGTGCAAAACCTCGGCTGGCTGCTGGCCGCCACCGGCGTGCTGATTTACCCGCTGGCCGGGCTGCTTGCCGGCCGCCCGTGGACGCAGGCCGAGATGTTCGGTATCACACCGGAGCCGACGGCGCTGGCCAGCCTGGGCCTGCTGCTGGCCAGCGGTCAGCCGCCATCGAGCACGCTGCGCTGCTTACTGGCCATCATTCCCACGCTGTCCCTGCTTGTGGGCGCGGCGACGTTATGGCTGATGGCTTAGCCCAGAGACTTCGAAAATTCACTTGCAATTGCCTGAAAGCGCCTCAGGTACATCCCGAGGGGCTGCATTGGTTTCGACGTGGGTTCGGACGCGGTGTGGTGCATGTTGGGTATTCTGGGAGACCGTGACCGGTCATTCCGGCAGATCGTGACCGACGATTCCGATTTATCGTGACCGCTGATTCCGGTCGACCGTGACCGATTTTTGGTTCTGACCGGAATG
>MERZ01000331.1:30629-35862 GCA_001770785.1 Burkholderiales bacterium RIFCSPHIGHO2_12_FULL_61_11
CGCAAGATACGGGACGTTCTGCGTCTCAAACTTGAAGCCCGGCTCTCCCATGAGCGAACCGCCACCGCCCTGAGCATCTCCAAAGGCGTTGTCACCAAATACGTCGGCCTGGCGAATACGGCTGGCCTTGACTGGGCACAAATCCAGGCACTTGATGACACCGCATTGCACAATCGCCTGCTGGGCACACCCCAGCGAGCAAGTGGTTTTGTGCAACCCGACTATGGCCGAATCCACCAGGAGCTGCGCCGCAAAGGCATGACGCTGATGCTGCTGTGGGAAGAGCACACGGCCCAGCACCCCGGCGAATCCACCCACCGCTACTCCCAGTTCTGCGAGAACTACCGCCGCTATGCCAAGAGCCTCAAACGCTCCATGCGCCAGATCCACCGCGCCGGCGAGAAGCTGTTCATCGATTACGCCGGTCCCACTGTGGAACTGACCGATGGCAGCCGTGCTCACATCTTTGTGGCCACTTTGGGTGCATCCAGCTATACCTTCGCCTGCGCCACACCCCGCGAAACGATGGCCGACTGGCTGGGTGGCACTGCACAGGCCCTGCGTTTCTTTGGCGGCGTACCCCAGCTCATCGTGCCCGACAACCCCAGGGCATTAATTGCGAACCCGGATCGCTACGAGCCCAGGGCCAATGAGACGGTGCACGACTTTGCGCGGCACTACGGCACCTCAGTCTTGTCAGCCCAGCCCTATCATCCGCAAGATAAGGGCAAGGTCGAATCCGCCGTGCAGGTGGTGGAACGCTGGATATTGATGCGCTTGCGCAACCAGCGGTTTGCAACGGTAGATGACGTCAACGAGGCCATTGCACCACTACTGGAGCAACTCAATGCCAAGGCTTTTCAGAAGTTGCCGGGCAGTCGTTGCAGTGCGTTTGCCCAACTCGACGCACCGGCATTGCAACCGCTACATCGTGCGCCGAATGGCTCCGAAGTTCGTGACCACCTATCCGCATCCCAATGTATGGGCCAATACCCAATGGTCACTTTCAGAGGTGTGGAAATTTTGTGGGCCAAAAGTGGGCCAGAAATGGGCCAGAAATGGGCCAAATTTGGGCCAGAAAAGCAGAACGCCCACATGAAGTGGGCGTTTGCTACCAGCCTAGACGGCTTGGATGTTGGTTGCGCGGGCAAGATTTGAACTTACGACCTTTGGGTTATGAGCCCAACGAGCTACCAGGCTGCTCCACCGCGCGTTATCTATATTATAGCCTACTTTGTCTTGGCCGTGTCGGCAATCGTAGTTTCCGACACTTCAGGACGATCCACCAGTTCAACCAGCGCCATCGGTGCATTGTCACCAACGCGGAAACCCATCTTTAGAATCCGGGTATAGCCACCAGGACGGGTGTTGTAACGCGGGCCCAATTCGGCAAACAGTTTAACCACCATATCGCGATCGCGCAGACGATTAAAAGCCAGGCGTTTGTTGGCCAGGGTAGGGGTTTTGCTGAGCGTGATCATGGGCTCTACCACGCGGCGCAATTCCTTGGCTTTAGGCAGTGTGGTCTTGATGACTTCATGCTGAAGCAGTGAATTCATCATGTTGCGCAACATGGCGAGGCGGTGCTCGCTGGTGCGGTTTAATTTACGTAGTCCGTGTCCGTGTCGCATAGTGCTTCCTTTATTTAATATCGGAGCAGCCGTATCAGGTACTGCCCGTGCACTATCTCATCTGGGATGAGATGTTTTCAAAACCAATTAGCGCTTGTCGAGGCCTGCAGGAGGCCAGCTCTCAAGGCGCATTCCAAGCGTCAGACCTCGAGAGGCCAGCACTTCTTTAATCTCGTTAAGAGATTTTCGTCCCAGATTGGGGGTCTTCAACAGCTCATTTTCAGTGCGTTGAATCAAATCACCAATGTAGTAAATGTTTTCTGCTTTAAGGCAGTTCGCTGAGCGCACGGTGAGTTCAAGCTCATCGACTGGGCGTAGCAAGATCGGATCAAACTGTTGCGAACTGCGCTGAACTGGCGCATCAAATGCAGCCAGCTCGCTGCCTTCCAATTGAGCGAACACCGCCAACTGTTCGACCAAAATCTTGGCCGAAGCGCGGACAGCATCTTCCGCAGTCACAGCACCATTCGTTTCAATTTCGAGTACCAGCTTATCCAGATCGGTGCGCTGCTCGACCCGAGCACTTTCAACGATGTAACTCACGCGCTTGACCGGAGAAAACGACGCATCCAGAACAATACGGCCAATCGATTTCGGCGACTCATCACCGTAACGGCGAACGTTACCTGGTACATAGCCGCGGCCATTTTCAACCTTGATCTGCATATCAATCTTGCCGCCGTGTGACAAATTCAAGATCACATGCTCAGGGTTGATGATTTCCACATCATGAGGCGTCTGGATATCGGCTGCTGTGACGGGACCTTCTCCGTCCTTGCGCAAGCTCAAGGTGACTTCATCGCGATTATGCAGTTTGAAGACCACGCCTTTGAGATTCAGCAAAATATTGACGACATCTTCTTGAACGCCATCAATCGATGAGTACTCATGCAGAACACCTGCAATCGTGACCTCAGTGGCGGCGTGGCCGACCATTGACGACAACAAAACGCGACGCAAGGCATTGCCCAGCGTATGCCCATAGCCGCGCTCAAAGGGCTCCAGGGTCACCTTGGCACGATTGGCGCCAAGTTGCTCAACATTGATGGTTTTTGGTTTTAACAAATTAGTCTGCATGCAGTCTTCCTCTCAATACCCTCGGCTCGTTACACCGATAAGGCTGGCGAAGCACACCCTGACGATACGGCACCCCGAATCGCCAGGGAACGAAAATTAGCGTGAGTACAACTCGACGATCAACGATTCATTGACGTCAGCAGCGAACTCATCACGGTCAGGCACTTTCTTGAAAATGCCTTCGCCCTTGTCAGCATTCACATCTACCCATGCAGGCAGACCCACTTGCTTAGCGAGCTCAAGAGCTTCGGTCACGCGAATCTGCTTTCTCGACTTTTCGCGAACAGCGATGACATCGCTGGTCTTGACCATGAACGAAGGGATGTTGACGGAGTGACCGTTCACCGTAATCGCCTTGTGGGACACCAACTGACGCGCTTCGGCACGTGTCGAGCCAAAACCCATGCGGTAAACAACGTTGTCGAGGCGTGATTCAAGAATGAACAGCAGGTTGGCGCCGGTATTACCCTTGCGACGATCAGCTTCTTCGAAATAGCGGCGGAACTGTTTTTCGAGAACGCCATACATGCGTTTGACTTTCTGCTTTTCACGCAGCTGCAGACCGAAGTCAGACGTGCGCATACCGGAAGTCCGACCGTGCTGGCCTGGCTTGGAGTCAAATTTGGCCTTGTCGCTGATGGAGCGACGGGCACTCTTCAGGAAAAGGTCGGTGCCTTCACGGCGGGATAGTTTGGCCTTGGGGCCTAGGTAACGTGCCACTTGAATGTCCTTTTGTCATCTGCTGCAAGTACTGCAGGAGCCTTCGGTATCAACCTAACGGCGGTGGGCTTGATTAAAAATGCAGGTGCCCGGTCAATTGCAAAGCAAGCAACCAGGCACTATACAACGCGATTAAATGCGACGGCGCTTCTGGGGGCGGCAGCCGTTGTGCGGAACCGGGGTGACGTCAGCAATCGAATTGATTCGAATGCCCAGCGCGCCCAGTGCCCGTACGGATGATTCACGTCCCGGACCAGGCCCCTTGATTTCTACATCAAGGTTCTTGATACCCTGTTCAATGGCAGCACGTCCTGCTACTTCAGAAGCGACCTGCGCCGCAAAAGGAGTTGACTTGCGCGATCCCTTGAAGCCCTGACCACCGGAGGACGCCCAAGACAAGGCATTACCTTGGCGATCCGTGATGGTGATGATCGTGTTGTTGAAGGACGCGTGGACATGGGCAATGCCATCCGCTACGTTCTTGCGTACTTTCTTGCGAACGCGCTGGGCGGCGTTGCTACTTGGTGATTTTGCCATGACGACCTTTTGATTACTTCTTCAACGATTGAGCGGCCTTACGCGGACCCTTGCGGGTGCGGGCATTTGTACGTGTACGCTGACCACGCATGGGCAGCCCACGACGATGACGGAAACCGCGATAGCAGCCGATGTCCATCAGGCGCTTGATATTCATCGTGGTTTCACGACGCAAGTCACCTTCGATGGTGATCAGAGCAATCTGGTCACGGATTTTTTCCAGATCTCCATCAGTCAGATCTTTGATTTTTTTCGCATAGGCAATATCACATGCTTCGCAAATTTTGCGAGCGCGTGTGCGACCTATGCCAAATATTGCAGTCAAGCCGATTTCGGCGTGTTTCTGCGGCGGAATATTGATACCAGCGATACGAGCCATGTGCGTCCTCTAAATCTCTTGAAAATCAGCCTTGGCGCTGCTTGTGGCGTGGATCGGTGCAGATCACACGGACAACGCCCTTGCGGCGGATGATTTTGCAGTTGCGGCAAATTTTCTTGACCGAAGCTGAAACTCTCATTTTTTTCTCCTAAACTTTAACTCTGTGCTTACTTGGCACGAAACACTATTCGTGCACGCGATAAATCATAAGGTGTCAATTCAACCGTCACCTTGTCACCAGGAAGAATTCGAATGTAATACATACGCATTTTTCCCGAGATCGGTCCATTACCACATGTCCATTTTCAAGCATCACCCTGAAAGCCACATTGGAAAGATTTTATACGACCTCACCATGCATCTGAATCTCATCGTCTTTTGACATTCCATCAACAGCTCATTTACGTCTTGAAATTTGCCTTTTTCAACAATGATTCATACTGTTGCGACATCAAGTAATTTTGTACTTGGGCCATGAAATCCATGGTGACCACCACAATGATCAATAGCGACGTACCGCCAAAATAAAACGGCACGTTATATTTCAAAATCAAAAACTCTGGCAACAAGCACACAAAGGTGATGTAAATGGCACCGGCCAAAGTCAGTCGCACCAGAATCTTGTCGATATAACGCGCGGTCTGGTCACCAGGACGTATTCCCGGAATAAATGCCCCGCTCTTTTTCAGGTTATCAGCGGTCTCACGGCTGTTAAATACCAGCGCCGTATAAAAGAAACAGAAGAAAATGATTGCACTGGCATAAAGCAATACATAAATGGGCTGACCCGGCGTGAGCGTGCCAGCGATATCTTTCAGCCAACGCATGCTTTCACCCGAACTAAACCATCCCACCAACGTAGCCGGCAACAAAATAATGGAAGAGGCGA
>MERZ01000331.1:35936-36590 GCA_001770785.1 Burkholderiales bacterium RIFCSPHIGHO2_12_FULL_61_11
CAATCACGATGGCGATGAGAATGCTCATGGCGCCGGTTCGCACCAACTCAAGCAAGCCGCCCATAGCGTTGGGCAGGCCAGAGACAATACCTGCAAAAATAAGAATAGAAATACCGTTACCGAGACCTCGCTCGGTGATTTGCTCACCCAGCCACATCAAAAACATCGTGCCAGCCGTCAGGCTGAAAACGGCTGTCATCCGGAAACCAAAACCAGGCGCCAGCACCAGGCCCGGCGAGCTCTCGATCGCTATGGCAATACCCATCGACTGGAACAAGGCCAAGCCCAGCGTCCCGTAGCGGGTGTATTGCGTAATTTTGCGACGACCGCCTTCACCTTCTTTTTTCATCTGCTCGAATGTTGGAACAACATAAGTGAGCAGCTGCATGATGATGGATGCCGAGATATAAGGCATGATGCCCAAGGCAAACACCGTAAATCTTGACAAGGCACCCCCTGAGAACATATTGAATAAATTCAATATGCCGCCCTGCTGACCCTTGAACAACTCTTGAAGCTGACCGGGATCAATACCCGGAACCGGAATGTGTGCGCCAACCCGGTACACAACCAGCGCCAGCAACAAAAACACAAGCCGGTTGCGCAGGTCACCATACTTGCCGGTTTTTGCAATTTGAGCCGAGTTGGTTGCCA
>MERZ01000331.1:36600-49017 GCA_001770785.1 Burkholderiales bacterium RIFCSPHIGHO2_12_FULL_61_11
CAAATATTAAGCGACGGAGCCGCCAACGGCTTCAATGAGGGCCTTGGCCCCTGCGGTGGCCGAAATGCCGTTGAGCTTAACCGCTTTGGACAAACTCCCGGATTTGATCACTTTGACATTCCTGGCAAGTTGGCCCACCAGGCCAGACTGTTTCAGCGTCAGAAGATCTACTTCAGCCAAGGCGAGCCGCTCCAGTGCCGAGAGAGTGATCTCGGCATTGAACTTAAGCAAATGAGACTTGAAGCCGCGCTTGGGCAAGCGGCGCTGCATAGGCATTTGACCGCCTTCGAAGCCTACCTTGTGGTAGCCGCCAGCACGGGACTTTTGTCCCTTGTGACCACGGCCGGCGGTTTTACCCAAGCCCGAACCGATGCCACGACCGACGCGTCGTTTGGCATGTTTTGCGCCTTGACCAGGCTTGATTCCGTTCAATTCCATGTTGAGTCTCCGCTCAGATAACCTTGACCAGATAACTGATCTTGTTGATCATGCCGCGCACTGCAGGCGTGTCCTGCAATTCGCTGGTGCTGTTGATGCCACGCAGACCCAGACCACGCACAGTGGCGCGGTGTGATTCCTTGGTGCCAATCGGGCTACGCACCAGCTGCACTTTTAATTTGGTTTCTTTGGTCATATCAATGCCTGCCTTAGCCGAAAATTTCTTCGACTGATTTGCCACGCTTGGCCGCAATTTCCGAGACCGTCGTGGATTTCTTCAGTGCATCCATCGTGGCCCGCACCATGTTGTATGGGTTACTCGAACCGTGGCTCTTGGCCACGATGTCGGTGATGCCCATTACTTCGAATACAGCGCGCATGGGTCCACCAGCAATGATGCCGGTACCCTTGGGAGCTGGCGCCATCATGACGTTTGCGGCACCGTGGTGGCCGAATACATTGTGGTGAAGCGTGCCATTTTTCAACGACACCGTGGTCATGTTGCGACGCGCTTCTTCCATGGCTTTTTGCACGGCTGCGGGCACTTCTTTTGACTTGCCCTTACCCATGCCAACGCGGCCGTCACCGTCACCGACCACTGTGAGTGCAGCGAAACCGAGAATACGGCCACCCTTCACCACTTTGGTCACGCGGTTGATCGCGATCATTTTTTCCTTCAGACCATCGTCTGGAGTGTCGCTTTGCGATTTTGCTTGAAACTTAGCCATACATAATTCCAGTCTGCTTAGAACTGCAAACCGGCTTCACGAGCCGCATCAGCCAGCGCTTTAACGCGGCCATGGTACGCAAAACCGGCGCGATCAAACGCCACTTTCTCCACACCTGCTGCTTTTGCCTTTTCGGCAATACGCTTGCCAATGGCCTGCGCAGCAGCAACGTTTCCACCTTTACCCGAAGCGCCGATTTCCTTGCGAACTTCCACTTCCGCGGTGGATGCAGCGGCCAGAATTTTGGTACCGTCACCAGAAATAACACTGGCATAAATATGCAGATTGGTGCGATTCACGGTCAAACGGGCAACGCCTTGCGTGGCGATGCGAATCCGGGTCTGGCGTGAACGGCGAAGGCGCTGCTCTTTTTTGGTCAACATGATGCAGCTCCTTATTTCTTCTTGGTTTCTTTGATCGTGATTTTTTCATCCGAATAACGGATACCCTTGCCTTTGTAAGGCTCGGGAGGACGAACTGCGCGCACTTCGGCGGCAATCTGACCCACACGTTGACGATCGGAACCCTTGATCACCACCTCGGTGGGCGTTGGGGTTTCAACCTTGATGCCAGCCGGCATGTCCAGCACCACGGGATGGGAGTAACCCACCGTCAGGTTCAACTTGGCGCCTTGCGCCTGGGCTTTGTAACCCACACCAACCAGGTTGAGTTTTTTCTCAAAGCCCTTGGTCACACCCGTCACCATGTTGTTCACGAGCTGACGCATCGTGCCGCTCATGGCATTGGCTTCACGCGAGTCGTTGGCGGGCACAAAAGTCAGCTTGCCGTCATCATTCTTGATGGTGACAAGTGCGTTTTGCGTCAGCGCCAAGGTACCGAGGGCGCCTTTGACATTAACCTGGTCATCTTTGATTGCCACATCCACGCCTTCGGGGATGGCAACCGGCATTTTTCCTACACGAGACATTTCAGTTTCTCCTCAATGCCGCCGTTAGGCCACGTAGCACAGCACTTCACCACCGATACCGGTAGCGCGCGCCTTGCGATCCGTCATGACACCTTGAGGCGTCGTGACAATTGCCACACCAAGGCCATTCATGACCTGGGGAATGGCGCCATGACCTTTGTAAACCCGCAGGCCCGGGCGACTGACGCGCTCAATGCGCTCAATCACGGGGCGGCCGGCGTAATACTTCAGGGCGATTTCCAGTTGGGGTTTGCCATCATTGGGCTTGACAGAGAAGCCATCGATATAGCCCTCATCTTTCAAAACCTGCGCAATGGCAATCTTGACTTTTGAAGACGGCACCTGCACAAGGGCTTTTTCAACCATTTGTGCATTGCGGATGCGCGTCAGCATGTCGGCGATAGGATCACTCATACTCATCTGTAATTCTCCTATGCTTACCAGCTTGCCTTGGTGATACCAGGGATATCACCAGCAAAAGCCAACTCACGGATCTTGGCGCGGGCCAAGCCGAATTGACGGAACGTACCGCGCGGGCGACCCGTGATCGCACAGCGATTGCGCTGACGAGTCGGGTTGGCGTTGCGGGGCAATTTTTGCAACTCAAGACGAGCCAGTGCGCGCTCTTCATCGGAGCGCTTGGCGTCGTTGGACGTTGCCTTGAGTTCAGCGTGTTTTTTGGCGAACTTGGCCACGAGTTTGTCGCGCTTCAGTTCACGTTGCAGTAAAGCTTGTTTTGCCATGCCCGCCTCAGTTCTTGAACGGAAAACGGAAAGCAGTGAGGAGCGCCTTGCACTCTTCATCGGTCTTGGCCGTTGTGGTAATGCTGATATTGAGTCCGCGCAGGGCGTCAACCTTGTCGTACTCAATCTCAGGGAAAATGATCTGTTCTTTAACGCCGATGTTGTAGTTGCCGCGACCATCAAAGGCACGACCAGAAATACCGCGGAAGTCACGAACACGCGGCAGGGCCACGGTCACGAAACGATCGAGGAATTCATACATCTTCACGCCACGCAGCGTGACCATGCAGCCAATCGGCAAGTCTTCGCGGATCTTGAAACCGGCAATAGCCTTTTTGGCCTTGGTCACAACAGGCTTCTGGCCGGCAATCTTGGTCATGTCGCCAACGGCGCTGTCCATGACCTTCTTGTCTGCAACCGCCTCGCTCACACCCATATTGAGCGTGATCTTGGTGATGCGCGGCACCTGCATGGGCGTGGTGTAGCCGAATTTTTCAATCAGGCCAGGCGCGATTTTTTCGCGGTATTGATCTTGTAAGCGTGCCATGTTTACGCAGCCTTAATTTCGTCGCCGCTGGACTTGAAGACGCGCACTTTTTTGCCGTCAGCCAACAACTTGATACCCACACGATCCGCCTTACCCGTTGCAGCATTGAAAATGGCCACATTGGACTGGTGAATCGGCATGCTTTTTTCAACAATGCCACCCGTCGTGCCCTTGAGCGGATTGGGCTTGGTGTGTTTCTTCACCAGGTTGATCCCCTCCACCAGCACATAGCTGTCGTCTTTGCGCAGCGAGATCTTGCCGCGCTTGCCTTTGTCGCGACCTGCGATCACGATGATCTCGTCGCCCTTGCGAATCTTGTTCATGGCGTGTCCTTACAGAACTTCAGGAGCCAGCGACACGATCTTCATGAACTTTTCAGTGCGCAATTCGCGCGTCACTGGTCCGAAGATGCGGGTGCCGATAGGCTCCAGCTTGGCGTTAAGCAACACAGCAGCGTTGCCGTCGAATTTGACGAGCGAGCCATCACTGCGGCGGATACCCTTGGCGGTGCGAACGACCACAGCACTGTAAACCTCGCCTTTTTTGACGCGGCCACGTGGAGCGGCTTCTTTGATGCTCACCTTGATGACGTCACCAACGCTGGCGTACCGGCGCTTGGATCCGCCCAGCACCTTGATGCACATCACGGATTTGGCACCCGTGTTGTCAGCAACATCGAGTTTGGATTGCGTTTGAATCATTTAAATTTAGTCCCAACTTGCACCAGGAGATCGTTTGCATTTCTGCAAACTGCCAACCAGTCAGTCTTGGGCCCGTCGTCCACATCGCAAACCACTTGCAATGCTTCCGCTGGGCAGAATTCTTCGCCTTTAGTAGCGAAGCCCACGATTATTACCAAAGGAAATGGTCGTGTCAACCACTCCTGGTAAAAATAATTCGTTATTGCAATAAAAAAACCCAAGAGCGGGCAGTAGGGGCCGAATCCTTCGGCTTCAGGCCACAACCGTCATGCAGTGAAACCAGCCAAAAGTAATTAATAAAATAAGGTCGTAGCCCAGCATTGGCGAGCATAATAAGCTATCAAAAAAGAAGCAAGCGAACCTCCCCCCCAATTTTTTCCCGGGCATGGCTGGGCTGCGGCACCGCGCAGCTTCACTTCAAACCGACACCTCGGTCGGTCAAGCGAAGGTATTGGCTGCAAAGTGCCGAAAAGGCGTCCAGTTGAGGATCAAGCCCATTTTCCTGCAGCAGCAGGGTGGCCACTTCTGGCGCCACAGTCCGGGCCAGCGCGGCATCGAGGAAGAGCAGCCTGGAGCGCCGAGCCAGCACATCTTCCACGCAACGCGCGTACTCGTAACGCGCTGCAAAGCGCACCATCGCTTCCGTCAGACCACCGCCCAGTTCACGGCCAGCGCCCGGCAGACTGTTCACGGCAGCCGCCTCGCTGCCATAAAGATGGATGCCCGGCGAATCGCTTATTCTGATGGCGGAATCCTGAGCGCCCACCAGCTTGAGGTGATCGGTTGCCATCCCCTTGCGGGCCGGGAGCAAACCCGCGGCGAAGCATTGGTCCAGGACGTCCTCGGCCATGGCTCGATAAGTGGTCCATTTGCCGCCCGTCACCGTCACCAGGCCGCTTTTGCTGACCAGCACTGTGTGCTCGCGCGACAGGGCCTGGGTGCTTGCTGCGTCGTCATTGGTTGGCTTGACCAGCGGCCGCAGGCCCACCCAAATGCTTTTGATGTCGGCCGGACCAGGGGCGCGGTTCAGGTAACGGGACGATTCGCGCAGGATGAAATCAATCTCTTCCTTGAAGGGCAGCGGCTCGCGCGCCAGGTCATGGCGCGGCGTGTCGGTCGTTCCCAGGATGGTTTTGCCCAGCCACGGTACGGCAAACAGCACCCGGCCATCAGCCGTTTTGGGAATCAGCATCGCGTGATCCGTCGGCATGAATGAACGATCCACCACAATATGCACGCCCTGGCTGGGTGCAATCATCGGTTGGGTGGCGCGACCAATCGCCTGCCCGTCCAGCAGACGGAGCTGATCGACCCACACCCCGGCAGCATTCACCACGCAGCGGGCTTTCAGCTCAAAAGAGCGACCGTCTTCAGGATGCTTTTCCTGATCCTGCACGTGAAGAGCCACCAATTTTCCGTTTTCGTGGATCAAACCGGTGGCCCCACAGTAGTTGACCAGCAGCGCGCCCTGCCGCGCGGCGGTTCGGGCCAACGCCAGGGCCAGCCGGGCATCATCAAACTGACCGTCCCAGTATTTGACCCCGCCCTTGAGGCCCTGCGGCTGGAGCGTGGGCAGGCAGGCCAGGGTCTCGCTCCGATTCAAAAATTCCGTGGACCTCAGTCCGGCCTTGCCGGCCAGGGCGTCGTACAACTTGAGCCCAATGCCGTAGAAAGGCGTTTCCCAGCATTTATAAGAAGGCATCACAAAAGGCAGCGGCTGCGCCAGGTGCGGCGCATTGGCCAGCAGCGTCATGCGCTCGTGCAAGGCCTCGCGTACCAGGGAGATATTGCCCTGGGCCAGATAACGCACCCCGCCATGCACCAGCTTGGTGGAGCGGGACGACGTGCCTTTGGCAAAGTCATGCGATTCGACCAGCACCACGGAAAAGCCGCGTGCGGCGGCGTCGAGCGCCACGCCCAAGCCAGTCGCGCCGCCGCCAATGACGGCAACATCGTAAAGATGCGGCGCGGCGAGCCGGTCCATCAGGTCCTTGCGCCGCGTCGGTGCTGGCAAGGGATCAGTGGCCATGGGCTTTATTTTGCGTGTCCATACAACAGTCCTTCAGTGCGCCCTGAGCTTAACGTAGCAACTGCCTGGCTCGCGGACCGGCCCGATGGTCCGTGCTTTCCCATTTCCAGGCTCTCGCGCAGAGACGTTTTGGCAGGTTTCGGTATAGAGTGGCTGGAAATTTTCTTACCATTTCGCGCGAACAGCCACCGAATCACCATGACTTATCTGCTCACCCTTGACCAGGGCACCTCCAGCTCACGAAGCATTGTGTTTGACGAGCTGGGCCGTGTCGTCGCCCTGGCCCAGCAGGAATTGCCCCAGATTTATCCCCGACCGGGCTGGGTCGAACACGACCCGATGGAAATATGGCGTAGCCAGCTGGCCACGGCACGGCTTGCACTGGACCAGGCCGGACTGAAAGCCAGTGACATCCGGGCACTGGGCATCACCAACCAGCGCGAAACCACGGTGGTCTGGAACCGCAAGACGGGCCAGCCGATTCACCACGCCATCGTCTGGCAAGACCGGCGCGCCGAGGCCACCTGCACGCAATTGCGCGAGCAAGGCAAGGAAGCGCTGATCCAGTCCAAAACCGGGCTGCTGATCGATGCCTATTTTTCAGGCACCAAGCTCAAGTGGCTGCTTGATAACGTTCCCGGCGCACGCGCCCAAGCCGAGCGCGGTGAGTTGGCTTTTGGCACCATCGACTGCTGGCTAATGTGGCAGTTGACGGGCGGCGCGCTGCACGCCACCGACGTCAGCAATGCGTCGCGCACCCTGCTCTTTAATGTGCACAGCAACCAGTGGGACGCCGAGCTGCTGGACTTGCTGGGCATTCCCGCGTCGCTGATGCCCCAGGTCATGCCTTCCAGCGCGCACTACGGCGAGGTCATGCCCGAACTGCTGGGCCAGGCGATTCCGATTGGCGGCGTTGCGGGTGACCAGCAAAGTGCGCTGTTCGGGCAGGCCTGCTTCAGCGCGGGCATGGCCAAAAACACCTATGGCACCGGCTGCTTCATGCTGATGCATACGGGCAAGCAGTTTCAAACCTCGCGCAACGGCCTGCTCACCACCAGCGCCGCGCAGACCACGGCACAGACCGAATTTGCCATTGAAGGCAGCGTGTTTGTCGGCGGCGCGGTGGTGCAGTGGCTGCGCGACGGCCTGCACGCCATCCAGGGTATTGGCGAGGTGGAGGCGCTGGCGCAAAGCATTCCCGACTCCGGCGGCGTGATGGTGGTGCCGGCCTTCACCGGCCTGGGCGCCCCCTACTGGAAGCCCGACGCCCGCGGCACCATCACCGGGCTGACACGCGGCACGACGCTGGCCCACATTGCGCGGGCGGCCCTGGAAAGTATTGCCTATCAAAGCGCGGCCCTGCTGCTGGCCATGAGCCGCGATGCGGTCAGCGCCGGTGCCGCGCCCTTGGCCGAACTGCGGGTTGATGGCGGGGCTTGCGTGAACGATCTGTTGATGCAGTTTCAGGCCGACTTGCTGGGCATTCCGGTGGTCCGCCCGGCCGTCATCGAAACCACCGCCCTGGGCGCCGCCTGGCTGGCCGGCCTCTCCACGGGCGTGTACCGCAGCACCGCCGAGCTCTCCGGCCTGTGGCGCGCCGAACGGACGTTCTTGCCCACGCTGAGCGCCGAGCGCGCAGCCGCCCTGATGGCGCAGTGGGAGCATGCCGTCAGGCAGACCGTGCTCCAATAGCGTGGGCATTTGACAGACCAGGATTCGGCGACAATCCGCTCTCGGGCGGATGCTTCCAAAGCCGCCAGAATTTAGCGAGCGACACAGAAATGAGCATCCCACACCCAGACAGCAACCACCAACACATCGCCTTCATAGGCGGCGGCAACATGGCCAGCGCCATCATTGGCGGCCTGCTCAAGCGCGGCCTTGCCGCCAGCCAGATTCAGGTGATCGAGCCGTTCGCCGGGCAGCGGGCCAAGCTGACGCAGCAGTTCCAGGTGGCGGTCAGCCCAGGCCCTGATACCTCGCTGAAGCGCGCAAGCCTGGTCGTCTGGGCCGTCAAGCCGCAGGCCTTCAAGGAGGCGGCCGGGCAAACCTGCGCCTACACCCGGGCGGCCCTGCACCTGAGCGTGGCGGCGGGCATCCGATCGGACAGCATCGCGTCGTGGCTGGGCACGCAGCGCATCGTGCGCGCCATGCCCAATACGCCCGCGCTGATCGGCAAGGGCATGAGCGCGCTCTTCGCCCGGCCGGCGGTCAGCGCGGCCGAGCGAGGGGTGATCGAATCCGTGATCCAGACCACCGGAGACTATTTGTGGCTGGACGACGAAAAGCAGCTCGATGCCGTCACCGCGCTTTCCGGGTCGGGTCCGGCCTATGTGTTTTATTTCATCGAGGCCATGATCCAGGCCGGCACCGACATGGGCCTGAACCGCGAGCAGGCCCGCCAACTGGCCGTGGCAACCTTTGTCGGCGCTTCAGCGCTGGCCCAGGCCTCGGAGGAGCCGCCCGAGGTGCTGCGCGAGCGTGTGACCTCCAAAGGCGGCACCACCTACGCGGCCCTCACGGTCATGGAAGAGGCAGGCGTCAAGCAGCAGTTCATGCGCGCCATGCAGGCCGCCCGACAGCGCGCCGCCGAACTCGGCGACGAATTTGGTGCCGGCTAAGATTTCGGGCACAAAACAGCGCAATACCCGCCACAGGGCGGCCGCAGCCTCAGCGCCCCCAATAAGACAGGGCGATGCCGGAAAACAGCGTGAACCCCAGCCAGTGATTCAGCCGAAAGGCCTTGAAACAGTCGTCGCGCTGGCGTTTGCGGATCAGCCAGCCATGCCATAGCGCCTGCAGCAAGACCAGTCCAATTGCTATTAAATAAATAGCTGACTGCAAAATCCCCATCAGGGCTATTGCCCAGATCGATATAAAGATGAGGTAACTGAGCAGGACCCCGGCCACATCGAAACGCCCGAGCGTGATGGCCGAGGTTTTCATGCCGATCAAGAGGTCATCGTCGCGGTCCACCATCGCGTATTCGGTGTCATAGGCAATCACCCAGAACAGGTTTCCCAGCAGCAAGACCCAGGCCAACAGGGGCACCGCTGACAGAACGGCGGAAAAACGCCACGAATCGCCGCCCTGCACGGCGGCGAAGGCCATCGGAATACCGAAACTGAAGGCCACGCCCAGCACCGCCTGCGGCATGGACACATAGCGCTTGGCATAGGGATAAATCAGCGTGATGGCCAGCGCCGCGAATGACCAGGCAACGGCGGCGGCGTTGGTGCTGAGCACCAGGCCAAACGCCAGCAGCGCCAGCACCGCGCCCAGCCCCAGCGCTTCTTTCACCGACACCGCGCCGGTTGTCACCGGCCTCTGGGCAGTGCGTTTGACATGGCGGTCAAACTCGCGGTCGGCCACGTCGTTGACGCAACAGCCCGCGCTGCGCATCAAGAACGTTCCCAGCGTAAACACCGTCAGCAAATGCCAGCCGGGGAAACCCTGCGCGGCGACCCACAGCGCCGACAGCGTGGGCCAGAGCAGCAGCAGCCAGCCGGCCGGGCGGTTCCAGCGGATCAGCTGCAGGTAGAGGGAAATCCGGCCGGGCTTCACTGCGGTCATGGCAAGCGCTCCCAAGCCTCAGAGCCGCTCGGGAGAAAACCCGGGGAGTCCTGGAGCCACGCCCAGCTCATGACAGACGCGTGACACCGGGCAGTTCACAGGCATAAATGGCATTGCGCAGCGCGGCAATCGCCTCGTAGCGCGTGAAACTGCGGCGCCAAGCCAGTACCACGCGCCGACTCGGTACATGCCCCTCGAACGGCAGGTACTTGATAAATGAAGGGAACTCAGCGGCCACCGTGTTTTTGCTTCTGGCGGATTTTTTCCCGGCGGGCGGCTCGGCCAGCGCTTCCCTGGGAACGCTCAGGCGCGGCACCAGCGTGATGCCCATGCCCGCAGCCACCATGTGCTTGATGGTCTCCAGCGACGAGCCTTCAAAGCTCTTGCGGATGCCGTCGGTGCTGCTGGAAAACCGCGCAAATTCGGGACAGACTTCCAGCACATGGTCACGAAAACAGTGGCCGGTACCCAGCAGCAGCATGGTTTCCTTTTTGAGCTCTTCAGCCGAGACGCTGCGGCGTGCGGCCAGCGGATGACCCCTGGGGACCGCCGCCATGAAGGGCTCGTCGTAGAGCGGCGCAATCGCCAGATTGGTCTCGGGAAACGGCTCGGCCAAAATGGCACAGTCAATCTCGCCGGTGCGCAGTTCTTCGAGCAATTTGACGGTGAAGTTTTCCTGCAGCATCAGCGGCATTTGTGGCGTATGCGTGATCGCCTGCCGCACCAGATCGGGCAACAGATAGGGCGCGATCGTGTAGATCACGCCCAGCCGCAAGGCGCCCGCCAACGGGTCCTTGCCGCGCTTGGCAATCTCCCGGATGCTGTTCGCCTGCTCCAGCACGCTTTGCGCCTGGCGCACGATTTCTTCACCGAGCGGCGTCACGGTGATTTCATTGGCGTTGCGCTCAAACAGCTTGACCTGCAGCTCTTCCTCGAGCTTTTTGATGGCCACACTGAGCGTCGGCTGCGAGACATGGCAGGCATCAGCGCCCCGGCCAAAGTGCTTTTCGCGGGCCACGGCGACGATGTATTTGAGTTCGGTCAGCGTCATGGGGTGATTGTGATGCTTTTCGCTTTGGAAATGGGTGGCTGGGTTTGTTGAGGTCGCTTCCGGTTTGGCGGTGTTGTCCTTTGCCAGCAGGCCGGGTTCCTGCGCTCCCTGGCAAGAGCACGACGATCATCCCAAGCGTGCCGATAGGGATGATGTCATGCATCCAGCCAGGCACGGTTTTCACTATCTCGGGCTTGTCACGACGTTGTCCGGACGTTATGATGAAAGCAATTAAAAGAGGAGGTTCTTATGCCAGTCGCTATTCAGTCCAAATCCGAGCGCATTGATGTTCGCGCCAGCACCCCTGTGAAGCTGCTGCTTCAGGAGGCCGCTCGCGCTGCTCACAAGAATGTCAGTGAGTTTTTGCTCGATGCCGGAATTGTTGCCGCCAACCAGACGCTTGCCGGTCGGCTGCGCTTTGAGCTGACCCCGGATCAATGGGACGCTTTTCAAGCGGCGCTGGACCGCCCCGTCAAGCCCAAGCCCAAGCTCAAGAAGTTGCTCAGCGAGCCGGGGCTGCCTGGGTGAGTTCGAAGTCTTACGACTCGGTCCGCAAGCTTGCCGCCAGCGACAACGTCGAAGTTTTCGACTGCGGACAACCGGGGCTCAACCAGTTCTTGCAGCGCTTTGCACTGAGCAATCAGAACGCCAACAGCGCGCAGACCTATGTGAGCTGCAAGGAGGGGGCGGTTGCTGGTTATTACAGCCTCGCGGTCGGCAGCGTTGAGCCCGAAGATGCGGCGCCCAGGGTTCTCAAGGGCATGGCACGCCATCCAGTGCTCGTCATGATCCTGGCCAGACTAGCGGTTGACGTGAAGCATCAGGGAATAGGGCTCGGGCGTGCGTTGCTCAGGGATTCCCTGCTACGCACCGCCCAGGCAGCGGACATCGCAGGCATCCGTGCGCTGCTTGTCCACGCCAAGGATGACGCTGCCCGTCAGTGGTACCTGAACTGGGAATTTGAGCCAAGCGAGACAGACCCCTTCCACCTGTTCTTGTTGCTCAAGGACTTGAAGGCTGCCCTCGGTAGCAACGGCTGAACTCCCCTCACCACGACTGGTGCAGGTTCGTGCTTGATGAAGCGCTGAAAGATTGAAATTTCGGGTCAATGACCTGACCCTCTTGCTCGGTGCCCCTTACTACGATGCCGGGGGTAGCCCGGCGGCTACTCACTTTGCTTTTGCTTCGCCAAAAGAAAGTAAGCAAAGAAAAGGCGACCCTACTGTCTGCGACCCTTCGCTTACGCTACGGGTACCCTGCGGTGCTCGGTCCAGCCGGGGTCTCGTGCAAACTCGCCTGCGGCTCAAACAAGCACGAGCCCTGATCCGTCTGACCCTCCGCTCCTCAGCGCATACAGAAAGGTTTGGCAAAAATCGCAATCGGGGAGCAGAACGCGCAACGCGCATTCTGCGGAGTTCGGCTGCTGGTATCGATCTTTTTCTCCGTACCGCCCCTTCTGTATGCGCTGAGCAGCGCAGGAGGGGACGGATAAAAAATTTTAGATATCCGAAGGCGGCGAAGCCGACAAGTTTCTAAAATTTCCGGCCCCTCCGAGCAGCGCAAGGTACCCGTAGCGTAAGCGTAGGCGGAACGTGTCAATGACTTTGCTACACCTTGCTTCATAAATTTACTGTGCAGGGTTGTGTTGTTTCAGTCGTTTTCCTTTGCTCAAGCGGTGG
>MERZ01000332.1:0-1905 GCA_001770785.1 Burkholderiales bacterium RIFCSPHIGHO2_12_FULL_61_11
CCGTTACGCCGCAGCCGACGGCGTGGAGGCCGTGGAAGTGGAATATGAAGAGCTGCAGGCCGTGGTGGACCCGTTCGAGGCCCTCAAGCCGGGCGCGCCAGTGCTGCGTGAAGACCTCGCCGGCAAGACCGACGGTGCGCACGGCAAGCGTTATCACCACAATCACATCTTCACCTGGGATGCGGGCGACAAGGAAGCCACGGACGCGGCCTTTGCCAGCGCGCCCGTGACGGTCAAGCAGGACATGCACTACCCGCGCGTGCACCCGTGCCCGCTGGAGACCTGTGGCGCAGTCGCCTCGTTCGATCCGGTGCGCGGCGAACTCACGACCTGGCTGACCAGCCAGGCACCGCACATCGTGCGGACCGTGGTCTCGATGCTCTCGGGCATTCCGGAGTCCAAGGTGCGCATCATTTCGCCGGACATTGGTGGCGGCTTTGGCAACAAGGTGCCGATCTACCCCGGTTATGTGTGTGCCATCGTGGCCTCCATTGTGCTGGGCCGGCCGGTGAAATGGATTGAAGACCGCATTGAGAACATCTCAAGCACCGGCTTCGCCCGCGACTATCACATGACCGGCGAACTCGCCGCCACGGCTGACGGAAAGATACTGGCCCTGCGCGCCAACGTGATTGCCGATCATGGCGCGTTTGACGCCTGTGCCGACCCGACCAAGTTCCCGGCCGGCATGTTCCACATCTGCTCCGGCAGTTACGACATCGCCAGCGCCTATTGCCGGGTCGATGGCGTCTACACCAACAAGGCGCCGGGTGGCGTGGCTTACCGCTGCTCGTTCCGCGTGACCGAGGCAGTCTACCTGGTCGAGCGCATGGTCGACGTGCTGGCGCAAAAGCTGGGCATCGACAAGGCCGAGATCCGTGCCAAAAACTTCATCAAACGTGAGCAGTTTCCCTACACCTCGGCCTTCGGCTTTGAATACGACTCGGGCGACTACCAGACCGCGCTGGACAAGGTGCTCAAGGCGGTCGACTATAAGGGCCTTCGCGCCGAACAAGCCGCCAAGCGCGCCGACCCGGATTGCCCGACGCTCATGGGCATCGGCCTGGTCAGCTTTACCGAGGTGGTGGGCGCTGGCCCCAGCAAGATTTGCGACATTCTGGGCGTGGGCATGTTCGACTCCTGCGAAATCCGCGTGCATCCGACCGGCAGCGCCATTGCCCGCATGGGCACCATCTCGCAGGGCCAGGGCCACCAAACCACCTATGCCCAGATCATTGCTACCGAACTCGGTATTTCGTCCGAGGTGATCCAGGTCGAGGAGGGTGACACCAGCACCGCGCCCTACGGCCTGGGTACCTATGGTTCACGCTCTACGCCGGTGGCTGGCGCCGCCATCGCCATGGCCTCGCGCAAGATCCATGCGAAAGCCAGGAAGATTGCGGCCCACCTGATGGAGGTGAGCGAAGCCGACCTTGAGTGGGAAATCGACCGCTTCAAGGTCCGTGGCAACGACGCCAGGTTCAAGACCATGAAGGACATCGCCTGGGCGGCCTACAACCAGCCGCCCCCCGGTCTGGAGCCAGGCCTGGAAGCGGTTCATTACTACGATCCGCCCAACTTTACCTTTCCCTTTGGCGTTTACCTGTGCGTGGTCGACATCGACAAGGGCACGGGCGAGACCAAGATACGCCGCTTTTATGCGCTGGACGACTGCGGCACCCGCATCAACCCGATGATCATCGAGGGCCAGATTCACGGCGGCCTGACCGAAGGTTTCGCGGTCGCCATGGGGCAACTGCTGTCTTTTGATGCGCAGGGCAATATCCAGGGCAACTCGCTCATGGATTACTTTTTGCCAACCGCGGTGGAAACACCGAAGTGGGAGACCGACTACACGGTGACGCCTTCACCGCACCACCCGCTGGGTGCCAAGGGCGTGGCCGA
>MERZ01000332.1:1936-4576 GCA_001770785.1 Burkholderiales bacterium RIFCSPHIGHO2_12_FULL_61_11
TGCCCCATACCTCGTTTCGCGTGTGGCAGCAGCTGAAAAAATCTGGCCTTACCCGCTGATTGTGTTTCCTGGCGGGGCGGGTGCGCCAGGGCGCATCCGCCCTCTTGTTTTTTTAGAAAGTAGCCATGCAAGTCACGCTCGATAAACAATATCCTGTCGCATCCGGTGTCGATGCCGCGTGGGCCATTCTGTCCAATATTCCTGAACTGGCGACCTGCATGGCCGGCGCCCAGATCACCGAAGAGACCGACCCGACCCACTTTAAAGGCAGCGTTCGGGTCAAGGTCGGTCCCGCCGTTGCCGCCTTTACCGGCACCATTGAAGTGCTGTCGCTGGACCCGGTAGCACGCACGCTGAAAATGATGAGCAAGGGGGCTGACAAGAGCGGCTCCTCGGCCTCGATGGAGCTCACCGCCAAACTCGTGGCAATCGACAACGGCAACAGCACGCTGGAGGGCCATGCCGAGATGATTGTCAACGGCAAGTTCGCCCAGTTTGGCGGCCGCATGATGACCTCCGTGTCCGACATGATCCTGGCCCAGTTCGCCGAAACCTTTTCGCAAAAAGCGCAAGCCGTGCAGGGCGCCGCGCCCGCTGCCGCCCCCGCGGTAGCCAGGGAACTCAATGCGCTGGCCATTTTGTGGATGCTGATTCGCAACTTCTTCGCGCGTCTGGTTGGCCGCAGGGCCTGAACGGAAACGGGCCCATGACGCAATCCTTGAGCACCCCCGACGGCTTGCGCGAGCGCCTGTTCAAGGCCGGCTATATTGCCGACGAAGACCTCGCCAGCCTGATCTGGATGGGGCTGGCGCTGGAGCGCCCGCTGCTGCTGGAGGGCGCAGCCGGCGTGGGCAAGACCGCCATTGCCGGCGCCTGCGCGCGCGCGCTGGGACGGCCGCTGCTCAGGCTGCAGTGCTACGAAGGTCTGGACTTGAGCCAGGCCGTGTACGAGTGGAATTACAGCCGCCAGTTGCTGGAAATCCGGCTGGCTGAAGCCGGTCAGGGTGACAGCAGCAGGCTGCGCGACAACCTGTTTTCTGAAGCCTTTCTGCTGGAGCGCCCCCTGCTTCAGGCGATTCGCTCGCCCGAGCCCTGCGTCCTGCTGATCGACGAGATTGACCGCGCCGACGATGCCTTTGAGGCCTTCCTGCTGGAAATGCTCTCCGAATACCAGGTCACGGTGCCTGAACTTGGCACGCTCACCGCGCGCAGCAAACCGCTGGTGATTTTGACCAGCAACGGCACGCGCGACTTGTCCGACGCGCTGCGCCGGCGCTGCCTGTTTCACTACCTCGACTTTCCGTCGCTGGGGCGCGAGATCCAGATTGTCCGCACCCTGGTGCCCGAGGCCGCGACCCGGCTGGTGGAGCAAGCCGTCGCCTTTGTCCAGCGCCTGCGCCGTGAAGACCTCGATAAAACGCCGGGCGTGGCCGAAACGCTGGACTGGGTGCGCGTGCTGTTCAAGTTGGGCCATGGCGAATTGCCGGTGGACCCGCAGGTTCTGGTGCCGACACTGGCCGCCCTGCTCAAGACCCGCAACGACCGCTGGCAGGTGACGGTGGAGCGCGTCGCCAAGCTGATCGATGGTCCGCGCATTGCGCAGGATGTGGGTGTGGCCGGCGCCATGAAGTGAGCGCGGCGCCGATGTCCACACCCCCCGAAGTCGTCCATCGGCCCGCGACCGATCCGCGGCAACGCCTCGGTGAATTCGCCCACTACCTGCGCGCGCATGGGTTTTCGCTGGGCTACGCCGAGCTGGAATTAATGGCCCGCGCTGCTGCCGCGCTGCCGCTGTCGCAGTGGCCGCGCATCGAGGCGCTGTGGCGCGGCATTGCCGCAGGCAGCCACAAGCAGTGGCTTAAATACCCGGAACTGCACCAGGCCTTCTGGTTTCCCCATAAGGTCAAGGCCTCAACGCGCAGCTCGGGCTTGAGCCAACGCGGCCGCTCGCTGCCCGAGCTGGTGCAGCAGATGCATAGCGACATGGGCAACACCCCGCCGGGGCCGGCCCAGCCCACCGTCGGTATGGCTGATCAGCCGGGTGCCGGCGATGTGGAAGCCAGTGATGCACCCCAGCGCGCCCAAGGCGGGGCCAGCCGCACCGAGCCGCTGGATCAGCGCGACTTTGCCGACTGGCTGCCCGGCGACATCGAACGCTTTGAGCCCTTGGTGGAGGCGCTCAAGCGCCGTTTGCGCACCCAGCTGTTGCGCCGTTGGCGGCGTCACCGCGACAGTGGCCCGATTCACCTGCGGCGCTCGCTGCGGGCCGCGCTGGCGACCGGGGGCGAACTGGTCAAGCTGCACTACGTGCGCCGCCAGCGTCGCCAGCCGCGCGTGGTGGTGGTGGTCGACGTGAGCCGTTCCATGGAAGTGCATGCGCAGTTTTTTCTGCATCTGAGCCGTGCTTTTGTCGAAGTCATGGACGCGCGGGCCTTTGTGTTTCATACCCGGCTGGCCGATGTCACCGCGCTCATGAAGCGGCGCAGCGAGCGGGTGCAGGAAAAAGTCAATGCCGTGACCTTTGGCTTTGGCGGCGGCACCCGTATTGCCACCTGCCTGCACGAGGCCCTGCACCTGCACTTGGCGCGCAGCCTGTCGCGGGGTGATCTGTTCATGGTGTTCAGCGACGGTTTTGATACC
>MERZ01000332.1:4584-19023 GCA_001770785.1 Burkholderiales bacterium RIFCSPHIGHO2_12_FULL_61_11
CATGCAGCTGGCCGCGCCGCATGTCTCGCGCTTCATGCCCGCGCACAATCTGGCCAGTCTGATGCGTCTGCCAGAACTGCTGTCATAAGATTTGATGTATCCGCGCTTTCAACCTACCAGGAACCACCACGATGGGATGTTTACTTAAACAGGGCGGCGGGTTGTATGCCCGCCTGCGCGTGGGCGCCGTGCTGCTGGCGGCTGGCGAAGGCGCGCGCATGGGCGGCGTGGCCAAGCCGCTGATCCGGCTGCAGGGCGTGCCCCTGATCAGCCGCCAGCTGATTGCGCTCAGCGGCGCCGGGGTGGACGAAGTCGTGGTGGTGACCGGGCATGCCCGCGAAGCCATCGGAGCCCAGGTGCAGTCCTTTCCCGTCACGCTGGCCCACAACCCGGCCTACCGCGAAGGCCAGCAAGGCTCGGTGCGCGTGGGCCTGGCGGCACTCAGCGGCCATTTTGATGCGGTGTTTGTGGTGCTGACGGACCAGCCGCTGATCGGCTCCGGCGACCTGACCGAGCTGATGGCAGCCTTCAAAAAGCGGCCCGCCGGCAACGTCGTGGTGCCGGTGGTCAACGGCCAGCGCGGCAACCCCATCGTGCTGGACGACGTGGCATGCGCCCGGATTCTGGCCAGCGACACCAACCTGGGCTGCCGCCACCTGATCGAGCGCCAGCCCGAGCTGGTGCATGTTCATGAAAGCAGCAACAGCCGTTTCATCACCGACCTCGACACCCTGCAGGACGTGGAACAACTGGCGCAGCGCACTGGCTGGCGGCTGGAATTGCCCGGCAGGGAAGGCGCGGCGTGAGCGCAACCAGCGCCGCCCTGCAGCAGCACTGGCCGGTGCCGCTCTCGGTGCACCGCTTCGAGCGTGCGGTTGAAGTCAATGCAGTGCTGGCGCGGGTGTTTACCGCGATGCGTGCCACTGACCCGCAAGCACCGGGTGGCAGCTTCTACGCCAGCGCCGATGACCTGCTGCGGCGCATTGACCTGCCCGAGTTCCATGCCTTGCTCCAGTTCATGGCTGCTTCCATACAAACGACGACCCAGCAGGCCAATGCCGGTGTCTGGCCGCCGGGCCGGCATGGCCTGCAACTCGAACTCACGGGCGTCTGGTTCCAGATCCAGAACGGCGCCGCCTTTCATGACATCCATAGCCATGGCAACTGCTCCTGGTCTGGCGTGTATTACGTGCAGATCGACCCGCCCGAGCAGCGCCAGGCCCACCCCGAATTCGGCGCGCTCAATGGCGCCACGCGCTTTTACAGCCCGATGTTTCCCTTGTTGGGCGGCGCCCACATCGACATGGGCAACGCTTTTTTGCAGCAGGCTACGCTGGACGTGACGCCGCACGAAGGCGAGTTGCTGCTGTTTCCGGCGTTCCTTGCGCACAAGGCCATGCCCTATGCGGGCGAGCGTGACCGCATCATCGTGTCCTTCAATGCACAGATCCGTGCGCCCGGTGGCGACCAGTTATTCCGTTACGCGGGGGTTTGATGGTCGGAGCAAAACCCAACTCGCCCCGTTTTTTTGAGTGGCTCGGGGGGGATTCAGCTTCGAGGCGGCGGGTCAAGCCACTCGAAAGAAAATTGATGGATAAACCTGCCTGTATTGACGAGCGCAGGCAGCTCCCAAGAAAATTGCATGAGCCCCAATAAAATCGGGCCTGCCGGTAAAGGCAGGCCCGAAATTTCAGCTACCGGCTATCAGGGAAGCTTGACGGCCTGAATGTCGGCCTTGGCACCGAAGCCCAGCGTTTTTACAAACGACACATGGTGGCCGCGGGTGGTGATGTTGTCGTCGTGGATGGCAAAGCCGACGTTGTAAACGCCGCCTTCCTTCAAGGTTTTGTCGTCCGGGTTCGTCAGGTTCAGCGGTCGCACCAGCACCACGGTCCACTCGCCGTCTTTCCAGACGCCCTGGGCCTTGTTGTCGGCGGCAGAACCGGCGGCATCAGCGGCACTCAAGATATAACGTGGCAGCAGGTCGCCCTCTTTCCAGCCGGCGTTCGGATCGAACGGTACTTCGTTGGTGCCCTTGATCAGGAAATTTTCCTTCTTGCTGCGATTTTCGTCGGTCAATGCTTTGGCACCGAACTTGGCCGCGTCGAACATGAATTTTGGCTGCTTGGTCTTGCCGTCCAGATTCGAGGCAAACATATTCTTGCCGTCATCGAAATTGCGCCATTCGAGCGCATAGCCGTCGTCAGCCATGCCCACCGGATTGCTGCGATGGGCGCGCCACTGGATCAGATCGACAAATTTGCCATCGGCCTTGAGCTTGGCAATTTCTTCCACGCTCTTGCCGGTCTTCCAGTCCGACGGGTCGGTGCGGGTATCGGGCAGGTACTTGCGCACGTCCGTCTTCTTGATCGCGGTCATCAGCGGGTTGGCCGCTATTTCTTCCTTGGTGAACTCCTTGGGCATGTCGCGCTCGCCGTCATGGCAAGTCAGCCAGCAGCCCTGCTGGGCAAAGTCTTTCACCTTGCCGTCGTCGATCATGATGGTTGCGCGGTCTTCATAAATGGCCGGCTGCTTGCCTTCCTGGACAGGTTTGTCCAGTCGTGGCCCGCCGTAGACCTTCCAGTCCTTGCCATCGAAGCGGTAATACTCGTACTGGCTGCCAGGCATGGAACTGTTAGTCTTCCACTGGTAGCGGATGTAGGCGTTCTTGGCGTCGTAGGCGGCCTGGACCTTCAGGTTCAGAAATCCATTCTTGCCTTTGACCGGATTGGGCTCCAGCGGACCGCCTTTGACGATATTGTTGCCCAGTTCCTTTTCTTCGTCTTCGGCGTCGTGGCAAGTGACGCACGACTCACCTCTCTTGACTTTATTGGCCCCCTTGTGCTTTTTGCTGCGCAGCCACTCATAGGTCGACTGGCCAGGATAGAACAGCGGGACATTGACGACAGGGACGTCCGACCAGTTGATTTTGGCTGGATCGGCCGCCGTGGCGGCACCCATGCCCAGCATGGCCAAACTCATGGCCAAGACAGTTTTTTTCATATCAATTTCCTTACAGGGTTAAAAAATCGTTGAGAAAAAATCCACCCCCCATGCAACTCCTGGCCAATGCCCGCACGCCCTGGGCTCTGATTGGGGCTTGGGTGGTTAGGTTTGGGATCATGGCGGGTCGAATTGATTTGGTGGCATGCATGCCTGTGTGCATGCGTCGGGTTAAGAGCTTCACTTGGTTGGTAGCAAACGGCGTGCCAACGAGGACTAAGCCCAATTTTCCGCGCCAATGGCAAATCGTGAAGGTTTTTCTTGTGAAGGCATTGTTATAGTTTGTCCCTATAAAAATTATGTCATCATAAAATCATGACAGATGTCAAGATTTTGTGACAATTTTTGCTCGATCGAGATGGGCGTACATGTTCTGTCTTGCAATGCCTGAAATGCGCGCCGCCTCCGACACATTGCCGCCGGCAGCCTGGAGCAGATGCTCAAAATACTCACGCTCAAAGCGCATGCGTGCTTCGCGATAGGGCAGGGCCGGTGCCCGCAAGACCGAAGCCACCAATGCGGTGGGGGCAATGCCCAGATCCGCAGGGGTGATGGGGCCGCCACCGTTGATGACAACGGCACGCTCGATGGTGTGCTTGAGTTCGCGCACGTTGCCCGCCCATTGCGCTGATTCCAGGGCCGCTATGGCCTGCACATCCAGCGGCCCGGCGGCCTTGCTGAATTTTCGGTTGAAGTGTTCAAGGAAGAACAATGCCAGCGGCAGGATGTCCTCGCGCCGTTCGCGCAGGGGTGGCACGCGCAGCGGCACCACATTGATGCGATAGTAAAGGTCGGCCCGAAAACGTCCGGCGACGATTTCCTGCTCCAGCGGTTTATTGGTGGCGCAGATGAGCCGAAAGTTGGAGGGGCGCTGCACCGTGCTGCCCAGGCGCACGAACGTTCCCTCCTGCAGTACGCGCAGCAAGCTGACCTGCAGCTTGGGGCTCATATCGGCGATTTCGTCGAGCAGGATGGTGCCATTGTTGGCCTCCTCGAAATACCCCGCCGTGGTCTTGACGGCACCCGTGAAAGCGCCCTTCTCGTAACCGAACAGACTCGCTTCGAGAAGCGACTCCGACAAGGCGCCGCAGTTGAGTTCCTTCAGCGGTCCCTGCGTGCGTCCGCTGAGCGCGTGGAGCAACTTGGCGACCACTTCCTTGCCGGTGCCGCTCTCGCCTTCGATCAGCACCGTCGTATCGAGCGGCGCCGCCTGGCGCAACTGAACGAAGAGTTTTTCCATGGCGGCGGAATGGCTGATGATGACCGGATCGCCCGAACGCGCGGTAAGGATTTCGCGCAGGTCGGCGATCTCGCGGTAGGCGCGATCCATCTCCAGCGCCTTGGCAATGACCGCTTCGAGCTCCTCGAGGTTCTCGAAGGGCTTGGTCAGGTAGTCGAACAAACCCTCGCGCACGGCACGCATGGCGTCGCGCACATCGGCATGTCCGGTGATCATGAGTGCCGTCTGTCGTGGCCGCAGCTTGCGCATTTCGGCAAAGAGCTCAAGGCCGTTGCCGTCGGGAAGGCGCTGATCGAGGATCGCCAGGTTGAAATCATTCAGGTCAAAAGCACGACGCGCTTCGGCTGCGTTGGTCGTGGTGACCAGTTCGACGGAACTGCTGCGCAGCAGATCTTCGAAAAGTCTGCGTGTGAAGGGATCGTCGTCAACCAGGAGAATTTTTGACTTCATAGTGTTGTGATCGACGGCAGCCAGATACTGAAGCTGGCGCCACCGACAGGCAAGTTCTTTGCAAGAATTGCGCCACCATGCTTCATGACGATATGTTGCGCAACCGGAAGGCCGAGCCCGGTGCCATTCGATCGCGTCGTGAAAAACGGCTTGAACAGCAGGGCTGCCGCCTCGCTGGTGAAGCCGCTGCCGGCGTCGGTCACGCCAAGTACGATTCCCGGGACCCCCTCATGCTCGGCGAAAGCCAATTTGACATGAACCTGCTTGTCGGGCGCGGCGAGGATGGCGTTATGAATAAGGTTGAACAGCGCCTGGCGAATCAGCACCGGGTCGACATTGAGCATGACTTTTTCGTCAGGGGCCACAAAATCCACGGCGTGATGCAGGGCGATGCTCTGGTGACAAAAAGTGATGGTGTCCCGGACCAGTTCCTTGATATCGGTCGGCTGGGGCGCGGAGCGCGATATCTGGTTGATCCGCAAAATCCGCTGCACGATGTCGCGGCACTCGGTGCCCGCCTTTCGCACTTCAGCCAGCAACTCCGCAACGCGCTGCGGATTTTGCACCTGGCGCTCGGCGAGCTGCGTCAGGTTGATGACGCCGACCAGCGGGTTGTTCAACTGGTGGGCAATTTCGCCGACCAGCTCTCCCATCGCCGACATCTTCTCGATTTGAACGATTCGCTCATGCTCAACGGTTAATTTGCTGAACTTTGATTCGGCGTTCCTTTGCCGGTTGTAGACCAGGCTGAAGAGTTGATAGAGCGCCAAAAACAGCACCAGACCCGCGCCGCCGATGACGCCCCACAGAAGATACAGGCCATGCTCAATGGTCCGGTTCAAATCTTGCGGGTCTCGATAAAGAGACAGGACGCCGATGACGCTGCTGGCACCTTCATCTGTTTCGCGCGAGAAAATCGGCACGTAGCACTCGATCGTCGCCGGAATCGGCGAGCCTTGCTCAAGCATATCGATATTGGTCGCGACAGGATTGAACTTGGCCAGAACCTCGCCGCCCATTGCCCGCGTCAGGCGGTCCAGGTGTGTGGTGGTCTTTGTGCCCACCAGATCGGGATCATCCGACCAGATGATGGTGCCATCGGGGCTGAACACCTTGATGCGCGCAGTGCCCGAGAGCATTTTCAGCGCATTGAAGCTCTGGTTCAGGCGTCTGCTGGCATTGGCATGCGTATAGTTTTGCAGGTCGGACGCAGCAAGGCCGCGTTCGCTTGCCAGGGCGTTGACCATATCGCGCACAATAACCGCTTCGCGCTCGATGATGGCCTGGCGAAAAAATGGCGCCTGGATCAGGCCGGTTCCCACCACCATCGCGACGATCATCAGCAGGCTGATGATGGCGAACATTCTGGGCGGGCTTGTCAGCTTAAACATCACTTGTCCTTGTCATCGGTCTGCGCTGCCCTGCGTGACCGCGCAGGCAGTCGGCAAATTCGCTTTCGGTCAGCTCGCCCGAGGCGATGGCGAATAGGGTGATCGCGGTCTCAGCCTGCGATGCATCCAAACGGTAGCCGTTGAGGTTTCTCATTTTTTTCTAGATTTTCATTGTTGGCGGCCTTCACCCCCGCCAGCCCTCGTCTTCGCGCCGGGCGCGACTTGTGGCTGCAAATCAGGCATCAAATAGGCTTGCAGCCCGGGGGGTGTTGACCCCGAGACAGTGCTGTAGCAACGGCAAGGCGGGGCAGCGACACAGCGTGTTGAGCTGGAAATGGAATTACTGCAGGGTTTCCTTGATGCCCGGAAGCAGCGGCAAAGGCATGACTTTGATCCCCTCTTCCATCAGCTCCACGGCCTCCCGCGCAGTCGTCTGGCCACGAATGCTGCGCGCCTCAAGCTCGCCATAGTGCATGCGGCGCGCCTCAAGGGCAAACCTTTCACCGACGTCTTCAGTCGTTGCCACCACATGACGCAAGGCTTTGAGGAAAGTGGCCTGGGCGGCAGGGCTAATACCGTCCGCCATGCCTACCATCATGGCATCGGCACCGCGTGCTCCAAGCTTTTCCGAAGACCCAACTGAAGGTGCCGGCGGGACCGAACTGCCCGATATGCTGTCTTGGGCTGGCTCACCCGCCTGGTAAACGCCAAAATTGAGCCGCGGCGCGCTCGGAAGTTTGTGAATGCCTTTGTCACAACACAGCGGGCATTCAATCAAGCCGCGCAACAGCTGTTCCTGGAAATCGTTCTCGGAGGCAAACCAGCCTTCAAACGAATGCTGCTGCGAACACTGGAGATTCAGTACTTTCATGAGGCCATTATCGCGAGTCCATTACGACGCGACCGTCTGCCACTTCAAAGCCCACGTCTGCGACAACACGTTTTGCAGCCACAACAGACCGGTCAGCGTCTTCGCGTCAGTCACCCGACCGTTGCCGCACCAGGCCAAAAGCTCGGCGGGGCTGGCCGTGAACACGTCCAGGAATTCACCGGCATCGAGCTCACGCTCACCCAGTGACAGTCCGCGCGCAAACCAGACCTCGATAAATTCGGTGGAGTAGGAAACAACCGGGTGCAGCACGCCGGCTCTGGCCCATTGGCGTGCGGTGTAGCCGGTTTCTTCCAGCAGTTCACGCTGAGCACAAACCAGCGTTGGCTCACCCGGATCCAGCTTGCCAGCCGGGAACTCGATCATGACCGCTTGCATCGGATACCGATACTGGCGCTCCAGCACCAGTTGACCGTCGTCAAGCTGTGCCACGATCATCACCGCCCCGGGATGAATGACATATTCGCGTGTAGTGTGGGTACCATCAGGCAGCCTGACGGTATCACGGCACACCTGAAGAAATTTCCCCTTAAGGATTTCTTCGGAGCCAACTTTGACCTCGACCAGATGTCCATCGGCCATGCCGCACCCCTCCTTATCGGCACCACAAGCCTGCTTCATGCGAGGTGCTTCCGTCGTGGCTGGCTTCATGAGAGAGATTTAGCTCCCGAGGGACTTGACGATGCTGCTGATTGATTGCGTGCACAGGGTCACCAGGCTGCCGGGAATGATGCCCAGACCCAGCATGAGCGCACCGTTGATCGCCAGGACGATCCGCGCGTCAGCGGGTGCCGAGATCGGCTGGGTGTTGGGGCTCTGGGGTGCATCAAAGTACATCACCTTGACCACCCTCAAATAGTAGAAGGCACCAATCAACGACATGATCACGGCAAAGACCACCAACACCACGTAGCTGGTTTTACCCGATGCAATCAGCGCCTGCAAAACGCCCAGCTTGGCATAAAAACCGACCAGTGGCGGCAAGCCGGCCAGGGAGAACATGCTGATGGCCATGACGCCGGCATACAGTGGATTGCGCTGGTTGAGGCCCGCCAGGTCGGAGATTTCTTCAGACTCGTGCCCGGCACGGGTCAGCAGCAGGATGATGCCGAATGCACCCAGCGAGGTCAGCACATAGGTCACGGCGTAGAACATGGACGCGCCATACGCAGATTCGGTATTGAGCTGGTTGCCATTAACCACGCCGGCCAGCAGGCCGAGCAACAAGAATCCCATTTGGGAAATGGTCGAAAACGCCAACATGCGCTTGATGTTGGATTGGGCTACCGCGGCCAGGTTACCAACCACCAGGGAGCCGATGGCCATCAATGCCAGCATTTGTTGCCAGTCGATGGCCAGGGGCAACATGCCTTCCACCAGCAAGCGAATGAACATGGCGAATGTTGCAAGCTGTGGTGCGCCGCTGACCAGCAGGGTCACGACCGTGGGTGCCCCATGGTAAACGTCTGGCAGCCACATATGGAACGGAACGGCACCCAATTTAAAACCCAGGCCAGCGACGATGAACACCAGGCCAAAGACCAGCACCTGATGCTTGACCTGACGGCTGGCAATGGCGTTGAACACCTCGTTGATGTCCAGCGATCCGGTTGCGCCGTACAACATCGACAAACCGTAGAGCAGGAAGCCGGAAGCCAGTGCGCCCAGCACAAAATATTTCATCGCTGCTTCGGTGGCGGTTGCATGGTCACGGCGCAAGGCCACCAGTGCATAGCTGGACAGCGTCATAAGCTCCAGCCCCATGTAGAGCACAAGAAAGTTGTGGCCCGAAATCATGACAAAAATACCCAGCAAGGAAAACAGACTGAGGGTGAACAACTCACCACCGCGCAGCATGTCGCGATCCGCGGCGTAGGGTCGGCCATAGACCAGCGTGGTCAGCACGGTGAGGCTGGCAAAACACTTGAGCCAGCTGCCCATCGGGTCAACGACCACCATATTGCCAAAGCCATAGAAGGTCTCGCCCCCTAGCGCATAGAACGCTTCCATGGCAGCCACCACGGCCAGCGTCAGCAACGTGAGAACATAGGTGCCGGTGCGGCGCGGCGTTTTGATTCCCAGATCGACCAGCGCAATCACGCAGGCCATGACCAAGAGGACAATTTCGGGGTAAACCGCAATCCAACTGAGCTTGTCAATCATCTGAAATTCTTTGAGTAAGTTGCTTAGTTCAGTTTCGAAATAGCCACGTGGCTGAGCAAATCAGTCACGGACGTATTCATCACATCGGTAAATGGCTTCGGATAAATACCCATGAACAGGACCGCAATAGCCAGCAAGGCGAGCATGAGGAATTCTCGGCTGTTGATGTCTTTCAGCCCCTGGACGTCTTTATTGGCAACAGGCCCGAGGTACACCCGCTTGACCATCCACAGCGTATACGCCGCGCCGAAAATAAGCGTTGTCCCTGCAGCAGCACCGATCCAGAAGTTGGACTTGATGGCCGCCAGAATCACCATCCATTCGCCGACGAAACCTGCTGTACCGGGCAGGCCGGCATTGGCCATGGAAAACAGCATGGCAAAGGCTGCAAACTTGGGCATGGTGTTGACCACGCCGCCATAGCTGGAAATCTCGCGGGAATGAACGCGGTCGTACAGCACGCCAATGCACAAGAACATGGCGCCCGACACGAAGCCATGCGCGATCATCTGCACAATCCCGCCCGTAACGCCCAAGTCAGTGAACAGGAAGAAGCCCAGGGTGACAAAACCCATGTGAACCACCGACGAATAGGCCACCAGCTTTTTCATGTCCTTCTGCACCAGCGATATCAGCCCCACATAGACGACGGCAATCAGCGAAAAAGCAATCATCAACCAGGCCCATTCACGCGAGGCATCCGGCGCGATCGGCAGCGAAAACCGCAGGAAACCATAAGCGCCAAGCTTGAGCATGATGGCGGCCAGTACCGCCGAGCCGCCGGTAGGCGCTTCCACGTGCACGTCGGGCAACCAGGTGTGGACCGGCCACATCGGCACCTTGACGGCAAAAGCCGCCAAAAAGGCAAAGTACAGCAAGGTCTGCACGGTTCCGGCCAGCGGCAGCATGTGCCAGGTGGCAATATCAAAACTCCCGCCCGACTTGGTGTACAGGTACATCAGGGCGACCAGCATCAGCAGGGAACCGAGCAGTGTGTACAGGAAGAACTTGAATGCCGCGTAGATCTTTTTCGGCCCACCCCAGATACCGATTATCAGGTACATCGGGATCAGCGTGGCCTCGAAGAACACATAAAACAGCATGCCGTCCAGCGCCGCAAAAACGCCAATCTGCAGGCCACTGAGAATCATCAAGGAGGCCATGTACTGGTTGACACGCGTCCTGATCGATTCCCAACTCGCGATGATGACCACCACATTGATGAAAGCGGTCAGCAGCACAAACCACAGCGAGATGCCGTCAACGCCAACGTGGTAATTGACATTTAAGCGCTCTATCCAGGGGCTCTTCTCGACAAACTGCATGGCCGAGGTACCCAGCTGAAAGCCGCTATACAACGGCAAGGTCACCAGAAAACTGACGACAGCACCGATCAGCGCGATCCAGCGCACGATACGCGCCTGCTCGTCCCGACCCAGCGCCAACAAAGCGGTGCCGAAAATAATCGGCGTCCATATGGCAAGGCTTAACAAACCCATTCTTATTCTTCCTTGTTCTTACTGGTTGAGCCAGACGAAATACGTCATCAACACAAATACGCCGATGATCATTCCAAAAGCGTAGTGATAGATATAGCCCGACTGCAACCTTCGCACAATGCCCGACACCCAGCCCACCAGCTTCCAGGATCCATTGACCACTGCGCCGTCGATCAGCTTCTCGTCGCCGCCCTTCCACAGGCCAAAACCCAGCGCACGTGCCCCACGGCACAGCACGTTTTCATTGAACCAGTCGAAGTAGTACTTGTTTTCAAGCAGCGTGTAGATGGGTTGCGCCCTGCGCTTGATGGCCGCAGGCAAAGCCGGGTTGACCATGTACATGTAGTACGACAGCACAACGCCCGCCAGCGCCAGCCAGAACGGAGCCGTCGTCAAGCCATGCAGCGCCATCTGGACCGGTCCGTGGAATGCCTTGGCCAACTCTTCCATCGCGGGATGTCGCTCAAGATTGATGAAGATGGAGTCCTTGAAAAACTCGCCAAACAGCATCGGCTGGATCGTCATGAAGCCAATGACCACAGAGGGAATGGCCAGCAAAATCAGTGGCACGGTTACCACCCAGGGCGACTCATGGGGTTTATGGGCTTTGCTTTCGTGACCGTGTGCATCCTGTGCATCGTGATGGGCGGCAGGGTTCTGGTCAAAACGCTCCTTCCCGTGAAACACCAGGAAGTACAGGCGAAACGAATAAAAAGCCGTCACGAAGACACTCGCCATCACCGCAAAATAGGCAAAACCGGAACCCGCCAGATGGCTTTCACCCACCGCCTCAATGATGCTGTCCTTTGAGTAAAAGCCAGCAAACAGAGGTGTGCCAATCAATGCAAGTGAGCCCATCAACGAGGTGATCCAGGTGATCGGCATGTACTTGCGCAAACCGCCCATCCAGCGGATATCCTGGTTGTGATGCATGCCCATGATGACCGAGCCCGCGGCCAGGAACAGCAGCGCCTTGAAGAAGGCATGCGTCATCAGGTGAAACACCGCCACCGAATAGGCGGAGGCACCGAGCGCCACCGTCATGTAGCCCAGCTGCGACAGCGTGGAATACGCGACCACTCGCTTGATGTCGTTCTGGATCACACCGAGAAACCCCATGAACAATGCCGTGATCGCGCCGATGACCATGACGAAGCTCAGCGCGGTATCGCTGAGTTCAAACAGCGGCGACATCCGCGTCACCATGAAAATACCGGCGGTCACCATGGTCGCGGCGTGAATCAGCGCAGAGATCGGGGTCGGGCCTTCCATGGAGTCCGGCAACCACACGTGAAGCGGAAACTGAGCCGACTTGCCCATCGCGCCAATAAAGAGGCAAATGCAGATCACGGTAATCAGCATCCAGCCAGTTCCCGGGAAAGCCAGTTTGGACAGCTCGTCCGCCTTGGTAAAAGTTTCGCCATAGTTGAGCGTGCCGGCATAGGCGGCGATGAGGCCAATGCCGAGCAGGAAGCCAAAGTCGCCCACCCGGTTGACGATGAAAGCCTTCATGTTGGCAAAAACAGCGCTCGGCTTGTTGAACCAGAAGCCGATCAGCAAATACGACATCAAACCGACGGCTTCCCAGCCAAAAAACAGCTGCAGCAGGTTGTTACTCATCACCAGCATCAGCATGGAGAAAGTGAACAGGGAAATGTATGCGAAGAAGCGGTTGTAACCTTCATCTTCTTCCATGTAGCCAATCGTATAGATATGCACCATGAGCGACACAAAGGTCACCACGGTCATCATCATGGCTGTCAGGCTATCGACGAGGAAGCCGATTTCCATCTTCAGGCCACCGACCGTCATCCAGGTGTAGATCGTGTCATTGAAACGTGCGCCATCAAGCGCCACGCTTTTTAGCGTCATGGCCGAGAGAATGAACGCCACCAACACGCCCAGAATGGTGAGGGTGTGCGACAGACGGCGCCCTACCCAGTTACCCCCAAAGGAGGTTCCAAGAATACCGGCTACCAGAGCGCCGGCCAGTGGTGCCAGCGGAACGGCCAGCAACGTCGAAACAGAAAGGGTCTGAGTCATCTTTTTATTAACCCCGGAGCGTGTTGAGTTCGTCGACGTTGATGCTGGACTTGTTACGGAACAGCAGCACCAGTATGGCCAAGCCGATGGCGGATTCGGCAGCGGCGACGGTCAGGATGAAAAACACAAAAACCTGGCCCGCCATGTCGTTCAGGTAATACGAAAACGCCACAAAATTCATGTTGACCGAAAGCAGCATGAGCTCAATCGCCATGAGCAACACAATAAGATTCTTGCGGTTCAGGAAAACACCGATGACAGACAGCGCAAAAAGCATGGCGCCGAGTGAAAGAAAATGTCCCAGCGTGAGCATCATGATTGTTTTTCCCCGGCAGGAGCGACGGTATTGGGTGCCGCCACCACAGATTTCATCTTGACCAGGCTGACCCGGTCTTGCCGCCTGGCCCGGAGTTGTACGGCGGGGTCGATGTGTTTGGAGTCCTTGCGCTTGCGCAATGTCAGCGCAATGGCTGCGATGATGGCAACCAGCAAAATGACCGCTGCAATTTCCAGCGGGTAGAGGTACTCCGAATACAGCAATTTGCCAAGTTCCTTGGTATTGGAAACCTGCTCGCCAAGCTGGCCTGGCGCGGAGGCCACTTTGGGAGGCTCACGGAACCCGCCCATCAGCACATAGGACATTTCCAGCGCAATGATGGCCCCTACCGTGCCAGCAAGTGGAAAATGCTTCCAGAAGCCTTTACGCACACTGTCCAGGTTGACGTCGAGCATCATGACGACAAAAAGAAAGAGCACCATCACCGCGCCCACATAGACAAGCACCAGCGCGATGGCCAGAAATTCTGCCTTGAGCAACATCCAGACGGCAGCAGCCTGGAAAAAGGCAAGCACCAGGTACAGCACTGCGTGTACCGGATTGCGCGAAGTAATCACCCGGAAGGCTGCAAACAGCAGCACTGCGGCGAAGACATAAAAGAGACCGGTTTTAGCGTCCATGTTTTTGTTGATTCTTTCTTGTGCCAGCTACTTGGCGGGGTGATTCAGCGGTGTACAGCGTCGCTCAACGGTATTTGGCATCTGCCGCCTTGTTGGCTGCGATCTCGGATTCATAGCGATCGCCCACTGCCAACAGCATGTCCTTGGTGAAATACAGGTCACCTCGTTTTTCACCGTGGTATTCAAAGATGTGCGTCTCGACAATTGAATCGACCGGGCAACTCTCTTCGCAAAAACCGCAAAAAATGCACTTGGTCAGGTCAATGTCGTAGCGTGATGTGCGGCGGCTGCCGTCTTCTCTCAGCTCAGACTCAATGGTGATGGCCAATGCCGGGCAAACGGCCTCACAGAGCTTGCAGGCAATGCAGCGCTCCTCGCCATTCTCATACCGGCGCAGCGCGTGCAGGCCGCGAAAACGCGGGCTTAGCGGAGTTTTCTCTTCAGGGAACTGGATCGTGATCTTCCGCTTGAACATGTACCTGCCGGTCAGGGCCATGCCCTTGAACAGCTCGGTCAACATGAAGCTTGAAACAAAATCCTTGACGGAGGCTACAGTAGACATGACTTTTTTCGCCTATTTCCAGATGTTGTAAGGGGTCTGCATCCAGGCACCAACGACCACCAGCCAGACCAGGGTCACGGGTATGAATATCTTCCAGCCCAGACGCATGATCTGGTCGTAACGGTACCGTGGGAAGGTGGCGCGCACCCACAGGAATGTTGTGACCACCATGAACGATTTGATGCCCAGCCAGATCCAGCCCGGAATCCAGTTGAAAAACGCGCTGTCAATTGGCGACAACC
>MERZ01000332.1:19036-20674 GCA_001770785.1 Burkholderiales bacterium RIFCSPHIGHO2_12_FULL_61_11
GAGAATGACACACAACACCGAGACCAAAATCATGTTGGCGTATTCGGCCAGGAAAAACATGGCGAAAGCCATGCCGGAGTACTCCACCATGTGACCCGCAACGATCTCGGACTCGCCTTCCACCACATCAAACGGGTGGCGATTGGTTTCAGCCAGGCTGGAAATGAAATACACCAGAAAAATGGGCAGCAAAGGCAGCCAGTTCCAGGACAGGAAGGTCAACCCAACGCTGGCAGCCATCCCTTTGCCCTGGCTCATGACGATGTCGGTCATGTTCATGCTGGCCGATACCATGAGCACCACCACCAGGCAAAAGCCCATGGCAATTTCATAGCTCACCATCTGGGCCGAAGCACGCATGGCACCCAGGAACGCATACTTGGAGTTGGTCGCCCAGCCTGCAATGATGACGCCGTAAACTTCAAGCGAAGTGATGGCCATCACGAACAATAGCCCGGCATTGATGTTGGCCAGTGCAACATCGGGACCGAAAGGGATGACCGCCCAAGCCGCCAAAGCGGGCATGATGGTCATGATCGGGCCCAACACAAACAGCCCCTTGCTTGCTGCCGTCGGGATGATGATCTCCTTGGTCAGCAGCTTGAGCGCGTCGGCAATCGGTTGCAGCAGTCCAAAGGGACCGACACGGTTGGGGCCCATGCGGACCTGCGTAAAACCAATCGCCTTGCGTTCCCACAGCGTGAGGTAAGCGACACAACCCATCAGCGGCAACAGAACCGCGATGATCTTGATGAGCGTCCACACAACCGGCCAGGCACCTCCCATCAAACCCTGGCCGAAGCCGTAGAACGCGTCGATCATGCTGTGACTCCTTCAACACTCGCAGCCTGCCGGGCATCTGCCGTCAACTGCAGCGATGGTGCACGTCGGACCAGCCCGTCGAGCTGGTAGATGCTGGCGACAGCCGGCGTCAAGCCAGCTGCAGCCGACAAGGCAATGCTGCCTTCGCCCGCATCCGCCAGCTCATTGCCCAGCTTGTCTGCAGGTACCAGCGCCATGTCAACTCCTCGAATCTGCTTCAGAACATCTTGCGACGATTCAAAGTCAAAGCCGGGCAAGCCCAGCAGGTTGGCCAGCACGCGCAAGACTTTCCAGGCGGGACGCGTGTCGCCCAAAGGTTTGACAACCGCGTGAAAGCCCTGCACGCGGCCTTCAGCGTTCACAAAAGTACCCGGGGTCTCGGTAAATGGAGCAATCGGCAGCAACACATCGCTAAAGCTCATGTTCGCCTTGAACGGGCTCAGCGTGACGACCATTTGCGTCGCATTCAGCGAAGCCTTGGCCTTGACGCCTGCGGCGGAATCAAACTCAGGTTCATTGTTCAGCAGGATGAGCGCTTTGAGCTTGCCCTCCAGCATCTGCCCGGCATGAAGGCCCTGGCCACCCGGCAAAGCCCCCGCCAACTGGGCGCCGACGGTATTGGCTGCTTCGGTCAGGTAACCCACGGTCGCACCGGTTTGCGTACCAATCCAGTTGGCCAGGGCCAGCAGGCTGGAGGCATTGGCATGGTGCGCCGCGGCATTGCCAAGCAGGATGGCTTTGCGCTCTCCGCCAAGCAATGATTTGGCCATCGCCTTGGCGGCATCCGTTGTCTGACCTGAGGCGGGGGCGGACACG
>MERZ01000332.1:20692-22401 GCA_001770785.1 Burkholderiales bacterium RIFCSPHIGHO2_12_FULL_61_11
AAGGCAGTTCCACTATTGAATTAATAGTGCTCAGCACCCCGCCCTTGCGGATGGACTGGCGAATGCGTTGTGCAAAGAGGGGATGGTCCTTGCGCAGGTTGGAGCCAACGACCAGCACGCTCTGCAATTGCGACAGCGAGGTAATGGAGGTACCCAGCCAGCGGACAGACGCCGAAGATAAAAATTCTGCGTTGCGCAAACGGTGATCGATGTTCTCGCTACCCAGCCCCCGCATCAGGCAAGCGGCCAGGTGCAACTCCTCCAGCGTGCTGTGCGGACTGGCCAGCGTACCGATGCTGTGAGCACCATGCTCGGCCTTGATCTGCTTGAGGCCATTGGCTATGTATTCCAGCGCGGTTTGCCAGTCAACAACTTTCCACTCGCCGCCCTGCTTGAGCATGGGGCTGGTGAGCCGTTCATCGCCGTTCAGGGCTTCATAGGAGAAGCGGTCACGGTCGGCGATCCAGCATTCGTTGATGTCTTCGTTCTCCAGCGGAACCACGCGCATGACCTTGTTATTCTTGACCTGGACAATCAAATTGGCACCGGTCGAGTCGTGCGGGCTGACCGACTTGCGGCGCGACAACTCCCAGGTGCGGGCGCTGTAGCGAAAAGGTTTACTGGTCAGCGCGCCCACCGGACAAAGATCGATCATGTTGCCCGACAGTTCGGAGTCCACCGACATGCCAACAAAGGTTTCGATCTCGGCGTGCTCGCCGCGGTTGGACATGCCAAACTCCATCACGCCGGCGACTTCCTGGCCAAAGCGGATGCAGCGGGTGCATTGAATGCAGCGGGTCATCTCTTCCATCGAGATCAGCGGCCCGACGTTTTTGTGGAACACCACTCGCTTTTCTTCTTCATAGCGTGATGCACCAGCGCCATAGCCCACGGCCAGGTCCTGCAGCTGGCACTCGCCGCCCTGATCGCAAATGGGGCAGTCCAGCGGGTGGTTGATCAGCAAAAATTCCATTACGCCCTTCTGGGCCTGGATGGCTTTGTCGCTCTTGGTGCGCACAATCATGCCCGGCGTCACGGGAGTGGCGCATGCAGGCAGGGGCTTGGGTGCTTTTTCAACATCGACCAGACACATGCGGCAGTTCGCCGCGATGCTCAGCTTCTTGTGGTAACAAAAATGCGGAATGTAGGTGCCCGCTTTTTCAGCGGCATGCATCACCGTGCTGCCTTCGAGCACTTCCATTTTCTGACCGTCTAGTTCAATTTCAACCATATATTTTCTTTCCGCGGTTCAAGCTTGCGTTGCAGTGTGAGCTGCGGCATGAGCCAGAGGGGATGTTGAAGATTGAGGCATCCGCGGTTTGATCATGGCCTCAAACTCATGGCGGAAATGCTTGATCATGGCGCGCACCGGCATGGCGGCAGCGTCGCCCAGCGCACAAATGGTGCGCCCCTGGATGTTGTCGGCCACGGAGTTCAGCAGATCCAGGTCGCTCTGGCGGCCCTGGCCATTGTGGATGCGATCGATAACACGCCACATCCAGCCCGTGCCTTCACGGCAAGGCGTGCATTGCCCGCATGACTCGTGCATGTAAAAGTAGGACAGGCGCTTGAGCGACTCAACCATGCACCGGCTGTCGTCCATGACAATTACCGCACCGGAACCGAGCATGGAGCCGGCCTTGGCAATCGAGTCATAGTCCATGGTGCATTCCATCATGATGGCGGCCGGCAGCACCGGTGACGAGGAA
>MERZ01000333.1:0-6866 GCA_001770785.1 Burkholderiales bacterium RIFCSPHIGHO2_12_FULL_61_11
GGCCGTCGCCGCCTTTGCCACCCTGGACCAGGCCAAGACGCGCGAGGACTTCGTCGCCGCAGCCCAGTGGCTGAAGGCGCGCAAGGACATGACCGGCAAGCTTGGCGTGGTGGGCTTTTGCTACGGCGGCGGCATCGTCCACCTGCTGGCCACGCGCCTGCCCGACCTGAACGCCGCAGTGCCTTTTTACGGCAACACGCCAGCGCCCGCAGAAGCGGCCAAGGTCAAGGCCCCCCTCCTGGTGCACCAAGCCGCCGTGGACGAGCGCATCAACGCCGCTTGGCCAGCTTATGAAGCGGCACTGAAGGCCGCTGGCGTCAAGTACGCGGTGCACCAGTACCCCGGCACGCAGCACGGCTTCAATAACGACACCACCCCGCGCTACGACGCGGCGGCCGCCAAGCTGGCTTGGGAGCGCACGCTGGCGTTCCTCAAGGCCAACCTGCAGGCTGGGTAGGCCAGCGGCGAAGCCGCCAGTACCACACGCTTTTGTTCCAAATGAGAGGGCTGACTACTCCCTGAATGGCACGCGTTCAGCCTGAGGGAAGTCCGGCGCGATCCGCGGGACATCGGAGTCAGTCTCCAGGTCAAACTCGGGCTGCTCAGCCGCTAGCGGTGGCCAGGCAGCTTCGAGCATCAAGACGGCTTCGGTTTCGGGCGCCTCAACCGGCACTGGCTCCGGCACCCTCGCCTCACGCGGCGCATCAAAGCGCGCGCCCGGATCGACCACCCGGGACCGCAAGGATCGCTGAACAAAGTCGCCGACGATGGGCAGCGCGCTGTGCGCCCCCTGGCCCCAATAGTTGCTTTGCATCGTGATGCGGTTGTCGTTGAAGCCGACCCAGGCACCCGCCACCAGCTGCGGGTGCATCAGAATGAACCAGCCATCGGTGTTGTCCTGGGTGGTTCCGGTCTTGCCCGCCACGTCGGCCTGAATGCCAAACCTGGTGCGAATGCCGACGCCGGTGCCCCGGTCGATGACGCCGCGCATCACGTCCAGCAGCGTTTGCGCGCTGGCCACCGACAGGGCTTGCTCCGGCGCCTTGGCCTGAAACTGCTCCAGCACCCGGCCGTTCCGGTCTTCAATACGCGTGACCAGCATGGGCTCGATGTAGCTGCCACTGTTGGCAATGGTGCTGTAAGCCGAGACCATTTCCTTCAAGGTCACCGGGCTGGTTCCCAGCGCGAGCGACGGCACCTGCTCAAGCTTGCTTTGCCGCACGCCCATGGCCTGTGCCAGTTTCGCCACCTTGGCTGGGCCGACGGTCTGCATGACTTGGGCCGTGATGGTGTTTTTGGAATAAACCAGGCCCTCGCGCAGGCTCATCGTGCGCCCGCTGGGCGCTCCGGCATCGCTGGGCCGCCAGACGGCGCCGCCCTCCAGCGGGTAATCCACGGCCTGGTCAATGAAACTGTCGGTGGGATGCGCACCCTGCTCAAACGCGGCGCCGTAGACGAAGGGCTTGAAGGTCGATCCGGGCTGCCGGCGCGCCTGCTGCACATGGTCGAAGGGGTCCTGGCTGAAGTCGCGGCTGCCGACCCAGGCCATGACATGGCCGTTGCGTGGGTCGAGCGCCACAAAGCCGGCCTGCAGCCGGGTCTTGTCCCGCCGCAGCGCCTGCATGAAGGCCGGGTCGGCCTGCAGCTGCTTCAGGGCCTGCTCGTCCGTCAGGCCCGAATCCATGGCAGCCTTGTATTCGCGGCTGTCACGCACGAAGGAAAGCACCAGCGCTTTTTTTGCGGCCCACGCCCGCGGACCCCACTCTGCGCTTGCCACGCCTTGCAGTTTGTCGCCCTGACGCGTTACCGCCTGGTTGGCCAGATTCTGCAGCCGCGAGTCGATCGTGGTGCGCACCACCAGTCCGTCAGCGTGGATGTTGTAGTCGTTGCGATCGGCCCATTCGATCAGCCACCTGCGCAGCTGCTGGGTGAAGTGCGGCGCCGGGCCAAGCGGCTCGGTCTGCCGCTCAAAATCGACCTTGAGCGGCCTCTTCTTCAGTGATGCAAACTTCGCTGCGTCGAGCTTTTTGTGCTTGACCATCTGGCCGAGAACAAGATTGCGGCGCTCAACGGAGCGCTCGGGATTTTGCACCGGGTTGTAGTAGCTCGTGCCCTTCAACATGCCGATCAGCGTGGCGCTCTCCAGCACATCGAGCTTGTCGGCCGACTTGTCGAAGTAGGTGCGAGCCGCCATTTCGATGCCGAAGGCGTTGTAGAGGAAGGGCACCGTGTTGAGGTAGGTCTCCAGAATCTCCTTCTTGCTGTAGACGGCCTCGATCTTCAGGGCCGTGATGGCTTCCTTGATCTTGCGCGTGAAGGTCGGGGCGCGACCGACCTCCTCCGGGAAAAGGTTGCGGGCGAGCTGCTGGGTGATGGTCGAGCCGCCCTGGCGGTCTCCGGTGAAGGTGTGCAGGGCGGCCGAGGCCGTTCGTTTCAGGTCGATGCCATGGTGCTGAAAGAAACGGTGGTCTTCGGTGGAGATCAGCGCGGCAACCACGTTGGGTGAGATGTCGCCGAGCTTGACCCAGTCGCGGTTGGCGCGCTTGAACACGGCCAGTTCCTTGCCATCGGCCGAGAGCACCGTGGCAGGCTTCTCGGACTTGGCCTTTCGGAGGTCGCCGATGCTCGGGGTGAAGGGAATCAGGACCAGCACATAGAGCAGCAACAGCACCGGCAGCGCGGCCAGCGACAACAGGGCGCCGCGCCGGGTCGGATGGCGCAGACGGCCAAGCATTTCAGCAGCAAGGGGTTTGACACGGGCCAAGGCCATTTTCATCATGGGAAAGTCTAGGGGTGAGCGCATTTCGGAAGTGTAGGACGTCAGCGCAAGCGGCCGGAGGAGTTGGGCCGCTTTTGGGCGGCGCCGCGCGACTGGGAGGCCATCAAGCCTCTGCCATCCGCAGCGCCAGCCACGGCGGCAACCCGTCTCCCAATGGCCCCTTGCTGCGAATTGGATCGACTCCACCACCCTGTACAGGAGTGCGCACCTAAAAAACATTCGCTTCGCCATCTGCAGCTCGTAGTGCCAAAAGCGTCAATGACAATGTGGCGCACCGTACTGACGGTTCCATGAATGTCGGCGGAGACTCGGGCTGACGTTTGCCGTGCCGCGGCCGGGCGCTGGAGTGGTTAACATCGACGACAACCGATCGAACGTGGTACACCGTCAGTCAACTACTCCAGTAGCGGGCCTTTTTTCAAGCCGTTTACTGAAATGTCATTTTTTTGAACGGAAGAGCCTATGTCAGCAACCGATGCGTGTGATAGCGCTGGCGAAAGACCAACGGGCACTGACGTTGTCATGGAATTTCGACGCCAGGAAACATTGCTCAAGGCGGGCGCGCTGCAAGACGCCATTTGCTCTCCACCACGATCACACCGGGCTTTGAAGCACTGGTGTTCAAGGCCTCGCGCGGGATCGAGGACATTTACGAGCTGACCTATATCCGCAAGGACGGCAGCCGCTTTCCCGCCATCGTCTCGGTCACGGCGCTGCGCGATGCGCACGAAACCATCATCGGCTATTTATTGATCGGCACCGACAACACCGCGCGCAAGGAAGTCGAGGCGGCCCAGGCGCTACTGGACCAGCGCTTGCGCGACCAGCAGTTCTACACCCGTTCCTTGATCGAATCGAATATCGACGCGCTGATGATGACCGACCCGCAGGGCTTCATCTCGGATGTCAACCAGCAGATGATGACGCTCACCGGCCGCACGCGCGATGAGCTGATAGGTGCACCCTGCAAGAATTTTTTTACCGACCCGGTCCGGGCCGACGCCGCGATCAAGCGTGTGCTTACCGAGAACAAGGTGAGCAACTACGAACTGACAGTCCGCGCCCAAAATGGCGAAGAAACGGTGGTGTCCTACAACGCTGCAACTTTCCAGGACCGCGACCGCAAACTGCAAGGGGTGTTCGCGGCAGCGCGCGATGTGACCGAGCGCAAACGCTTCGAACGCGCCTTGCAGGAAAAAAATATCGAGCTTGAGCACGCCAGCCACATGAAATCGGAATTTCTAGCCACCATGTCACACGAATTGCGCACGCCGCTCAACGCCATCATCGGTTTTTCCGAGGCACTCAAGGATGGCCTGATGGGTCAGATGAGCGAAGCGCATCACGAATATGTCAACGATATATTCACCAGTGGCCAGCACTTGCTGTCACTGATCAATGACATTCTGGATTTATCCAAGGTCGAAGCCGGCATGATGGCGCTCGAACTCGAAGAGGTCGACCTGAACCGCCTGCTGTCGAACAGCCTGTCCATCGTCCGGGAAAAAGCCCTGGCCCATCGTATCCAGCTCGAACTCGAAACAGACAACAACCTGGGCCTGCCCCAGCTGGACATGCGCAAGACCAAGCAAATTATCTATAACCTGCTGTCCAATGCCGTCAAGTTCAGTGCCAACGGCGGGCATGTCGTCCTGAGCGCGCGGCGCGTCTCGCGCGGCAGCGTTGGCACGCTGCCGGGTAGCTGGCCCGTGCACAGTTTTCCCTTGGCCGACAACGAATACAACGAGTTTCTGGAAATAGGCGTTCGCGATGGCGGCATCGGAATTTCCAGGGAAAACATGGCAAAACTGTTTCTCGCCTTCAGTCAAATCGACAGCAGCCTGGCGCGCAAATTCGAGGGCACAGATCTTGGACTCGCCATGGTCAAGCAACTGGCCGAATTGCATGGGGGAACCGTGGCCGTGGCTAGCACAGTAGGCGAAGGGGCGCATTTCGCGGCCTGGTTGCCGCTGTACACGCCGGCGCATGCCGCGCCCACGCTGCACCCCATCGTCGCGGTCGCCCCGCCGGCTGGCGCCGGTCCCAATGAACGCTTCGCGCTGGTGGTCGGGAACGACGCCCGGGCAGCTGATCTGGTTAGCCTGCTGCTCCAAGCCGAGGGGTTTGCAGTGTTGCTTGCTGGCAGTGCCGGAGACGCCCTCGCGATGGCGCGGCATCAAGCCCTCAGCCTGATCATGCTGGATGTTGATCTTCCCGGCGATATCGATGCATGGGAATTTCTCTTGCGGATACGCGAAATCAAGACACTCGCCAACGTCCCAGTGGTGATTATTTCCGACCCGGACGACCACCACATGGCGCTGACCCGCGGCGCCGCCGCTGTGCTGCAAAGGCCAATCAGCCGCGCCCAGTTGACATTCTCGCTGGCTAACCTGGGTCTGCCTCCGGCCCGGGAACCCACCCAAACGATGTTGATCGTGGACGACGACCCCAAAGCCGTCGAAGTGATTGCCGCTTCAGGGAAAGCAAACAATGGCCAAAATATTAATCATTGAAGACAACGCGGCGAATATGAAACTCGCCACGCTTTTGCTTCGTAACGCGGGGCATTCTGCGTTGTGCGCAGTGGACGCCGAGATCGGTTTGATGCTCGCGCATGCCGAGCAGCCTGACCTGATCCTGATGGACATCCAGCTTCCCGGCATGGACGGCCTGGCAGCGACGGCCCTGCTGAAACAGGATCCGGCCACCGCTGCCATTCCCGTTATTGCATTGACTGCGATGGCAATGAAAGCGGACAAGGAAAAAAGCCAGATCGCCGGTTGCGACGCGTACATCGCCAAGCCCTTGCGTTGCCAGGAACTGTATGCAGCGATCGACAGCCTTCTGAGCAGGGCAAAGCCGCAAACGGGCAGCGAAGCCGATAACCTGAATCCATCGTCATGACCAGCCCCGCCGCGACCATCCTCATCGTAGACGATGAAATCCAGAACCGCAGACTACTCGATGTCTTGTTGCGGCCCGAAGGCTATCTCACCCTCAGCGCGGGCAGCGGCGAAGAAGCGCTGGCCTTGGCGGCACAATGTGCGCCCGACCTGATATTGCTCGACATCTTGATGCCAGGCATGGATGGCTACCAGGTAGCCAGCATCCTCAAATCCGATCCCGCCACCGCGAATATTCCGATCATTGTGGTGTCCGCGCTCGCCGACCGCAGCGCACGCCTGGCGGGCCTCAATGCCGGGGCGGAAGAGTTCTTGATGACACCCATCGACCGGGCAGAGTTGTTGTTAAGAGTGCGCAATATGCTGCGTTTGAAAGAGTTTGGCAATTTCCTTCAGCACCATGCCCGCCTGCTCGAAGAACAGGTTCAGGACCGTACCGCCGACCTGCAACGCTTTCGCACGGCCATGGACGCCACCGCCGATGCCATTTTCCTGACGAATCGCCGCACCATGGGTTTTATAGAGATCAATGCGACCGCCTGCACCATGCTGGGCTACACGCGCGAAGAATTATTCGCGCTGGGCCCGGCTTCGCTCAGCGCCGTCACGCTTGAGGAGCTGGAGAGCAGCTACGATGACCTCATCGCCGGTCACGGAGTGAACGAGATGACGCAAACCCGAATGCGGCGCAAAAATGGTTCCGAGGTGCAGGTCGAAGTGCATCGCCAGGCACAGCGCTCCGGCGCGGACTGGATCATGGTCAGCGTGCTGCGCGATATCACCGAACGCAAGCAGGCCGAAGAGGAAATTTTGCGTCTCAATGCCGATCTGGAAGATCGTGTACGGCAGCGCACGGCGCAGTTGCAGGCGGCCAACCAGGAGCTGCAGGCTTTTTCATACTCGGTGTCCCACGACCTGCGCACGCCACTGAGCAGTATTAACGGATTCAGCAAACTGCTCAGCAAGGATCTCATTGATAGCGCGGCGAGTGAGCGGAGCAAGCACTACCTCGACCGTATAGGCGCAGGCGTGGTGCAAATGGGCGACCTGATTGACGCCTTGCTATCGCTGGCCCACGCATCACGGATCAGCCTGCGCCGGGACTTGGTCGATCTGAGCGCCATGGCCCACACCGTGCTGGACGCTTGCCGGGAGCGCGAGCCCGGCCGGGTGGCATTGCT
>MERZ01000333.1:6904-7344 GCA_001770785.1 Burkholderiales bacterium RIFCSPHIGHO2_12_FULL_61_11
TCAGCGGCCAGCAGCCGCAAACCCGCATCACTTTCCGGTGCGACAGCAGTCCGGATGGCGAGCCCGTGTATGCCGTGCGCGAAAACGGCGCGGGTTTTGACATGGCTTATTCGGACAAGCTTTTTGGCGCGTTCCAGCGGCTGCACACAGCATCTGAATTTGCCGGAACCGGTATTGGCCTGGCCACCGTGCACAGAATTGTTACGCTCCACGGTGGCCGGGTTTGGGCCGAGTCCGCGCCGGATCAGGGCGCTGCGTTCTACTTCACGCTAGGTAACCGGCAGGACTAGCAGCCTGTCGGGCAGGATGTTGCCTCCAAATTTATCGCTGATGATCCGCGCCGGAGCGACATCCAGTCTGACACGGGGAGGAAACCAGCGATTGAGTACACTCATCTCCAATGGCTGATTCCGACCTTAGCAACCTGGCCCGGGTCAATA
>MERZ01000333.1:7350-27428 GCA_001770785.1 Burkholderiales bacterium RIFCSPHIGHO2_12_FULL_61_11
CGGCGCCGACATTGGAATGGACTCACCTGCGAAAACTCCCACTCCTCGCCGCCCTGCTCTGCAGCTTTGCCACTGCGCAGGCGGCAGGACCTTCACCTGCCACGCCGTCGCAGCCGCACCCCATCATTGGAAGCTGGACCTGGACGCTGCCGGGAAAATCCTGTGCAGAAACCTATAAATACCGCGCCAATGGCACGCGGACGGGCATCAGCGGCGAGGAAACCACGTTGAGCGAGTATGAAATCTCGCCTATTCCCGGTTTGCTGGGTTTTTACCGGGTCGTCGAAACCGTCACCGAATCCAACGGCAAGCGCGACTGCTCGGGCGACCTGCATGAGGCGTCCGGCGAGAAGGTGACCCGCTTCGTTCAGTTCAGCCCCAAGCTGGAACAGCTGATCGTCTGCAAAGCGGAGTCGCTGCAGGCCTGTTTCGGGCCCTTGAAGCGGGCGCCGTAGTAGCCTTCAACGTTTCAAACCTGCTGGCGCCGAATCGTTGGTTGGCGCCTGATGAAGGTTTCACCCAAGCTGCATTTGCTGCCACTGCCCGAAACCGGGCACATCAACAGGCCACTGGTCTGCCCGCTCGATATGAGTTGTGCCTTGCGCCAGCAGGGACAAGCCCCGGATGACGCCCGCGTGAGTGATCCAGACGGCCTCATCAGCCTGTTGCGCTGTATCAGCCAATACTGCGGCAACGCGTTTCAGCACTTCATTGACGCTCTCGCGGCCACCAAAGCGCCAGGTGCCGAATTGGGCCGTCCATTTATCAAAGGCGGATTGCGCAATGGCGTCCCAGCGCTGCCCCTCCCAGCAGCCGAAGTCCATCTCGGTCAGGCGCGCATCGCGCACGGGCATCAGGTCGGGCCTGAGTTCTTGCAGGCAAAGCGCAAGCTGCTCGCAGCGTTGCAGCGGCGAGGTTCGCACGCAAACCCCTTGCGGCAGCACCGCGGCCAGCGCGCGTGCGCAGGCCAGGGTGTCCGCCTGATCGGCCGGCACATTGCTCGCCCCGTAGCAGAGCCCGGAATCAATCAGGGGACGCGCGTGGCGCACCAGCCAGAGCTTCATGCTGACAGGGCCAAGCCGAAGTAAAATGCAACTTCGCACACCTGCTGCGTGGCCCCCAAACAGTCGCCAGTGAACCCTTGCAGCCGACGCGCGAACAGTCGCCACATCCAGAGCCAGGCCAGCCCGGCGGTGATCAGAGGGGCCACTAAAACAACGACGCCATACAGCCATGTCACAAGGGCCAGAAGAATCAAAAACCACACGACGCCGGCCAACAGGCCAGCCAGACTGATCTGGTCGGCCAACGGTTTGGACTTGGACGTTGCACTGTCGCCCACATAAGGCAGAACCCTGATGAGCAGTAGCGGCAGAGTGCGCGAAACCACATGCGCGGCCAGCAGCCCGACGCATGCCAGTTGGCTATCCATGTCGCCCAACAGCGCCAGCAGGGATACCTTGGCCAGCAAAACCAGAACCAGCGCCAGCACGCCAAATGCGCCGACCCGTGAGTCCTTCATGATCTCCATCGCCCGGCTGCGCTCATGCGTCCCGCCCAAACCGTCAGCCACGTCTGCCAGACCGTCTTCATGAAATGCGCCGGTCAGTAGCACCGTGAACACAGTGCTTAGCACCGCCGCCACCAGCGAGGCGCCTGGGGTATCGGGCAGCAGCAACTGCACCCCCGCGAAAAGCAGCGCCGCCAACAAACCAACCAGCCAGCCGACGCCGGGAAAGTGGGCGGCACTGGCACGCAGCATGGCGGGGCTGTATCCTACCCATGCAGCCAGGCGCCCCGTCACTGGAATGCGGGTGAAGAACTGCAGCGCAAGCAAATAATGCCGGATGAAGTTCATCGGCAAGCGTCTTGGCGCGCTGATTTTTCCGCCACCCCGGCCGACTCGAAACTCGCCATCTCGCGCAGCACGGCGCAGGCAGACAGCAGAAGCGGCCAGGCCAGCGCAGCGCCTGAACCCTCACCAAGGCGCAACCCCAGGTCGAGCAGCGGCTGCGCGCCCAGATGCGCCAGCATGAGCGCATGGCCGCGTTCGCCAGAACGATGGGCAAACACGCAGCGCTGCATCACCTGCGGCGCCAGTGCTTGCGCGACGAGCACGGCCGAACTGGCAATGAAGCCGTCCACAACGATGATGCGACGCTCGTGTGCGGCCTGAAGAACGGCACCCACCATGGTGGCGATTTCGAAGCCGCCAAAAGCGGCGAGCACTTCCAGGGGTTCGCTGACGTCAGCGTGCCTGAGCAACACCTCTCGCAGCACGGTGACCTTGCGCGCCACCGCTGCGTCATCCAACCCGGTTCCCGCACCCGTGCAGTCGGTAATGGCCAAGCCGGCCAGACGGGCCAGCAACAGCGAAGCCGCCGACGTGTTGCCAATCCCCATTTCGCCAAGCAGTAGCGCGTTGCCAGGCAAAGCCTTGACAATGTCCTGTCCGTTGACCAGGGCTTGATCGCATTGGGAGGCCGTCATGGCCGGGCCAGTGCAGGCATCGGCAGTGCCGGGCGCGATCTTGCGGACAAGCAAACCGTCGCGCGGCGCAAAATCGTGGCACACGCCGCAATCCACCACCGTGAGGGCCAGGCCGTACTGGCGCGCGAGCACGCTCACGCAGGCGCCGCCGGCGAGGAAGTTCTCCACCATCTGCCAGGTCACATCGGCGGGATAAGCCGATACCCCGCGCGCAGTCAGCCCGTGGTCGCCGGCAAACACCACCATCTGCGGCGCACGCAACTCAGGCGTCTCGCTGCCCAGAATCACGCCCAACTGGAGTGCCAGGGCCTCAAGACGTCCAAGCGATCCCAACGGCTTGGTCTTGTTGTCCAGCTTGTGCTGCAGGCGTTGGGCGAGCGCGGTATCGGACAGATCGGTAATAGAAGAAATATTGAAGTTCATGGTGATGGTGTGGTTTGTCTTGCGGTGAAAAAATGGCGGACTGAAAATTTCTACGGTAAGGCAACAGGTTGGATCAAGGATTGCAGCACGCCGCGCTCAAAGTGCCGCTCGATGTAGTCGGCCAAGCCGTCAAACACGGAGTCGAGCGTGGGCGTGGCCGCGCCAAACAGGGCCTGCAGCACGCCGGGGTCTTCAAACAGGCCATGCAAATACAGGCCCAGCACGTTGCCGGCGGCGTTTTGCCAGGCCAGGCCTTGGGGCATGACCGGGTAAGCGATGTCGCCCGCGGCGGCCATGGCTGAGTGGGGTGATGTTTGGCCGTGGTGGATTTCATAGCCCTGCACAGCAACACCCGACAAGCTGGCCCACGGCCCGCGCACGGATGCAAACACGGCGTGCTTGTGCTGCACGGTTTTGGCTTCATCAAACACGGTGACTAGGGGCAGCAGCCCCAGGCCGGGGCCGTTGCCGTCAATGCCGTGCGGGTCAATCAGGGCTTCGCCCAGCATTTGCAGGCCGCCGCAAATGCCCAGCACCGCGCCGCCCTTGCCCGCGTGGTCGGCAATGGCCTGGTCCAGCCCCCGCGCGCGCAGCCAGGCCAGGTCGCCGCTGGTGTGTTTGGAACCGGGCAGGATGATCCAGTCCGCGCCCGCCAATTCAGATGGGCTGCGCACCCATTTCAGGCGCACGCCGGGCACGTTTTTAAGCGGCTGGAATTCATCGAGGTTGCTGATGCGCGGGTAGGCAATCACGGCTACGGTTTTGGTGACTGCACCCGCTGACACGCTGCGATCGTCAAAAACGCCGTCTTCTTCCGGCAGGCCGTGCTGCCACCACATCGGCAGCGTGGCCACGGTCGGCACGCCGGTCAGGTCTTGCAGCATTTGCGGGCCGGGGGCGAGCAGGCTGGCATCGCCCCTGAACTTGTTGAGCACAAAGCCCTTGATCAGCTTGCGCTCGGCTTCGTCGAGCATGGCCCAGGTGCCGTACAGGTGGGCAAACGCGCCTCCCCGATCGATGTCAGTCACCAGCAGACACGCCGCGTTGCAGTGCAACGCCACGCGCATGTTGACGATGTCGCTGTCATGCAAGTTGATCTCCGCAGGTGAACCCGCGCCTTCGATCACCACCACGTCGTTGTCTTGCAGCAGCTCGTCAAGCGCCTGCGCCACCACGGGCCAGACCGACGCGCTGCGGCCGCGCCATTCCATGCGCGAGAGTTCGGCGTTGACCTGGCCCATCAGCACGACCTGGCTCTGCGTGTCTTTTTCGGGTTTGAGCAGCAGCGGATTCATGCGCACCTCGGGCACCGCGCGCGCGGCCAGCGCCTGAAAATATTGGGCGCTGCCGATTTCGCCACCGGCGACGACCCTGGCGTTATTGCTCATGTTTTGCGCCTTGAAGGGCGCGACCTTGAGCCCTTGTCGGGCATAGTAGCGGCACAGCGCGGTGGTGAGCCAGCTCTTGCCAGCACCGCTGGTGGTGCCCAGCACCATCACGCATTTGGCGGTCATGTCAAAAACCCCTCATGGTTTTTTATTTCTTGTTTTCACTAAGGTGTCTATATCCGAAGAAAGCGCATCCCCAGCCTGCGCTGGCACATCAGGCACCAGTTTCAAGAACTGCTCAAAGTCCTCGCGCTTGCCTAAGGCGGCTTCACGGCGCAGGTAGTCCAAAGTCTGAAACGAGGCCATCTTTTCGGCAGCGGCGCTGGCAATAAATTGGTTAACGGAAATGCCATCTTTGCGGGCCAGAAGCTTGATGCTTTCATGTACCGAGTTGGGTAGGCGAATGGTGAGTGCGGTCATGGTCACTTCTCCTTCAAAATTTGTAAAAACTGGGCTGGGCCCGGTTTGCAAGGCAATTTTTAGTGCGTCCTGCGCCACTGGCGGCTGCACGCTAAGCCGGAAATGCCCCGGCAGGCCAAACGATGTTGTGTCGCGCAGCTTGATGCCCGCTGTACGCAAACGATTCAAGTCCAGCGCTTGCCCCGGTCGAGCGCAGAAAAAATTAGTGCCGCTGGGCAAGCAGGTCCAGCCCAAGGCTTGCAGTAGCGCGATCTGCCGGGCCTTCCATGCCCGCAGCGTTTGCAGGCTCTCGGTCAGCCAGGCCTGCACCTCGGGCTGCACCCACGACTGCAACAAGGCCACGCCATGCGCGCCGACTGGCCACGAAGGGCACAACTGCTCCAGCGCGGCGACCGCTTTCTCTGCACCCAAGGGCGCAATCGCGTAGCCGGCGCGCACGCCCGTCAGGCCTAGCGCCTTGTTGGGGGTCCAGAGTTGCCAGATCGTTTGAAATTGCGCATCGGTCAGTGCCAGCGCGCCGTTGAGTCGCAACGGCTCGTAGGCACGGTCGAGCACGACCGTGGCCGTTGCCCCAAGCTCATCAACCAGGTCACCCAGCCTGGCCTGCGTCGCGCCCAGCGGACTGGAGGGCTCGCAAGCCCACATCAATTGCGCGTCATCAGGCTGGTTGGTTGGGGCCAAACCCCAAGCCTGTGCGGCCTGCGCATAGTCACCATAGCTGTGCGGCGGCAGGCACACCTGGCGCCCGCCCTGCTGCGCCACCCAGGCGGTGATGCGAAAAATGAATTCGCTGGCACTGCCCGCCAGCAGCACGCGCTGCACCTCCACGCCATGAAAAGCGGCCAACTGGGCGCGCAGTGCGGCATAGCTGGCATCGGGGTAATGACGGGCATCTGCTTGCTGCACGGCAGCCAAGGCCACAGGGCACGGACCACAGGCATTGCTGTTGGTGGAGAAATCAAAACGTGGCACACCCAGTGCGTCGGGGCCGCCGTGAATGCGCTGCGGTGACGTCATAAGATCCCTCCAGTTGCTACAACAACAAGAGCTGCTTGCGCAATAAAAACGAGGGCTACAACCACTTTTGAAGCATAGACCAGAGCGCGCTGCGTGTCATGCGTTTGCGGCGCCCGCCCCGCCGCATTGAGCACATAGACGCCCGGTTTGTGCAGACACACGCCCACGCCCAGTGCCATGGCTGCCATGGGCCAGCCGCTGTTGGGCGACGGCGTGCGACTGGCCTCAAGGCGCAGGCGCGCCACGAAGGACGCTGCGACAGGCCTGTCCTGATCTGCGGCTAAGGATTCTGGGCGAACGCTTGAATTTGTCCGAGGCCGACACAACAAGGCCAGCAGCAAAGCGGTAAGGCGCGCCGGCAACCACGACAATACATCGTCCGCCCGCGCCGCCCATTTGCCCGCCCATTCCCAGTTCTGGCCGTTGCGCATACCGTGGTAGCCCCACATGGCGTCGGCGGTATTGGCAAAGCGGTAGAGTGCCGCGCCCGGCAGGCCCAGCAGCACAAACCAAAAGATCGGGGCCACCACCGAATCGTTGAGGTTTTCCGCCAGCGACTCAATCGCACTCTCGCGTACCTGGGTCTCGGTCAAATGGGTCACATCGCGGCTGACCAGCCAGCTCAGACGTTCGCGTCCGGCAGCCAGCGAGCCACCTTGCACGGGGGATAAAGCGGCTTCCACCGCCAACACCTCGCTACGCAACATCGCCCAAGACAGCATCGGCTTGAGCGCCAGGCCCAGCAGCAGCGCCGCGAGCACGCCGCCCGGAATTGGCCCCAGCGCGTCTGGCAGGGCCAGCAAACCTTTTTGCAACGCCCAGGATGCTACACAAACAATAGCTACTCCCACAGACCACGAAATGGCTCCAAGGATAAAAGCCTTGTAATCAGAGCCATGGTTCAGCGCCTGGCGGGTGAAGCGCTGCAGGTGGCGCCCAGCCCAGCCCAAGTAGTTCCCCATCCACACCACCGGATGCCAGCGTGCCGCAGGCTCGCCTGCACACCAGTCGATGCCGAACGCCAGCAAGATAGCCGCGGCAAAAATAAGTGCATCCAATTCAAGACTCATGTCGCGTCATCCAGCAGCGAAACGGCTGGCAAGGCTGCCAACGCCTGCTGCAGCCAGCCAAAGCCAATGCGCTCCTGCTCCAACCGCAGGCGCGCACGCAGCCGGTTGTCGCGCAGTTCATCAAACAGCGCACCTTCCTCAACTGTGAGCCGTGGCAAGTCGCGCAGCAGGGGTTGCGGCTCTTCGCCCCATTGCGTGGCATGGGCCAGCAAGGTGGTGCGATCCATCAGCAACGAGTGGACGTGGGGCAGCTGGGCACGCAGTTGGTCCAGGATGGCAAAGCCGTGGGTGTCAATGTCGCCCCAGTAATAAAGGCTGCGTTGTTGCAGCCACCGGGCACCTGCCAGCACCTCGAAGCCATAACCCGCGCCAAAGATCACCATGCTGCCCGCCAGCGGCGGAAAGGCCAAAAAGTTGACCTCGTTTTCGGTGATGAACACCCGGCTGACGGGGAGGTCAAGCCGCTCAAAAGCCGCCTGGGTCACGCCGATGTCCTGCTCGCAGGCATCGGGCAGCAGCGCCACACGCGGGTCCAGCAAGCGAAAGCGGATGCGCAGGGGCTTGTCCTTGAAGCCGTAGCGCCGGCAAAACTGGCTGGCCCCGCTGGCGCTGGCGTCAATGGCATCCAAGGGCAAGGCCAGGTCCAGCAGTTCCGAGAGCACGCCCCGGTACGCCTCAATGAACTTGCTGTCCACCCCGGCCAGGTCCACCTGTCGCAGATAGATGCCGGGGCGCGGATGCGCCAGCAGCCACAAGACAACGTTCAGCAGGCGCGGCCAGACATCAGCCAAGGCCAGCGCGTTCAAGGGCCGCTTTTCCAGCCACGGCAACAAGGCCGGGTGCTGTTCGCGGGTCAGTTGCACCAGGCTGGCAAAGCGCTTGGCCTCTTTTTGCTTGCCAATCAAGGCCAGCGCGTCATCCAGCCTGTCGAGCCAGACCTCGTCCGGCACGGCGTTGCTGCCCAGCACGCGATGGCGGAACTCGCGCATGACGATGCGATAGCGCGGCGCACTGTGCGGGGGCGAGTTGCGCCGTAAATCCGTCATCCACGCCCGCACCTCGTCGAAGCGTTCAGTCAGCTCGGTCGATGTCGGCCCCAGCAGCCGCAAGCGCCGGGGCAACATTGCTTCGCACTGGACGCACGGGCGCAGCAAGTCCCCCTTGTCCCACAACTTTTGCACCTGCGCACGCAGGTCAGCCGCGCTGGTCCAGCTCACGCGGGCCTCTTACTCGACCGGAAATCCATCACTGCGCCTTACCCTTTGGCTTGGTTGGCAGTTGCTTCAGCAAGTGGTCGAAGTCTGATTCAAACCGCTGATCGTCGGCCACCCGGAACTTGTCAAACTCCTGCTCGGCCTGGCTTTTAGCCAGTTGCGCAGACACTTTGCCAGCGCCCTGCAAAATCTCGCGGTCATTCAGGGTCAAAAAGCCTTCCAGCTTGGCGATCCAGTCCTGCATCGTCATCGCGACGCGCCGCATGGCCTGCCCTTCGGCAAAAATCAGGTACTGCTCGGCCAGGTTGTTGAGGGCGCGCGGCTCTTTCTCGGTCAAATAATTTTTGACCACGCTCACGTCAGCCTTGCGAATGCGCGCTCCCTGCCATGTCGTCAGCCCCATGTTGGGCTGGCTGCTGTCAGCCCGGGCCGCAATCAGCTCGGCAGCGGTCTGGCCGTGGACAGCGTAGTGCACCTTGTTCTGCACCGTTGCAAAAAACGCCTGCGTCAGTTCATGGCTGCTGTCGTAGTCCACACTGGTGGCGTAGATGTCGGTGATCTTTTGGTAGAAGCGCCGTTCGCTGGTGCGGATGTCTTGCAGGCGGCGCGTCAGCTCGTCAAAATAATCTGGCCACTTCCCGAGCCCGCCAGGATTCTTGAGCCGCGCGTCATCCAGCACAAAGCCTTTGACGATGTATTCCTTCAGCTTGTCATTGGCCCAGCGCCGAAAACGCACACCCACCGGGCTGCGCACGCGGAAACCCAGAGCCAGCACCATGTCCAGGTTGTAGTGCTCGACTTCGCGGGTCACCTCCCGCCCTCCCTCGATTTGAACTGTTCGGAATAACCGAACAGTTGCCTCCGGCGTCCATTCGCCATCCTCAAAGATGTGCTTGATGTGCTCGCTGATCGTCCCCTTGGCCTTGCCAAACAGCTCGGTCAACTGCTTCTGGCTCAGCCAAAGGGTTTCGGCATCCAGCATCACGTCGATGCGGGTGGATCCGTCTTCGCTTTGGTAAATGAGGAATTGTTGGGGGTCGGTCATCATGATGCCTTACTAATTTGCGCCATTACGCCGGTCCGACATACGTTGAATCAGACTCCTTAAGTCAGCAATATCTTGTTTAAGTTCATCAGGGGTGGGCGGTGGTTCATCTTTAGCGGACGATGGGTCATGTGCCTCGATCAAATCGTGGCAGCGCTGGTAAAGCCTGTCAATTTCATCTACTTCAATAGCCTTTAGTCCAACTACCCTTTTTAAGTTTTTGACTTCGATGTAATCCCTAAAACGTTGCACTGTGGCATTCAGCACAAAATCTTGAACTACGCGCTCAATCGTTGCCCGAAGGAAACTATATTGCTGGATTATTTGTCTTGCTAAGACTTCAGATGGGTCAGCAGGCCATGGCATTTTTTCAAGTCGCTTTTGTGCCTTTTCTAGGAAATCAATTCTTTCGCTATAGCTCTTGTGTGCCCAAGGTAGCCCTTCGGATACGTTGCCGTAAAAACCACCGCTCGCCTCAAGGCGACAAAATAATGGAGATGCACTCAACTTGTCACATTCGTCTCGCAATTGCTGAAGAAACACAACATCATGAGTGAAAATCAAGACCTGCCTTTGCTTGGACTCAGCAGCTAATCGCTTCGCGACTCTTCCTCGACGCATGTGATCAAGCGATGAAACGGGGTCATCAAAAACGATGCCACATGCATGATTTGCAAGCTTCAATTCTGCTAGGAATGAACCCAACGCGATGGCTCGTTGCTCGCCTTCACTGAGTATCTGTTCCAGCTTGTTTGCTGTTGGGAGATCAAGAAGTAATTGGTGCTTTATTTTCCCTTTGTCAGGTCGATCTTTAAGCTTAGTTCGTATATGACCTATTCCGAGAGACTTAAACTCTTCATCCAAGGCGTTTTTTAGCGCGCCAGTGACAGCACCACTTGCAAATTCTTTTGACTTGTCTGAAATTGGCCTTGTTTTAAGGTTTTGTTCACAGGCTTTTAGTGCCTGTCTCATCGTAAATCGATCAATCAGTGCAAGCACTGCGTCTAGGCATGCGGAAAGATTCTGGCGAGCACGTAGTTCTTCTCGTTTATCTATCAGCGACTTTTTCTTAACTTCATCCACTGCTCGGGCAAAGACTCTTGCTGATTTGATCTCGTGTGCAGCGAGATTACGCAATCTCTTACGTGGATTCTCGCCAAGCGCGGGCGCGGCCTCCCACGTGTAAGAGTTGAGATTTTCAAGCATCCAAATACGGCGAGCTTCTATGTTTTTTTCAAACGCATTGGTAATAGAGGCAATTGCATCATCAAGCAGTGCCAGTTCTTCAATAAAAGAATCGTCGAGGCCAACGTTCAAGTTGGCTCTTTCAATCTTTATCTTTGTCGTTTCAAGTTTCTGGCGTTGCTCGGCGGCAGCTTTAGCAACGTCGTTTTGTATATATTTCTCAAATCGTTTCAACCGTTCTCCGGCATCGTTCAACGGTTGCTGACAGAGCGGGCATTTTGCCTCGGCAGTGGCGTGAGGGAACGTATGTTCTGGATAGGCAACCTCTGTCGAGAACTTGCGTGCCGCATCAAATAATGCCTTCCATACCGGCTCACCGGTTCCAGGCAAAAGCAATTCTCCTGACTGAAGTGCTTCTGCTGCTTGCCTCTCAGCCTGATTGACAGTGACCGTGGTATCGGTAATCTTTTTGAGTTTTTCTATAGCGGCATCACTGACCCAAGACAAAGCAGTTTCGATTCTTTCCGCCAAACTCTTTAGGCGTCCCGCAGAAAGGCGATGATCTTTTGATTTTTTTCCAGGATCAGATTCGGCAAGTGCTGCATTGATTTCCTTAATCTGTGCCGTCTCGATCTCAGACAATGGGCCAAGAGCTTTAACCTTGGCTGGACTTGTCTTTTCGCTTAACACGTGAACCAGTCGTCCGACCTCCGTCTCGCCAACTAAATGCTGGAATGGTTGCCGATCAATATTGATCGTGGCAATTTCTTCGTTAAGACGGCGAGCCAACTCTGGTAGAACTTTATTTGCAAGATTCTCAACAACGTCCAGTCCGTACGGCAAATAAGCCACATCCTGCTCGGTAGTCAAGTAAGCGCGGGCACAGTGTGAATCGAAGACTGAAATTGCAGCCAGTTCGTCAGGTGAATCACTATTAGCAGTCCACTGTAAAGGCCTTGAAACCCCGTTAACTTCAATGTCGAAAATGGCTTTCGGTACGCGATTCTGGACAGCAGTGTCGTGTGCGTCTGGATGAACTTTCTCAGCCTGATCTCGTGCACGGCATGCCCGTTTCATTACTCTTACGTAGCCCGACTTCCCGCTTCCGTTTCCACCGTATATCACCGTCATTCCCGATGGTGCGAAATTCAGTTCCTGCCCTGGTGCAATCCTGTTCACATGCACCAAATCCCGGATTGCCTTCAGCACAACCTTCTCGCCGGCTTGAACCGCCGTCGGCAGGTGAGCAGCCTTGAGCGGATCGGGTGTCAGTTCCAATGGATTAGGCAACCCATGGGCTGCTTTCAATAAGGCATATAGCTCCGCGTAGTCCTCGACAGACAAGCCTGTTTCTTGCTGAAATAAACGGCGGGCCGCATCCCGCTGCCAGAGAGGAAGCTTCTCCTCTGACCACTTTAGAATTTCATCGATTAAGGCCATCACACTACCCGAAACACCTTCATCACCTCATCACCCAAGTGATTGATGACTTTGACGGCAATGCGCCCCGACTTCGGCTTGTCGAATGCCCGTGACGTGTCGCTGTTCAGCGTGGCCCAGGCTTCTTCGTTGATCTCGGCCTTAAGGGTGGTCTTTAGCGCTTTGTACGGATCGTTGGCGCCCAGGAAGTAGGCGTGGCGGACGAAGAAGCTTTCTTCGTTGTAGTCGATGTCGATGAACCAGCAGGCGATGCCGTCGGCACCGTCGCTGCGGACTTCGCCGGTGTTGGGGTGGAACACGTCCACGCCGTTGACCTTGACGCGTACCTGGCCGTCTTCGGCTTCCAGAATGTCGATGTCGGGCTCGCCAAAAATCACGAACAGGTTGCCCTTGCCGGTGTTCTTCAGGTCTTCGGCCATGTGCAGGTCGGCGTTCATGCGGGCCTTGAGCACGGGGATGCGCCCGAGTTTGTCAAACTCACTGGAATGCGCGTCGTAGTTGAAGGCGCAGGCAATCAACACGTCAAAGCCGGAATCGCCCGCCTCGCGCGCGGCGGCCACCAGGTCGGGGCGCGAGACGGTGCCGAACTCGGGGCCGATGAAGACAGCGGCGCGTTTTTCTTCGGTGCCTTCCCTATAACGGCCATCGGCACAGACCAAGTCGCCTGGCCACGGTGTCAGTGACGTGAAGTCAATCTTGTTTTCCTTGTGCGCTTGCTGCACACCGGCCGTCTTGAGGTTTTCCAGAATGATCTGGACGAAATTGCGCTCTGCGTTGTACTCGGCCTGGCGCTCAGCCACCTTCGGATCGTTGGGGTCTATCAGTTCGTCGTTTTCATCCACACCCAGCACGCGATGCGGCGACAGGCTTTCGACCGTAAACGGGCCTGCCACGCGGACTTTTTTCTTGTCGTCATAGGGTTTGTCGTACAGGTATTCAAACTCGGCCTTGGCGGCGATGGAGGCGTCAATTTCCTTCTGGCGGGCGATGCGGGCATCCCACCATGTTTTTATGAGTGTTTTAGCCTTCTGGCCCGCGTCGGACGTGCGTGAGCTGCTATCAATTTTTAGTTTCTTCCAGCCCAGCACATCGTCGGGCTCCGGGAGTCCGCGCGGAATTTCCCACTCTTGCCATGCGCTGCCCAGCGTGGCATTCAGGTCGGCGCGCAGCGCCTCCAATTCGGGTTGGTACTTGTCCCAGATCACGTCAATCTCGGCGTTGTTGGCGATTGTCTCCAGCATGATGTGCGACACGCGCTCATAGACAAAGCCCTGGCGCACATTGCCCCGTGTTGGGCTGCTGGACGGGGCGGTGCGCATGACTTCGGCTTCCTTGATTTGTCCCTCGCGGCTGTCGGCGAGCAGGTAGAACGGGTAGCGCGCGCCCATGATGCGGGCGCGGGCGAGTGCCAACGAGACACGCGAGGTGTCGATGGTGATCCAGCGACGGCCCCATTGCTCGGCAACATAGGCGGTTGTGCCGGAGCCGCAGGTGGGGTCGAGGACGAGGTCGCCCGGATCTGTGGCCATCAGAATACAACGCTCAACAATGCTTGTGTTGGTCTGAACTACATAGACCTTGTCATCCGTAAAGCTGCCAGAGCCTGTGTCAGTCCAGACATTTCCATGAACGCTCACCGGGAAATCAGTATGGAAACGCACGTATTGAATTGAGTTCTTGGCAACGTGAATTCGATTGGCCTTTGCAAGACGATTCATACCTTGCGGAAAGGATGCCTTCCAGTGGGAATTCTTGCTCCAACTATCGTAAGTTTTATCTTGAAACTGGAACGGCTGTGGCTCTTTTGGTCTACCTTGAGAGAGGATGTCGCCCGGCTTGTAAGGCAATGTGTTCGCAGGAATCGGTACTTCGCCTCGCCTTTCCGCAGCGGAAACACCGCGGTAAGAAAAATCTTCGAACATCAACCATCTGGCATTACCCTCACCAAGTTCGAAGCCCTTTTTGAAGAAAGGTGGGTGAGACTTTCCTTTAGTCTTGTCTCGTACAAACCAAAGAACGTAGTCCGCAATGTTCCCGATGTAGTTGGTCTTAAAACCGCTGGTTGTTTGAATTGATATTTGACTGATGAAATTCTCTGCACCAAATACTTCCTCCATCACCGCCCGCACTCGGTGCACATTCTCATCCCCAATCTGCACAAAGATCGACCCCGATTCCGTCAGCAGATCACGCGCCACCGTCAGCCGGTCGCGCAGATAGGTCAGGTAGGAATGAATGCCATCACGCCAGGTATCCCGAAACGCCTTCACCTGCTCGGGCTCCCGGGTGATGTGCTCGGCGTTGCCGTCCTTCACATCGCGGCTGGTCGTGCTCCACTGAAAATTGCTGTTGAATTTGATGCCATAGGGCGGGTCGAAGTAGATGCACTGCACCTTGCCGCGCAGGCCTTCGCGCTCGGCCAGGGATGCCATCACCGACAGACTGTCACCCAAAATCATGCGGTTGGCCCAGTGGCCGTCGTGCTGGTAAAACTCGGTTTTGGCGTCTGTGTTGGGCAGGCCGTTGAAGTCGGCAAATAAATCGACCTGCGCTGCAGGCGCTGCGGTCTTCTCACTCTGGCGCTTCAGGTCGTCAATCAGCACCTTGGGGTGGACTTTTTCCTGGATGTAGAGCGGCGGCGCCTGCACGATCAGGTTGGACCAGTCCTGCTCGTCCTTGCCGCGCCAGACCAGTTGCGGGTCCAGGTCGCGGTTGCGGCGCTCGTATTCGACGCGCACCGGCTTCTGCTCGTCCTTGGCCATGACCGACTGGTATTCGGCGGTGGGGATGTTCTTGCGCGTGGCGTCGTCGTGCTTGAGAGTTTCGACGATGAGCGGCGCTTTGGTTATTTTTTTGGTGGCCATAGTGGTCGGTCAGGTACGTTCTTAATCAGACGAAGCCGATGGGGCGGTTGGGTTTCGACTTTTTCGCCTGATCTTCAGAAATCAGTTGTTTGATGGCATCGAAGACCGCAGAAAACTGCTCGTCGTAGCGCATTTCCATGGCCTCTATCCTGCGCGCGAGGTCGCGGTTGGAGTCCATCAGGCGACGCAACTGCACGAAGGTGCGCATGATGGCGATATTGACCTCAACCGCACGCTGGGAACGTAAGACACTGGACAGCATGGCGACACCCTGCTCAGTGAATGCGTAAGGGATGTACCGCCTTCCCCCTCTTCCCTTTGAGATCACAGTTTGTGATCTCAAAGGTTCACCCTCTTTCCCGCTCATCACAGATTGTGATGAGTTGCCACCTTTGGCATCCGATGCGGTCACAGTTCGTGACCGCACTCGCTCCCATTCTTCTGGCGTGAGCTGAAACATGAAGTCGTCGGGAAATCGATTGCGATTGCGCGCAACCGCCTGGTTCAAGGCACGCGCCTCTACCCCGTAAAGTTCCGCCAGATCAGTATCCAGCAAGACCTTTTCGCCACGAATTGCCAAAACCAGGGATGCCAGGTTTTCGGGTTTTGGGATGATGTGGGGCTCGACCGAGGGGATGTTCTTGCGCGTGGCGTCGTCGTGCTTGAGGGTTTCGACGGTGAGGGGCGCTTTGGGTTTTTTGGTGGCCATGGCTTTGATCAGGAATCCAGTGCATCGGGCTTTTTGAGCGCTTTTTTGTCTTCTGACAGCAAGCGGCGTTCGACTTTTTTCACGTCTTCAGCGGGTGGCAGACTCTCTGGCCGGATGCCCCGTTCCAACAGGGTCTTGCGCACTGCTTTGTTGTTGGTAATGTGTTCGCTTGAGATGGCTGATTCAGTGCCCATTTGATGCTGTCGGGCATTGAAGATGGTGATTTCAGTTGCGAAATCTTTCGCCTTCAAAATAATGGTGGGCGCAAAGTCAGCCAAAGGGCGACTGTCTGGCACCTTCCAATGGGCTTTCATCGCTTGCGTGCTTTTACCAAACAAGGCATGGTCGCCCTTGCTGCGGATGAAGGCGAAGTCTTGATTGCCGCCTACCTGTTCAAAAATGACTTCCGACAGCTCTTTTTCGGTTGCTGAGAGTTTTTTTCGCGCCGATACCCGCTCCGCATCCAGCAATCGTTGCTCTATCAGTTCGGCCTTGCGCGTTTGGACCGCAAAGTAGGTTTGGGCAAAAGCGATTTCCTGTTTTTTTGAGTCGCCGTTCTGGGCAATCAGATAGCAGGCGTAGCGGGTGAGCATGAGGTCCGGGACTTCCTTTTCGGCACCCTTGGGCATGGCGATCGTTTTGCCGACGTCGGCAAAATGATCGGGCACCGCATGCCCCGAGACGTCACAGGCAGTTTTTGCCTTGGAAACAACGTTCAGGAAGTTGTCCCATTTGGTGTAGCCCAACAGATGTTGAATGTCACGGGCAAGCCAGAACTCGATGCCCGTTTCAGTCTGCTGCGCATGGGCTTCGAAGTTCGTTGTGAGCGATTGAACCAGTTCAGTTTTCATGTTTTTCCTTGTTGGCGTCGCAAACGTGCATACAGGCGCTTATTTCTGGCTATCCACAGTTATCGAGGAATCCTCGGTAACTGCTTTCTCGCGCAGGTGCCAGAAGGAGACCGTCAGCGTCAATGCGTGACAAACTGTCACGGCTTCATTGCCCTTGATCAGCAAGCATTTCTTGATGTAGCTCACGTCCAGTTTCTTTCGTGTACGGCGTCGTCGATCATTGTGTTGAACACGTCTTCCACCTTCTTTGCGAAATCCACCTGCATTTGATACACCTCGGTGAACTCGGCAAATGCCCAGCGGCCATGGGTGCCCAGGTTGTTGACGCCAGGCACCCAGTAAACGTCCATCGTTTCTTTTTTGACCTTGGCGTCTTCGCCGCGAAAGCCCTTGATTTCGACCACCAGGTTCAAAAGATCATCTTCGCCGTGGCCGTCGTCAACGCGGACGATGAAGTCGGGCCGGTACTGGCGCATTTCTGAACCATAGCGGTACGGCACTTCCAGGCCCAGGTTGTGATTTTTCACATAGGCCCGCACACGAGGGTGCGCTTCGGCCACGCGGCAGAACTCGGCCTCCCAGTCGCTGTCCAGAATCACCCAGTTGAGCTGGCAGTGCTGCGCGCTGGTTTCCCAGCGTTCGGTTTTCGAGGTGTTGAAGTTGACATGCGCCGTGCTGCCGGTGGGGTTGTAAGGGTCAAGCACGGCATTGATGGGGCGGCTGCCGACCAGCGTGCGCATGATGCCGGCGGTGATGCGCTCACAGGCCATGTCAGCCAGCATCTTGTATTTGAGCTGCGCGGGGTAGGTGCCACCCTTGCAGACCAAATAACCGTCAAGCCACTGCCGGGCGATGCGCTTGAGCTGGCCGAACAAGTGCAGTTGCGGCTCGCCATCAGCATCGCGCCATTTGCTCAGCACCAGATGCGAGGTGAGTTCGTACACCACTTGGGACGGGCGCACATCGCCGGTGTGGACCAGGTTCAAGTCCACTGTCTCGCCAATGATGCCGGACTGACGTGTTTCGGTGGCGCCGACCAGATCAGGTGTCAGTACCAGGACTGAATCGTCATTGAACTCGGCAGTAAGTCGCTCTTCAGGCAGCTCGGCGCGGTAGCCCTGCACGCGCGGGAAGCGGATTTCCAGCGCGTCGCGCTCGGGCCGCACGGCTTTGACCTGGATGGTTTCGCGCGGTTTTTGCGGCGGCGCAACGACCGGCTTGGCGTTGAAGTCGAAGGGGATGCCGAGAACGTCGGCATATTCGACATTGAAGAGCCCTTCTTCATTGAGTTCGTAAGACTGGCGGCGCAAGGCACGGCCGATGACCTGTTCGCACAGCAGTTGGGTGCCGAAGGCGCGCACACCCAGCACATGGGTGACGGTGTTGGTGTCCCAGCCCTCGGTCAGCATGGACACCGAGACGACGCAGCGGATGGAGTCGCCCAGGCGGCCTGCCTTGCCGACTGTGTTCATCACTTCGCGCAACAGGTCTTGATCAGTGATGTTTTGGCCGGCCTGTGCGTCGCCGGTACGCTGAACAATCTCGCGGCGGAACTGCTCAATTTCGTCGGAGGCCATGCCGCGAAAGTTGTCGTCCAGCGCTTCGCCAGATTCGAGCTGTTCGCTGTCGATCAGCAGCGTTCGCGGGCGGCCCAGTGCGTTGCCGTGTTCGTCGTGATTGCGGAACAGAGGCAAACGGCCTTCCACCAGCTTGCTGCTTCCGTCTTTGTGCGGCTGCTGGAATCCCGAGATGTAGTCGTAAACCAGCTTGGATGCCGATGTGTTGTTGCAGACAACGATGAAGCAGGGTGGAACGGAAATCTTCTCCTGTGCCCAAAGCGCAAAGGTCTTTTCGTAGTGGCCATATAGCGCGTCGAGGGCGGTTTGCAACTGCGTCGGCAGGTCAAGCGGATTCAGTCCTTCGGCTTTACCGCGACCTTTTTTAGGCATCTTGGCGCGAATATGCTCCCACAGGTTGCGGAACATCGGCATTTCAGCGCCAGGGATGTTGTCGGCCACCGGTACGCGAGGCAGTTTGACGATGCCGCACTCGATGGCGTCCATCAGCGAAAAGTCGCTTAGAGTCCAGGGGAACAGCGTACCTTCGGCATAGCCCGAGCCGCGCAGGAAGAATGGCGTAGCAGACAGGTCAAACACGCGCGCCACGCCGAGTTTGCGCTTGACGGCTTCGAGCCCGGTGATCCACAGGCGCGCGGCCTCGTTGTTCTCTTCGGCCTCTTTTCTGTCGTCGCCTTTCAGGTCGGCGTCTTCCACTTTGAGGCCGGGCTTCTCGCGGTAGCAGTGGTGGGCTTCGTCATTAATGACAAGCACATTGCTCAAGCCCATCAGGTCAGGCATCACGCGCTGCAGCATCTGACCTTCGGTTTCCAGCGTGTTGAGCGCGTCGCCGCCCCGGCCTTGTAGCAGCAAGCGGCCGCCTTTGGACAACTCCATGCGCTCGCGCGGCTTGAAAGCGTGGTAATTGGTGATGACGATCTTGGCGCGCTCCAGGTCGCCGAGCATGTCGCCGGGCACCAGCTCACGGCTGGCGTAGTAGCTGTCGGGGTCGTTGGGCTGCAGGACGCGAAGGCGGTCCTTGATGGTGAGGCCGGGCGCGACCAGCAGAAAGCCGCGCGTGAACTTTTTGCTGTTGGGCCGGCGCACGGCGTTGACGGTTTGCCAAGCGATGAGCATCGCCATCACGGTGGTCTTGCCCGCGCCAGTCGCCAGCTTGAGGGCCAGGCGCATCAGCTCCGGGTTGGCGTCGTTGTTGGCGCTGGCGAGGTGGTCCATGAAGACCTGCCCCACTTTGCCGATCTGCGGCGCAACCTCGGTCAGCCAGATTGCCGTCTCAACGGCTTCGACCTGGCAGAAGAACGGTCGAACGCCACTGAAGTTGTGATGACGCCAGTGCTGCAGGAGGCGGGCGGTTTCCGGTGTCACACGCCAGTCATTCGGATTTTTCAGGGCCCGCCACTTGTCCACTTCGGTTCGGACCGAATTGATGATGGCTGAGTGGTATTGCTGGGCCTGCGTGGACAGCGTTTCGTCGAAAAGCAGGGCTTCCTGCTGCGCGCCCTTTTGCTTCTTGGGTTTGGGGATTGGCGTGATGAACTCGGCGGGCCTGCGCTTCTCGATGATTTGCTGGGTCGGCTGGCCTGTTTTGTCGAGTTCCCAATGAAGGACTGGATAAGCATACGGCGAGTTAAGAATCGGCTTCTCGAAGAATTGATTTTCCACTGTGATCGAGTCTCTCTCACCAGCGCCGATTGTGTCGCTGCATGCTAATTGTTATTGGTACGCAGGTGTTCAGTTTTTAACATTTTCACACCTGCTTGGGCATTCTAGGGTTGAAACGTCTACCAAACGCATCCAAGATGCCAACATTCGGCGTATAGACAAGTCCGCTACGGGTTTCGGGCGGGGTCGCGCGGGTCCGAAGGCATCGTCCAGCTCACGCGGCCCCCTTGTCAAGTGCCGACACACGGCCCTTCTCCGCCCGGTATTCCTCAATGCTCAGATTGCGCAGCTTGGAGTCGCGCCCTTCCTCGTTGGCGACAAAGCCGACACTGGCCACAAAGGGCTCGATGATGTGGATTTTTTGCAGCGGGGTGACGATCAGCAGTTGCAAATTGAGCTGCTGGAACAGCTTCAGGCCGTATTGCGCCGACTCGTCGGAGCCGCGGCCGAAGGCTTCATCGATGACCACGAAGCGGAAGCTGCGCGAGCGTTTTTCGCCCCAGGCCAGGCCGAACTGGTAGGCCAGGCTGGCGGCCAGGATGGTGTAGGCCAGCTTCTCTTTTTGGCCGCCGGATTTGCCACCTGAGTCCGAGTAGTGCTCGTGTTCGCGGTCGTCTTCGCGCCAGCGTTCACTGCCAGAGAACACAAACCAGTTGCGCACATCGGTCACCTTGGTGGCCCAGCGCCGGTCTTGCTCGCCCTGCCCTTCGCGGCCGCGAAGAC
>MERZ01000334.1:0-3907 GCA_001770785.1 Burkholderiales bacterium RIFCSPHIGHO2_12_FULL_61_11
ATCAACGCATACGCCTTCAATATGCCACGGCTAGACGCTTACTCAACAACGACGCTTGCTGGCGGCCGAACCCACGATGTGGCACTGCGCCCCGCACATGCGATATTGCGGGTTTCGCAGGCGGTCACAATCAAACGCAGGGTAGTCAGGTCAAGGTCGCACATGGAACGTGTTATCGATTCAAGGAAGTCAAGAAATTCCGTATGGGAATTTAAAACGTTGTGTCACTGCTTGAAGAATTCCTAAAATGGGACGATGACTCAAATCCAAACAATGCCTCACATGGCTTTACCCCGCCACGCCATCATCCGCGAGGTGGGTCTGCGCGACGGCCTGCAAAGCATCGCGCGCGTCATGCCGACCGCGCAGAAGCTGGAGTGGATCCAGGACGCCTATGACGCGGGCCAGCGCGAGATCGAAGTCGGCTCCTTTGTGCCGGCGCGCTTGCTGCCGCAACTGGCCGACACCGCTGAACTGCTCGCCTTTGCCAGGACCTTGCCCGGCCTCACGGCCTCGGTGCTGGTGCCCAACCTCAAGGGTGCTGAACGCGCCATGGAATGCCAGGCCGACCTGATGCTGCTGCCGCTCTCGGCCAGCCATGCCCACAGCCTGGCCAACCTGCGCAAGACCCCTGACGACGTGGTGGCCGAGATCGGCCACATCGTTGCCGCCCGCGATGCAGCCGGTTCGCGCACCTTGATCGAGGTGGGCATGAGCACGGCGTTTGGCTGCACGCTGGAGGGCCGGGTGGCGCCCGCCGAAGTGCTGCGCCTGCTCCAGGCGGTGCTCGACGCCGGGGTCGACCGCGTGGGCCTGGCCGACACCGTGGGTTATGCTGATCCGGCCATGGTGCGCGAGCTGTTCGGGCAAGCCCTGCCCATTGCGGGGGACAAGCTCAACTGCGGTCATTTTCACGACACCCGGGGCATGGGCATGGCCAATGTGTTTGCCGCTTTGCAAATGGGCGTGACGCGCTTCGATGCCTGTCTGGCCGGCATTGGTGGCTGCCCGCATGCGCCCGGCGCCAGTGGCAATGTGGCCACTGAAGACCTGGCCTATATGCTAGCGAGCATGGGTATCGCCACCGGACAAGATATCGACCGGCTGCTGGCCCTGCGCAAAAAAGTAGCGCACTGGCTGGACGGCGAAACCCTGCACGGCACGCTCTGGCAGGCGGGGCTGCCCAAGACCATGCTGCCCGCTGGCATGACGCCTGCCCAAGTCTGCGGCTGATGCAAGACACCACCACTCCCCAACCCCTTGCCGGCCAGGGTTCGCAGGCAGTCCAGCCTTTGACCGGACTGCGAGTCGTCGAATTCACGCACATGGTGATGGGCCCCACCTGCGGCATGGTGCTGGCCGACATGGGCGCCGAGGTGATCAAGGTTGAGCCGATCGACGGCGACCGTACGCGCCACCTGTTGGGCGCGGGCGCGGGTTTTTTCCCCATGTTCAACCGCAACAAGAAGAGCATCGTGATCGATCTGCACAGCCCCGCTGGCGCCGCAGTGGCGCGCAAGCTGGCCGCCAGCGCCGATGTGGTGGCCGAGAACTTCAAGACCGGAACCATGAAGAAGTACGGCCTGGATTACGAGGCGCTGTCCAAAGTCAACGAGCGCCTGATCTATGTCAGCCACAAGGGCTTTCTGCCCGGCCCTTACGAGCATCGCCCCGCGCTCGACGAGGTGGTGCAGATGATGGGCGGTCTGGCCTACATGACCGGCCGCCCCGGCGACCCGCTGCGAGCCGGCAGCAGCGTGAACGACATCATGGGCGGCATGTTTGGCGCCATCGGCGCCCTGGGCGCCTTGATTCAGCGCGGCATCACGGGTAAAGGGCAGGAGGTGCAAAGCGCGCTGTTCGAAAACAATGTCTTCCTGGTCGGCCAGCACATGCTGCAGTACGCTATCACGGGCCAGCCCGCCGCGCCCATGCCCGACCGCATTTCCGCCTGGGCGGTGTACGACGTGTTCACTGTGAAGGATGGCGAGCAGATTTTTCTGGCTGCGGTGAGCGATGCGCAGTGGGCGACCTTTTGCGACGCGCTGGGCTTGACCGATCTCAAGGCTGACACGCGCTACGCCACCAACAACGAACGTGTGCGCCTGCGCCCGGTCATGATGCCCCTCCTGCGCGAGCGCCTGGCGCTGCGCAGTGCGGCTGAGCTGGCGGCGCTGTTCGAAAAGGTGGGCCTGCCCTTTGCGCCGATTCGCCGGCCCGAAGAGCTGTTTGATGACGAACATCTCAAGGCCACGGGCGGCTTGGCCGACATCACGCTGCCCGACGGCGAGCGCGCTGGCCAGACCGTCCAGACCACGCTGTTCCCGTTCACCATGGACGGCCAGCGTCTGGGCGTGCGTCTGCAGCCACCGCGCCAGGGGCAGCACACTTCCGAACTGCTGGGCGCCCTGGGTTACAGTGCGGAAGACATCAACGCGTTGCGCGCCATGCGTGCAGTGGCATGAGAAATTTTCATTTTTTTATAACACAGGAGACATGCCCCATGACACAGCAATTGCGTACCCCGTCCCGTCGCCACCTGCTTGCCGCGCTTGCCGCGATCAGCCTTGGCGGCAATGCATTGGCCGCCGAATACACGATGCGCATCAGCCACCAGTTTCCGCCGACGCACCACACGGCAGTAAACCTGGAGCAGTTTGCCAAGGACGTGAAGGAAGCGACCAAAGGCCGGGTGGAGGTGCAAAATTTCGGCGCTGCCCAGTTGTTCAAACCCAACCAGAATCACCCGGCCGTGGCCAGCGGCAAGATCGAGGCGGCTGCCATTCTGAGTTTCCAGTGGGGCGGCACGATTCCCGAGATGAGCGTCACCGTCATTCCTTACCTCATGACTTCCGTGGCCAAGCAGAAGGCGTTTATCACCTCGCCAGCCGCCAAACTGCTCGACGCCAAGATGGAAGCCAAAGGGGTGAAAAACATCGGCTGGATTGTGGACACCAACGACGGCATCTTCACCTCGGCCAACAAGCCGCTGGCGGTCCCTGCGGATTTCGCCGGCCTGAAAATTCGCGGTCTGAACAAACTGTTTGACGCGGGCCTGTCCGCCATGGGTGCGGCACCGTCCGCGATGCCTGGCTCCGAGGTGTACCAGGCGCTGCAGACCGGCGTGCTTGACGCTGGTTTCACCGGCGTGAAGGCCGCGGACAGCCGCAAGTTCTACGAGGTGCAGACATTCGGCGTGGCCTCCAGCATCATTCTGGCCTACGACAACCTGGTGGTGAACCCCGCCTGGTGGAACGGCCTGCCGGCTGATGTGCGTGGCGCCGTCCAGAAAGCCGCCGACAAGGCCGTGCGGCGCTCGATCCGAACCACGGACGGCGTGCCCGCGGAAGACATCAAGGCGCTCAACGACAAAGGCATGAAAACCGTGGCCCTGACCAAGGCGCAGGAGAAAACGATGGCGGATGCCATGCAGCCGGCCGTGAAAAAGGAGTTCCTCAGCGCCACGGCGCCCGACGGCGTCAAGCTGCTTGAGCTGATCGATCGCCTTTGATCCGTGACCGGCAATGAGTCGTGAACCGGACGGCGCAGCCGTGCGCGAGGGGCCTGCGCTGCGCGCCCTGGGACGCGTGGTTTCGGTGTTGGCGGGTGCCGGGATGGCGCTTGCCGCCGTGAGCCTGCTGGCCTCGCTGGCGCTGATCGGTTGGGCTGTGGTGATGCGCTACGTGTTCAATGCCGCGCCCGTGTGGGTCGATGAGGTGGTCGGTTTCGCCCTGGTGGCGGTGGTGATGTTGGCTGCGGCCCAGACCTTGCGACATGGCGAGCACATCGGCGTTGACCTGCTCGTGGGACAACTGTCGGGTGCCGGCCGCCGCTGGGCCCAAGCCTGGGCTGCTGTTGCCACCGCGGCTATCGCCACGGTGCTGATCGTCAACGGCTGGGAGACGGC
>MERZ01000334.1:3974-4463 GCA_001770785.1 Burkholderiales bacterium RIFCSPHIGHO2_12_FULL_61_11
GGCTCGCTGGAGTGGCCCACCTGGTGGCTGATGCTGCTGATGCCCGTGGGCGGCGCCCTGCTGCTGCTGGCTGCCGTGGAGGGACTGTGGCGCGCCATCATCGGCTTGCCAGCCACTGGAGCGACCGCACCAGCGGACAAGGACGCCAAGTGACGATTGCCCTCATATTCGTGGGTCTGCTCGTGGTCCTGTTCACGGGGCTGCCCATTTTTGCCGGGCTGGCGCTGTTTGGCGGCGCAATGCTGTTCATCACCCAGGGTGAACTTGGCTCCGTGACCGAAGTGATTTTTGGTGAAATTAATCGGTACTTGCTGGTCGCGATTCCGTTGTTCGCTTTCATGGCGCAAATCATGATTCGTGGGCGCATCGTCGACGACCTTTACAACACGGCCTACACGCTGACGCGGCACCTGCCTGGTGGCCTGGGAATTGCCACCATCCTGGCCTGCACCATCTTCGCGGCGATCTCCGGCTCCAGCGTGGCCACGG
>MERZ01000334.1:4481-6647 GCA_001770785.1 Burkholderiales bacterium RIFCSPHIGHO2_12_FULL_61_11
AAGGCGGCCTACGGGCTGGTGGCGGCCGGTGGCACGCTGGGCATCCTGATTCCACCGTCCGGTCCGATGGTGCTGTATGGGGTCACCACCGACACCTCGATTGGCGGCTTGTTCATGGCCGGCGTTGTGCCCGGGTTGCTGATGGCCGCCGTGTTTATTGCCTGGAGCATGACCAGCACGGCCATTGCGCACCGCCACATCCCGCGCGAGGCGCGTGCCAGCCTGCGCGAGGCGCTGGTGGCAATCCGCAAGGCGCTGTGGGCGCTCTCGCTACCGGTGTTTGTGCTCGGTGGCATGTACGCCGGCATGTTTACCGCCACCGAAGCCGCCGCCGCTGGCGCCTGGCTGGCGCTGCTGGTTGCCGTGCTGATCTACCGCACGGTGCGGCTGCGCGCCATCTGGGACTCGGCGGTCGATGCCTGCCGCGTGTCGGCGATGTTGTTCATGATACTGGCGGGGGCCTCTGTGTTCGGCCACGTGCTGACCAAGATGCGGATTCCGCAACAAATCGTCGAGACCGTGATTGCCGCCGATATCGGCGTGGCGGGCTTCCTGATTGTGATGATGGCGCTGATCTTCGTGCTGGGCATGTTTCTGGAATCGATCTCGATCATTCTCATCACCACGCCGGTGATCATGCCGGCCATGGCGCATCTGCAAATCAACCCGATCTGGTACGGCGTGCTGCTGGTGATCAACCTCGAACTGGCGCAAATCACGCCGCCGGTGGGAATGAATCTGTTCACCATCAAGGCCATCACCGGCTCGCCGATGGGCCCGATCGTGCGCGGCGCGGCGCCCTACGTGGGCCTGATGGTCCTGGTGCTGGCGATGATCATGATCTGGCCGCAAATCGCGCTCTGGCTGCCCAGCACCATGCTGGCGAAATGACCGTAATGCCTGCAAACACGCCTCGTCCGCAAGTCGGCAGTGAGCCGCCAAGGATCAAGGTCACTGCGCTTCTTGCAAGTGATCGTGAGTCGGGTGTTTCCATGACATTGCTCCCATGAACGAACACCTGCACCTCTGGCGTCGCCTGGTGCCGGCCTACGCGGCGGGCTATTTTCTGTCTTATGGCCTGCGCAGCGTCAACGCCGTGATCGCGCCCGAGTTGATGCAAGAGCTCAGCATCACCGCGGCCGGCCTGGGGCTCCTGACCTCGGCTTATTTCCTCGCCTTTGGTCTCTTTCAGTTGCCACTCGGTCTGCTGCTCGACCGCTTCGGTCCGCGCCGGGTTGAGGCGGCCCTGCTGATGGTGGCCGCCGCTGGCTGCGCGTTGTTCGGTATCGGAACGACACTGGTGACGCTGGCGGTCGCGCGCGCGCTCATCGGCCTTGGTGTTTCGGCCTGCCTGATGGCCAGCTTCAAGGCCTTCAGCCAGTGGTTCCCGGTCGAGCGCCTGCCCTCGCTGACAGCAACCATCATGGTCGCCGGCGGCCTTGGCGCGCTGTCAGCCAGTGTGCCGGTCGAGGCCGCGCTGCCGGTGTTCGGCTGGCGTGGCATGTTCTTCCTGTTCGCCGGCCTGCTGGTGATGACGGCCGGCTTTGTGATGACGATGCCTGAGCATGCGGCGGGTGGCCAGCGTGAGTCCTTCGCAAAGCAGATTCGTACCCTCGGCCAAATCTACGGCAACCGCAATTTCTGGCGTTTCGCGCCACAGGGCTGCCTGGTCAGCGGCGGCTTCATGGCCTTCCAGGGCCTGTGGGCGGTGCCCTGGCTGATCGAGGTCAATGGCGCAACGCGCTCGGACGCCGCAGGCGTCCTGTTCCTGATGGGCCTGTCAATGCTCGCCGGCTTTGTTTTCGTCGCCACCTGCTCGGGTTGGCTGGCCCGCCGCAACATAACGCCGATGCTGCTGCTGACCGTCGGCATGGGCCTCGGGCTGGTGGTGGAACTGGCGATCATCCTGGGCCTGGCTCGGTCAGCCTGGCTGTGGCCCCTGCTCGGGCTGTCTTTCAGTCTCAGCAACATCGTCTATTCGCAACTGACTGCGGCCTTTCCCATCGCGATCTCCGGCCGGGTCAATACCGCGCTCAACCTGATGGTCTTCGTTGGTGCCTTCGGCCTGCAATGGGGCATCGGTGCCGCTGTGGATGCGTTCGCTGCTGGTGGCATGGCCCGTCCCAGTGCCTTCCGCCTCACGTTCGCCGCGCTGCTGGCGGGGCA
>MERZ01000335.1 GCA_001770785.1 Burkholderiales bacterium RIFCSPHIGHO2_12_FULL_61_11
CGGTTCCCGTGATCGCTGCATCCGGCGCGGCTCAAATTCCTGGAACCACTGCACCTGCGCCAGCCCAGGCCGCTGTTCCTGCGGCCCCCGCGCCGGCCGCATCGGGTGCTGCGCAAATTCCCACCAAATAACGTGAAGAAGGGTTCGATTCAGGCGGAAAACGAGGGTATTTCAGGGTAAACTCTAGGACGTCCCGAAAGCGAACAAACCAACAGGTTTCCTCATGGCATTCGGACAGTTAAACACTGCGGACGTGGTGAAATTGGTAGACACGCTATCTTGAGGGGGTAGTGGCGAAAGCTGTGCGAGTTCGAGTCTCGCCGTCCGCACCAGGAAATAATATCGGCAGCCACGCTTCGGCGATGCTTTCGGTTCAAACGGCAAACTGATACAAACCGCACGAGCGGCTTTACAGAGATTGAACCCACAATGAACCTCGACCAATATCTTCCTGTTCTCCTGTTTGTTCTGGTTGGTGCGGGTGTCGGTGTTGTCCCCCAGGTGTTGGGTCGTTTGTTGGGCCCGGTGCGACCTGACAGCGAAAAAAATTCCCCTTATGAATGCGGCTTCGAAGCCTTCGAAGATGCCCGCATGAAATTCGATGTGCGCTACTACCTTGTCGCCATCCTCTTCATTCTTTTTGACCTCGAAATTGCGTTTCTTTTTCCGTGGGCCGTCGCGCTCAAGGAAATCGGTGCGGTGGGTTTCTGGTCCGTCATGATTTTCCTGGCCATCCTGGTCGTGGGCTTTGTCTACGAATGGAAAAAGGGTGCGCTGGACTGGGAATAAATAGGATATCGGGGAAAAAATCCCCCGAGGATTTTTGCGACAAAGGTACGGATATGTCACTTGAAGGTGTTTTCAAAGAAGGCTTCATGACCACGAGCTACGACTCGGTGGTCAACTGGGCCAAGACCGGTTCGCTTTGGCCCATGACATTCGGCCTCGCCTGTTGCGCCATAGAAATGATGCATACCGGCTTGTCGCGTTACGACATTGACCGGTTTGGCATGATTTTTCGGCCCAGTCCGCGCCAGTCCGACCTGATGATCGTCGCGGGCACCTTGTGCAACAAGATGGCGCCGGCCTTGCGCAAGGTGTATGACCAGATGGCCGAGCCGCGCTGGGTCTTGTCAATGGGTTCCTGCGCCAACGGCGGCGGTTACTACCACTACAGCTACTCGGTGGTTCGCGGTTGCGACCGCATCGTGCCGGTGGATGTCTACGTGCCGGGCTGCCCGCCCACCGCCGAAGCGCTGCTGTACGGCATCATTCAATTGCAGCAAAAAATTCGCCGCACCAACACGATTGCGAGGGCATGATGCTGTTGTCATCTTCCTTGGTTCTTCCATCTCCTGCTTCCTCCCAACAGATTGCCGATACCATTGCGGCAGTGCTTGGAGGCAAGGTCAAAAATATTCGGGTTGCGCTCGGTGAAGTCACGGTTGTTGTGGGCGCAACTGATTACCTGGCAGCCGCAACCGCGTTGCGTGATGCGGAAGGCTGTAAATTCGAGCAACTGATTGACCTTTGCGGTATTGATTACTCCGAGTACAAGGATGGCCAGTACGACGGGCTGCGCTTTTGTGTTGCAACGCATCTGTTGTCGGTCAGCCTGAACCAACGCATGCGGCTGAAGGTATTTTGCCCTGACGACGATTTCCCTGTCGTTGACTCAGTTACTGATTTATGGAACTCCGCAAACTGGTTTGAACGCGAGGCGTTTGACCTGTTTGGCATCGTCTTTGAAGGCCATAACGATCTGCGCCGTATCCTGACCGACTACGGCTTCGTGGGCCATCCTTTCCGCAAGGATTTCCCGATCTCGGGCCACGTGGAAATGCGTTACGACCCTGAGCAGAAACGCGTGATTTACCAGCCCGTCACGATCGAGCCTCGTGAGATTACGCCACGCGTGATTCGCGAGGACAACTACGGCGGCCTTCAATAAGCTGCTCCGGCAATAGTGACGAGATAGGTACGACATGGCTGAAATCAAAAACTACACGCTCAACTTTGGGCCGCAACACCCTGCGGCGCACGGCGTGCTGCGCCTGGTGCTCGAACTCGACGGCGAGGTGGTCCAGCGCGCCGACCCGCACATCGGTTTGTTGCACCGCGCCACGGAAAAACTGGCCGAAAGCAAAACTTATATCCAGTCGCTGCCCTACATGGACCGGCTTGATTACGTGACGATGATGTCCAACGAGCATGCCTACTGCCTGGCCATCGAGAAATTGCTCGGCGTCGATGTTCCGATCCGCGCGCAGTACATCCGAGTGATGTTTGCGGAAATCTCGCGTCTGCTCAATCATCTGTTTTGGCTTGGCGCGCACGGCCTTGACTGCGGCGCGATGAACATCATGATTTACTGCTTCCGTGAACGCGAGGCGCTGTTCGACATGAACGAGGCCGTGTCGGGCGCGCGCATGCACTCGGCCTACTTTCGGCCCGGCGGTGTCTATCGAGACCTGCCGGAGACCATGCCGCAGTACAAGGTCAGCAAGATCAAGAACGCCAAGGCGATTGAAGCGCTGAACGAAAACCGCCAGGGTTCACTGCTCGACTTCATCGATGACTTCGTAGCCAAGTTCCCCGGGCTGGTTGACGAGTATGAAACACTGCTGACCGAAAACCGCATCTGGAAGCAGCGCACGGTTGGCGTTGGCGTGGTGTCGCCCGAGCGCGCGCTCAACCTCGGCTTCACCGGCACCATGCTCAGGGGTTCCGGATTCGCGTGGGATTTGCGCAAGCAACAGCCTTACGATGTGTATGAGCGCATGGACTTTGACGTTCCAGTCGGGAAAACCGGTGACTGCTATGACCGCTATCTGCTTCACATCGAGGAGATGCGTCAGTCCAACCGCATCATCAAACAGTGCGTTGACTGGCTGCGCGTCAATCCCGGCCCGGTGATCACAAGCAACCACAAAGTCGCCCCCCCTGACCGTGAATCCATGAAGTCCAACATGGAAGAGTTGATTCACCACTTCAAGCTCTTTAGTGAAGGCTTTCATGTACCCGAGGGCGAGGCCTATGTCGGGGTCGAAAATCCCAAGGGCGAGTTCGGCATTTACTTCGTCAGCGATGGTGCCAACATGCCTTACCGCCTGAAGATCCGCTCGCCGGCTTATGTTCATTTGTCCGCCATGGATGAAATGACGCGTGGCCACATGATTGCCGATGTCGTCGCCATCATTGGCACCATGGACATTGTCTTCGGTGAAATTGACCGGTAAACCCATGATGTCATCCATGATTCCTGAACAAACCAAAGCACTTTTTGACCGCGAAATCGCCAAATATCCGGCAGACCAAAAGCAATCGGCCGTCATGGCTTGTCTCACCATCGTGCAACAGGAGCGCGGCTTTGTCAGCGCCGAGAGCGAGTTGCTGGTGGCCGACTACCTGGGCATGGCCCCGATTGCCGTGCACGAAGTCACCACGTTCTACAACATGTACAACCAGCATCCGGTGGGCAAGTACAAGCTCAACGTTTGCACCAACCTGCCATGCCAGTTGCGCAATGGAACCGATGCGCTGAAGTATCTGGAGCAGAAACTGGGCATTCGCATGGGCGAGACCAGCGCTGACGGCCTTTTTACGCTGCAGCAGTCCGAGTGTCTGGGGGCCTGCGCGGATTCACCAGTGATGCTGGTCAATGACCTGGCGATGTGCAGCTCCATGAGCAATGAAAAACTGGACCAGCTTATTGACGGTCTTAAATCTGTCGAGGCAAAGCAATCATGACGCTCGCATCCAACCAGAATGACAGCGCGGCGGTACAGAGCGTATTGTCACAATTTACAGCCACGGGCGTGGAGACCTGTTTTCACGGCCGACACATCAGTCCACAAATTCTTGGCGGTCTGGACGGGAAAAATTGGCGGCTCGAGGACTATGAGGCGCGCGGCGGCTACCAGGCGCTGCGCAAGATTCTGGGGCAGGCTGGCGCGCGA
>MERZ01000336.1:0-2624 GCA_001770785.1 Burkholderiales bacterium RIFCSPHIGHO2_12_FULL_61_11
TCCTTGAACTCGTCAAACGTCTTGCGTTGATAAGCTTTGACCACATCGGACACAAATTGCTCGGCGTGAATGTAGAGCACTTTGGCCGCCGGATTGTCGGCCAGCAATTTGTTGCCAATGGCGTGCATCAGGTGGGTTTTTCCCAAGCCAACGCCGCCATAGATAAAAAGTGGGTTGTAAAGCTGGCCCAGACTGCTGGCCACATGAAGCGCCGCAGCGCGACCCATGCGGTTGGCCGTGCCTTCAATCAGCGTGTCAAAGGTCAGGGCGGTATTGATCCGGCTTTTGAACGGCGCACCCGCTACTTCTTCAGGCGATCCCAGGCCAGCCGGCTCGGCGACGCCCACACTTTCAAAACTACGGGTCAACAATACTGATTTCGATGGCGCGTCCCGAGGCGCAAGCGCCAACTCCAGTGGGATTCTTTGACCAGACAGCTTCTCAAGCAAAGCAGAAATGCGGGCCGCGTACTGGGCCCGAACCCAGTCCAGCTTGAAGCGGTTACTCACCTGAATGGTGGCTTTGGACAAATCGGACGCCACATTGACAACCAGAGGCCGGATCCAGGTGTTGAACTGCTGCCCGGGTAATTCCTGGGCCAGATGATCGACGCAGTGCTGCCACAGGTTGTGACCCAGATCAGGGGCGGATGGCTCACTCATGAATGGATTTGACCGGGCTGAAGACTTGAAGCAGCCAGCCGCTGCTTGTGGATATTGTTAATTTTGAGCACCCTTAATTGTAGTCTTGGCAGGAGTTATCCACATATTTATAGCTTCTGGTTTCAGCTTTTTTTTCCTCTCTTCGCAGAGATTTACATCAAAAATGAATACTTTTTTCTACATTCTAAAAAATTCATAGCTTAATGAAACAACCATGGGGAAAACTTTTTAACAACTTATGACTTATCCACAAGAGACGTCCGTAATTGATAGTTGTTCATATTTCGCAGGTGGCTTCAAGGGCCTTTGGCACAGGCTTAAACAAACGCTAAATAGTTGATTTAAAAAGGAAAAAGATGGCTATCCACAGCTTGGCATGATCCTTATCACTACTACTAATTTGAATTAAAGCATTAAAGACAAAGATAGGGGGAACGACGGGAGTGCAAAAAACACCGCCCAGGCGGCCAGTTTTGACTGCGATGAAAGGTTTAAAAAATCGCCAGTGGCGGCCAATTCTGCAACCCATCCTGGTGGTTCAGGGATTCGGGTGCTGTACGGCGCTAAAATTTGAACTTGCTTCGGTGGGTTTCAGGGAGGCATCAAAAGGGATGCAACACCATAGGGTTCAGATTCTCCGGAGTCTTTACCCCAGGCGCGGGCTAAGCTGTTGCCAGTGTTCAGAAATCTGTGATAATCATGGGTTTCCCTGATTCGAAGCGGATTGGCGGCGCTTGCCCGGACTTGTTGACCCACTCAAAAGGACTTTGACTTTTGAGTGGATCAGCCGACTCGCGACAGGTGTGCAGCATCTACCCCGCAGAGCTGGCTGTGATGTACGGCCACCAAGATCATTCGAATTACCCAGGGAATCTTTGTCGCTGACCGACAGTAACAAGCCGAATCAAGGCTAGCAGGATTTATCATGAAACGCACATACCAACCTTCCAAAGTCAAGCGCGCACGTACACACGGCTTTCTGACGCGCATGAAAACGCGTGGTGGCCGCGCAGTGATTGCTGCACGTCGCGCCAAGGGCCGCAAGCGCCTGGCTGTTTAAGCCACGCTTTTGGCAGGCTATCCACAGCTTTCTGCTCTCGAGCTGACGCTTGGCGCTAGTGCAGCGGCTTAAAACCAGACCCCAGTTCCAGGCCGTTCTAGCCGGTGCCATTGTTGCAAGAACCAGGCACTTTGCAATGCACAGCATTGCCTTGAATGCCAGGGCGGCGCAGGTGCAGACCGCCAAGCTGGCTGATGCGCCGGTGCTATTCCCGGTTCAGGACATGTGGATAGGCGCGATGGTTCCCAAACGCTGGGCCAAGCGGGCTGTCACACGAAATGCCATCAAAAGGCAGATTTACACCGTGAGCGCTGATGTTGCCCATCTGTATCCGCAGGCCGCGTTTGTGGTCAGATTGCGGCGTGATTTTTCACGTGCGGAATTTGTTAGCGCCAGTTCCGGGCCGCTCAAGCAGGCAGTTCGCGCCGAAGTGCAGGTGTTGATGCAAATGCCGATCCAGCCGGAGAGTAAAACCCCATGAAACAGATCCCAACTATCCTCGTTCGTTTGCCGCAAACCTTGTTGATCGGTCTGGTTCAGGCTTACCGCTTGCTGCTCAGTCCCTGGCTGGGATCGTCATGCCGGTTTGAACCCAGTTGTTCGGCCTATTCGATGCAGGCGCTGCAACAGCACGGTGCAGCTGTCGGGAGCTACCTGACGTTACGCCGCCTGGCGCGCTGCCACCCTTGGTGCGACGGCGGGTCTGATCCCGTTCCGTCAACGAGATCAGCTTCGCTTTTCACCCGTCTGGTCACGCCCGTGACTTCCTTTCCTTCTAAAAAGACGCCGTCATGAACGACATCCGCCGCACCATTTTGTGGGTGATTTTTGGTTTCTCCATGGTCCTGTTGTGGGACCAGTGGCAGGTATTTAACGGCCGCCAAGCCACCTTCTTCCCGTCA
>MERZ01000336.1:2633-2803 GCA_001770785.1 Burkholderiales bacterium RIFCSPHIGHO2_12_FULL_61_11
ACTGCCAAAGCGCCGGCCGCCACGGCGTCCGCCGCAGGGGCGGCGAAGCCCGATGCTTCGGTGCCTTCTTCAATACCCGCCAGCGCGACCCCCACGACGTCCGCTGTGGTGCCCACCGGTGCGCCATCGACAACACCAGCGGCCGCCAAGTAGCGCGTGGTGGTGAGCAC
>MERZ01000336.1:2812-15769 GCA_001770785.1 Burkholderiales bacterium RIFCSPHIGHO2_12_FULL_61_11
CACACTGACCTTTGACAGCGAAGGTGGCACCCTTACCCGCTCGACGTTCAGTCGACACAAGGACATGGCAAACAAGGATGCAGGCTTTGAACTTCTCGATGAGAGCGCCGATCGAGTTTATGTGGCCCAGACCGGCCTGATTGCAGGCGGCGAAGGAGGTAGTTTTCCCACGCACAAGACACTGATGACGGTGCTGCCTGGCGAGCGCGTGCTCAGGGATGGCCAGAATGAATTAGAGGTCAAGTTTGCGTCGGCCGACATCGGCGGCGTCAAGCTGGTCAAAACCTACACACTCAAACGTGGCGCCTACGACATTGCGGTGCGCCATGAGGTGATCAACACCGGCAGCGCGCCGGTGGCCCCGCAGCTTTACCTGCAACTGGTGCGCGACGGCAATAGTCCCGTTTCCAAAGTTCCTGCCCCGGTGGCGCTGCAATGGTTTGGCGTCAAGAACATGCCGTCGTTTTATTCCACCTTTACCGGTCCGGCCATCTACACGGAAGCCCAAAAGTACCAGAAAGTTGACTTCCAGGATATCGAAAAAAATAAGGTGGAGGTTGAAAAGCAGGCGAGCAATGGCTACGTGGCCATGGTGCAGCACTATTTCGCATCGGCCTGGATTCTGGGTGATGGCATTCAGCGTGACCTGTTTCTGCGCAAGGTGGATACCAACCTGTATGCCGTGGGCATGATCACCCCGATGGGCAGCATTGCACCGGGCGCGAGCAAAACCATCGATTCCAGACTTTTTGTCGGCCCACAGGAAGAAAAAGTGCTTGAAGCGATGGCGCCTGGCCTGGAACTGGTGAAAGACTATGGCTGGCTGACCATTCTGGCCAAGCCGCTGTACTGGCTGCTCGATGCGCTGCATGGCTTTATCGCCAACTGGGGTTGGTCCATCGCGGCGCTCGTGTTGCTGCTGAAAATTGCTTTTTACTGGCTCAATGCCAAGGCCTACGCCAGCATGGCCAAGATGAAGGCCGTCAATCCGAAAATCATGGAAATGCGCGAGCGCCTGAAAGACAAGCCGCAGGAAATGCAGCAGGCGATGATGAAGATTTACCGTGAGGAAAAGGTCAACCCGATGGGCGGCTGTTTCCCCATCATGGTACAGATTCCGGTGTTCATTGCCCTGTACTGGGTGCTGCTGTCCAGCGTCGAGATGCGCAACGCGCCCTGGATACTGTGGATCACCGACCTGTCGTCGCCCGATCCCTACTTTATCTTGCCCATCATCATGACCTTCACGACGCTGCTGCAGACAGCCCTCAACCCGACGCCGCCGGATCCGATGCAGGCCAAGCTGATGTGGTTCATGCCGCTGATTTTCAGCGTGATGTTCTTCTTCTTTCCGGCTGGCCTGGTGCTTTACTGGATCACCAACAACGTTCTGGCAATTGCCCAGCAGTGGGTAATCAATACCCGGATGGGCGTGCCGCCGCAGTTCAACCTGCCGAAGTTCAGGTAATAAAAAGGGCCGCAAAGCAACACTTTGCGGCCCTTTGACATGGTGGCTTCATGCTGACCCGACATCACCACCCCATCGCCGCCATTGCCACGGCTCCCGGCCGCGGTGCGGTGGGCATCGTTCGGGTTTCGGGCAAGAACATTGCGCCGGTCATCGCCGCCGTCTGTGGCCGGGCGCTGTTACCGCGACACGCCACCTACCTGCCATTTCGTGATGCGCTGGGGCAGGTGATCGATCAAGGCTTGGCGATTTATTTTCCCGCGCCACACTCCTACACCGGCGAGGATGTGCTGGAGTTGCAGGCGCATGGCGGACCGGTGGTGCTTCAACTGCTGCTGGCGCGCTGTCTGGAAGCGGGCGCTGCGATCAATCCTGCAACGGGTCTGGCCTGGTTGCCCGGGCTCCGCCCCGCCCAACCAGGGGAGTTCACCGAGCGGGCATTCCTCAATGACAAAATTGACCTGGCGCAGGCCGAAGCCACTGCCGACCTGATTGAAGCCAGTACCGAAACCGCTGCACGCTCGGCGGCGCGGTCGATGTCGGGTGAGTTCTCGCTGGCAATCAACACGCTGCTGGAGCAGTTGATCCACTTGCGCATGCTGGTTGAGGCGACGCTCGATTTCCCGGAGGAAGACATCGACTTTCTGCAAAAAGCCGATGCACAAGGCCAGTTGCAGCGGCTGCAAATCACGCTGGACAGCGTGCTGCAGCGCGCCACCCAGGGAGCGATACTGCGCGAGGGTATCAAGGTGGTGATCGCCGGTCAGCCCAATGCCGGCAAGAGCTCGTTGCTCAATGCGCTGGCCGGTGCCGAGTTGGCCATCGTCACACCCGTTGCGGGTACCACCCGCGACAAGGTGTCGCAATTGATTCAGATCGAAGGCGTGCCGCTGCATGTGGTCGACACCGCCGGACTGCGCGAGGCGCTGGACGAAGTGGAAAAAATCGGTGTGCAGCGAGCCTGGGCCGAGATTGAAAGCGCGGATGCTGTGCTGTTCTTGCACGATCTGACCCGGCAGGATGTCACGGACGAAGCGCAAGATGCACTTAATTACCTGGCTGCCGACGCTCGTATAGCGGACGTGTTGGCCAAAAAACTGCCTGAAAATACAGCCATCATCGAGGTCTGGAACAAGTCGGACAGAGCCAGCGCCGACGTGCTGCGCGCCGTGTCTGGCGGCGTACTGATTTCCGCAAAAACGGGTGCCGGTCTGCCCGCCCTGCGCCAGCAACTGCTGCGCGTGGTGGGTTGGCAAGCCGCGCCCGAAGGCGTGTTCATGGCGCGCGAGCGGCACTTGCGCGCGTTGCACAAGGTTGCAGACCAGCTAAGCACAGCGGCCGCTCAACTGCATGCCGCCCACCCTGCGCTGGATCTGCTCGCTGAAGATTTGCGCCAGGCGCAGCTCCACTTGAGTGAGATCACCGGAGCGTTTAGCTCGGACGATTTGCTCGGCGAGATTTTTTCCAGATTCTGCATCGGAAAGTAAGTCCGAGTCCTTGAGTCACCCGGTGCGTACGGCTGCAAGTTTCCTTTTCAATGCAATCACCAGCAGCCATTGGTGTATCAAGTGTAAGGGTACGTTAACGTCTCTTGCGGCACTGCCAGGGCATGGGTATCTTCCATTGCACCATGAACGCCGCATTACCGCCGCCCTCTGTCATGACATTCAGGGTTTGGCTCAAGCCATCGCCCATTGCCACGCCGGTGACGCCATGCGGTGTCAATTCAAACCGTTGCATTGGGACATTCTGGCCAGCTACATGCAGCCATTTACCCTGAACAGTGGCCAGGTGCTGATGGAACAAGGGGCCCTGGACCGCACCCTGTATTTCATCGAAAGCGGGACCCTGACCGCCCACTATGAAGATGAAAAGGCGTGTGTCCGAATGGCCCTGGCGGGGGCGGGAACCGTGCTGGGAGAAGGCACTTTTTTCTCGCACCTGCCGCGCCATGCCACAGTGCATACCTCCACCGTCTGCAAGCTGTGGTGCTTGACGGAAGAACGCTATCTGGAACTTGCCAGGCAACACAGCCCGATCGCGCTGGAATTGACTCGGGCCATGGGTGCCGTGATGGCCTATCGCCTGTATAACCGCCCCAGGCGTGTGGCGGTCACCTGATTGATGGTTGGGAGCGTACGATTTCCACCGCTCCACGTGCTTACAATCCGATCCGATATCTGGTGAAAAAGTCGGCGGGCCAAGCGACCGAAGCAATGGTTTTACCGCATCCCGTAACCCGCCATTTTCCCGTTGGAGGAAAGTGGCATATCCCTCACGAGAACTCTTTTCATGTCTCTGTTTAACTGGTTTTCCGGTCACTCCGGCCCGGCCAAGGCCACGGCAAATGACGATCAAAAGTGCGCCGCCAAGGGCCGCGACAAGCCTGTCGTGCAACTGCCCCAGCGGTTGGGACCCGCTGCTGCCAACGGCGCCGGCGAGCGTAGAGTGCAGCGCCACGGCCGCCGCGAGCAACTGTATGTGGCCATTCGCGAGGCCATGATCCGTGCTGGCGTGTTGTCGGCCCGCTATAAATTCAAGGTGCTTTCACTGGACCACGCCGGAAACGAATTCCTGGTCATGATGGATCTGGCCAAGGCCTCTGATGGACCGCTCGAGCAGGTCAGCGAGATGGAGGCGCTGATTATCCAGCTCGCCAAGGCACGTTTCGAGATCACCGTGCCTGCGGTTTACTGGCGCTCGGAGGAAGCGGCCGCCGTGACGAGCCCGTCCAGCCGCAATCCTCAAGCGGTGGCTCAGGCATTGGCGAATCCGGTCAAACGGGTTGCTGCACGCTATGAGCCGATTCAGAGGGACGAGGTGGCGGCATTCCGGCAAGCCCTGCGCGCCGCATCGGCCCATGGCCCGGCAGGGGCGGTGGTCAAGAACGGCGTCAATATCCGCAGTGGCCCGCATTCCTGCGCGCTTCTCACCGGCTTTGAAGACACCGAGACGGCGGAGTCGGCCGCTGCGCCAGCGCTCAGCAACACGCAGTACGGCGACTTGAATTGAGCACGCGCGGCGAAGGCTGATAGGTACGTGTTTTAGGAGCTAGAAATAGAGTAGCAGAAGCACTCCGCCTGGATCAGTGATCGGAAAAATCTACGAGCGTGAACAAAGGCAAGCCCGTGGCCAGCAGCCTGGCCGATCCGCCGAGCGCGGGCAAGTCGACAATTGCCGCGCCTTCGGTCACCGTCGCACCGAGTTTTTCAAGCAACTTTTTGCCAGCCATCATGGTGCCACCGGTGGCGATCAGGTCGTCGATCAGTAGCACCCTGTTGCCGGGTTTTACCGCGTCGGTGTGCAGCTCGACGGTGGCGCTGCCGTATTCGAGCGCGTAGGTCTCTTCCACGGTGTCAAAGGGCAGCTTGCCTTTTTTACGGATCGGCACAAAGCCCACGCTCAGCTCGTACGCCACCACGGCCCCCAGAATGAATCCGCGCGCATCAAGCCCGGCCACCACATCGGGACGCAGCGCGGGATCCATGTAGCGGTGAACAAAGGCATCAATCAGCACGCGAAAGACCTTGGGGTTCTGCAGTAGCGGGGTGATGTCGCGAAACTGCACGCCAGGTACGGGCCAGTCAGGCACGGTGCGGATATGGCTTTTGAGGTATTGACTGATGGTCTGGTGGGTGAGGCTGTCGAGATCGGGCATGGTTCATCTAAAGTAGAAGCGAGGCCGTATTTTGCGGCCTGCGCGGAAAAGTGTCTCGTTGCCGATGAGGCCCAGACGCCAGCATGCTTTTACAGCAAGTCAGCTTCAGGCCATCAGCCGCGTCAGCGCTTCCTGGTACTTGGCGGCGGTCTTGGCAATCACTTCTTCCGGCAAGCGCGGTGCGGGCGGAGTTTTGTCCCAGGGCTTGCCGTTGATGCGCACGCTCTCCAGCCAGTCGCGCACAAACTGCTTGTCGTAGCTGGGCGGGTTTTGTCCGGTGGCAAAAGCGGCTTCGTAGCCTTCCACCGGCCAGTAGCGCGACGAATCGGGTGTCAGCACTTCGTCCATCAGGGTCAGCACGCCATGCTCATCCAGGCCAAACTCGAACTTGGTGTCGGCAATGATGATGCCCTTGCTCAGCGCAAAGGCCGCGGCAGTGGTGTAAATCTCCAGGCTGAGCTTTTTGATCTGTGCGGCGAGCTCCGGGCCGACCACTTTTTCCATCTGCTCGTAGCTGATGTTTTCGTCATGCTCGCCCATTTCCGCCTTGGCCGCTGGCGTGAAGATGGGCTCGGGCAATTTGCTGGCGTTTTTGAGTCCAACGGGCAGTGCTACGCCGCAGACCGACTGGGTTTCCTGGTATTCCTTCCAGCCGCTCCCAGCCAGGTAGCCGCGCACCACGGCTTCAACGGGAATGGGCTTGAGCCGCTTGACCAGCATGGAGCGGCCCGTGACCTGGGGCAGTTCTTCAGCCGTGACCACGCTCTCGGGCGACTCGCCGGTGAGGTGATTCGGGCAGATGTGTCCGAGCTTGTCGAACCAGAACAGCGCCATTTGCGTGAGCAGGGCGCCCTTGCCGGGAATCGGCTCGCCGAGGATGACGTCAAACGCACTCAGGCGGTCACTGGCCACCATCAGCAGCCGGGCGGTGCCGACGGCGTAGTTGTCGCGCACCTTGCCGCGTGCCAGCAGGGGAAGGGAAGTCAGGGAGGAGGTATGGAGTACTGGGGTCATGGGATGTCAAAGTGAAAAAAAAGCCCGTGCGACTCAGGTGCAAATCCACGGACCTTGAATTATCGCCAATCTGGCCAGGCAAGTGACAAGCAGGCGCGCTGGAGCACCATGATGCATGGGTTGCACTAGTGAACCACCTGAGCCAGCTCACCCCTGGCGTATTTTTGAGCCACGGCATGCAGGCTTTCGCCCTTGATCTTGCCGGCCTGGCCTTCGCAGCCGAACTCGATGTAGCGCTGCCGGCACAGGGCCTTGGCCGCAGCCGTGGCCGGTTTGAGCCATTCACGCGGGTCGAATTTGCTGGGGTTTTCGGCCATGAATTTGCGTACCGCGCCGGTCATGGCCAGGCGGATGTCGGTGTCGATGTTGATCTTGCGCACGCCAAACTGGATGGCTTTCTGGATCTCTTCAACCGGCACGCCATAGGTTTCCTTCATGTCGCCGCCGTACTGGCGGATGATGGCCAGCAACTCTTGCGGCACGCTGGAGGACCCATGCATCACCAGATGGGTGTTGGGAATGCGGCGGTGGATTTCCTTGACGCGTTCAATCGCCAGAATGTCGCCGGTGGGCTTGCGCGTGAACTTGTAGGCGCCGTGACTGGTGCCGATGGCGATCGCCAGCGCGTCGAGCTGCGTGCGCTTGACAAAATCGGCGGCCTGCTCGGGGTCGGTCAGCAGTTGCGCGTGCGTCATCACCGCCTCGCTGCCGTGGCCGTCTTCCTTGTCGCCCTGCATGGTTTCCAGGCTGCCCAGGCAACCCAGTTCACCCTCGACCGACACACCGGTGGCGTGGGCCACTTCAACCACCTGGCGGGTGACTTCGACGTTGTAGTCGTAGTCGGCAATGGTCTTGCCGTCGGCCATCAATGAGCCGTCCATCATCACAGAGCTGAAACCCAGCTTGATGGCGCCCTGGCAGACATCGGGGCTTTGCCCATGGTCCTGGTGCATGACGACGGGAATGTGCGGGTAGCTTTCGACGGCCGCCTGGATCAGGTGCTTGAGAAAGCCCTCGCCGGCGTATTTGCGCGCGCCGGCGCTGGCCTGCATGATCACCGGGGCATTGACCTCGTCGGCCGCCTGCATGATGGCGCTGACCTGCTCCAGGTTGTTGACGTTGAAAGCTGGAATGCCATAGCCATTGACGGCCGCATGGTCCAGCAGCTCGCGCATCGAAACGAGTGCCATGATCAAAATCCCCTGAAAGTTAAAAATATTCTCAAAAAAAGGGTGGCTTGCTGGCGGCGGGCCGCGCCGTGTGGACGCGGCTGACTTGGCCGGTAACCGCAAGGTAACCAAGGCGCTGATTCTACCGTTTGCCGACTCTTAAGTCTCCCTTAAGCTGCGCCGGCTATCGTGCGCACTGCGCTCGCTTCCCAAAAAATTACCATGACCCTGCCCCAGCCTGCTCTCCAGCCGACACCGCCGAGTCTTGTTCTGTGGACGGCTGGCGGCTTTCTCTTGTTGGGGGCCTGGGATTTTTCAGGGCTTGACCTGGCGATGGCGCACTGGTTTGGCTCCGCTAGGGGCTTTGCCCTCACCAACCACTGGCTATGGCGCGGCGCCTTGCATGACGACATCCGCTGGCTGCCCTGGCTGATTGAGCTGGCGCTGCTGGCAGCCGTCTTCAAGCCTTTCGGCGACCTCCAACAGCTACCGATGCCGCGGCGCACGCAACTGGCACTGACCACGCTGCTCGCCCTGCTAGTAATCTCCAACATCAAGCTCCACAGCCGCAGCAGCTGCCCCTGGGATTTGCAGTCGTTTGGCGGCGCGGCGAGCTATGTGTCGCATTGGGCCTGGGGAATCGGCGATGGCGGCAGCGGCGGCTGCTTTCCCGCTGGTCACGCATCGGCCGGATTTGCATTTCTCGGTGGATTTTTTGCGTTTCGGCATGGGCTGCCGCGGACCGCCCGCCGCTGGCTGGCCGGTGCGCTGCTAGCCGGTTTTGTGCTCGGTTTTGCGCAGCAAGTGCGCGGCGCCCACTATATGAGCCACACGCTCTGGACCGCGTGGTTCTGCTGGACCGTGGCCGCCATGGTTGACCTGGCAGTCAGCCAGCTGATCGCACGAAAGGCGTCATTTTTGCCAGCGCCCGTGCTGTCAGGACTGCCGCGACAGGCACCCTCGGAGTGAGGTGATTCGCGCTAAGCCACCCGACAGATCTTGAGCATGTTGGTGCCGCCCGGCGCGCCCATGGGCTCGCCACAGGTGATGGCATAGACATCGCCGCTTTGCACGATGTTGCGGCGCAGCAGATGGCCTTCAGCCTGGTCAAGCGCCGTGTCGCGGTCGGCGCTGGTGTCCAGCAGCAGCGGGCGCACATTGCGGTAAAGCGCCATCTTGCGTTGCGTCGCCAGGTGCGAGGTCAGCGCGTAGATGGGCGCGCGGATGTCATGGCGGCTCATCCACAGGGCGGTAGAGCCGCTGTCTGTGAGCGCCACAATCGCCTTGGCACCGAGGCGATTGGCCGTGAACAAGGCGCCCATGGCAATGGACTGGTCAATGCGGGTGAAGATCTTTCCGGAAAAATCGGTTTCCAGTTCCTTATATTCGGCTTTCTCGGCCTCCTCGCAAATTTTGGCCACCTGCTGCACCGTTTCCAGCGGGTACTTGCCGGCGGCGGTTTCGGCGCTGAGCATCACCGCATCGGTACCGTCCAGCACCGCATTGGCCACGTCGCTGACCTCGGCACGCGTGGGCACCGGGTTGACAGTCATGCTTTCCATCATCTGGGTGGCGGTAATGACGAGCTTGTCATGAGCCCTGGCCATCTTGATCATGCGTTTTTGCAGGGCCGGCACGGCGGCATTGCCGACTTCCACCGACAGGTCGCCGCGCGCCACCATGATGCCGTCGCTGGCCCGCAAAATTTCTTCAAGATTGGGGATCGCCTCGGCGCGTTCAATCTTGGCAATCAGGCCGGGCTTGTGCTTGTAGGGCGCTGCGGCCACGTCGCAGAGCTGGCGCGCCATTTCCATGTCGGTGGCGTTGATGGGGAAACTCACGGCCACGTAGTCGGCCTGAAAGCTCATCGCGGTCTTGATGTCTTCCATGTCCTTGGCCGTCAAAGCGGGCGCGGTGAGGCCGCCGCCCTGCTTATTGATGCCCTTGTTGTTGGACAGCTCGCCGCCGACTTTGACGGTGGTATGCACGGCTTCGCCAAGCACGGCATCGACCGCCAGCACAATCAGACCATCGTTAAGCAGCAACACATCACCGGCCTTCACGTCGCGCGGCAGCTCCTTGTAGTCCAGCCCCACGCCTTTGAGGTCGCCCGGCTCGGTGCGGGAGGCATCGAGCACGAATTTTTCGCCGGGCTGGAGCACCACCTTGCCTTGGGCAAACTTGCCGACGCGGATTTTGGGGCCCTGCAGATCAGCCATGATGGCGACTTCACAGCCGACGCGCCTGGCCGCTTCGCGCACCAGCTGCGCCCGGTCAACATGGTCCTGCGCCCTTCCGTGGCTGAAATTCAGACGCACCACATCGACACCGGCGCGAATCATTTTTTCCAGCAGGACGGGGTCGCTGGAAGCCGGGCCGAGGGTGGCAACGATTTTGGTGGCGCGAAGCGTCATTGGGAAGTCTCCTGTAATTTAGTTTCTTATTTTCACACGATCACAAGAAACTGGTTACCAAGCCGGTACCGCCTGTTTCCAAAAAAACCGGGTCTAAAAAAACAGAGCAGAACTGATATGTTTTCACTGCTTCTTTGTGCCCCCAGCAAACAACTCAATCTTGGGAGTCGGCCCCGAGACGATCAACATGTCGCCAGGCAAGATACGAGTGCTCGGTGTAGCGTGCTGGAAGTCCTCATTGGCACGCTTGACTCCCACGACCGTTACGCCGAATTTCTCGCGCACACCAGACTCGGAAAGCGCATGGTTGTGCGTGGGTGCCGGGGCGTGAATCTTGGCGATGGCGAACCCGTCGTCAAACTCGATGAAATCCATCATCCGGCCTGTGATGAGATGCGCTACCCTCTCGCCCATATCCGCTTCCGGATACACCACATGATGGGCACCGATGCGTTGCGAGATCTGCCCGTGCTCCGCTGTCAACGCCTTGACCCAGATGTCCTTGATGCCCAACTCGGTGAGCGCCATGATGGTCATCAGACTGGCGGCCAAGTCCGTCCCGATACCAACAACGGCATGGGAAAAATCGGCAACGCCAAGTTGGCGCATGACATTTACGTTGGTCGAGTCCGCCTGGACTGCGTGAGTCAATAGGTCCGCCCAGTATTGGACTGGCTCCGAGTCTCTGTCGATCCCCATGACATCGTGGCCCAGCCGCATAAGCGATTGAGCCACTGCGCTGCCAAAGCGGCCCAAACCGATGACCACCACACTGTCGCCTTTTGAAAAGGCGAATTGCTCCGTAAATAATTTAGCCAACAATTGGATGCTCCTCGGCATAACGGTAAGGCATGCGTCGCTCTCCCAATACCAACGACGCAGCAAGAGTGATGGTTCCTACCCGGCCGAAGTACATCAGCAGGGTCAGCATGAGTTGACCTGATGCAGGCAGATCGGCCGTGATTCCAGTGGACAGACCGACCGTGCCGAATGCTGAGATGACCTCGAAGATGACCTGATCGGTTGGGAAGTCAGTGGAGCGCAGGAGAACCAGGGTTCCGAGCACGACCATGGCGCTGCCGAGCACGAGCACTGTAATCGCTTGGCGTTGCGCAGAAGGACCGACACGGCGCCCAAAAGCTTCGCTGTCGCTGTTTCCACGAATCTCGGCAATGACCAGTAAAGCCAGGATGGCGACCGTCCCCACCTTGACACCCCCCGCCGTTCCGGCGCTGCCGCCGCCAACGAACATCAAGAAATAGTGCATCGCCCAGCTTTCATGGGTGAGCGCGCCAATGTCCATCGAGTTGAATCCCGCTGTTCGCGCCGATACCGAGGCAAAAGCCGCTGAAAGCAGTTTGTCCGGCATCGACATCGCACCAAGGGTCTTCGGATTCGTCCACTCGAACAACAGAACGGCGACAAGCCCGATGATCAGCAGCAGGCCAGTACCAACCAGGGTGAGCTTGGTATGTAAAGACCAATGACGGGCGTCTCGGACTTTGAATCGCAAGTCATGTAAAACGGGAAAGCCGACCCCCCCCACGACAATCGCCACCATGACCGGCAACAGAATCAAGGCGTCGGTGGCGTAACGCATCAAGCTGTCCGGGTGAATGGAAAAACCCGCATTGTTGAACGCAGAAACGCCATGAAACAGCCCGCTCCATGCTGCCTCTGCCCATGGAAGGTCATGCCCGAGATGCAGCCTGAGGGCAAGAAGGGCTGCGATCACCAATTCCGCGACGAGCGTCACCACGAGCACCAGCCTGGCCACGCTGGAGACGTCGCCCAAACCCAGCGCGTGGGTTTCAACCTGGGTAATCAGCTTCGTCCGCAAACGCAACGAGCGATTGACCATCAAGCCGAGCAAGGTGGCAGCGGTCATCATGCCGAAACCGCCGATCTGGAACAGGACCATGATGACTGACTGACCGAAGGTCGACCAGTAGGTGCCGGTATCCACAACAACCAGGCCGGTCACGCAAACGGCCGAGACAGACGTGAAGAAGGCTACCAACCATGGCGCCGCCTGACCCTCGGCATGCGACAAGGGGAGCATCAGGAGCAAAGTGCCCAGCAGAATCGCGAACAGGAAGCCCAAGGCCACGGCCCGGGTGGGATGAAGTAAGGATTTCATTCGGCCACTACACTAGCCGGCCGCGCGCTTGTGCAGAATTTCGAAGGCCGGAAGGGTCTTGCCTTCAAGGACTTCCAGAAAAGCGCCGCCGCCGGTGGAGATGTAGTCCACCTGCTTTTCGATGCCGTATTTGGCAATGGCTGCCAGCGTGTCGCCACCGCCGGCAATCGAAAATGCGCTGCTTTCGGCAATGGCGCGAGCAATGCCTTCCGTTCCTTTTGAAAAAGCCTCGAACTCGAACACGCCGACCGGGCCATTCCAGACAATGGTGCCGGCCGCCTTGAGTTGCGCCGCCAGCCGGGCGGTGGTTTGCGGGCCGATGTCCAGAATCAGGTCGTCGTCGGCCACCTCGGTGGCGGCCTTCACGGTGGCGGGCGCATCGGCGGCAAAGCTTTTGGCGCAGACCACGTCGGTGGGAATCGGCACTTCGGCACCACGCGCTTTCATGGCCGCCATCACGGCTTTGGCCTCGGGCAACAAATCGGCCTCGGCCAGGCTTTTGCCAATCTTCAGGCCGGCAGCGAGCATGAAGGTATTGGCAATGCCGCCGCCCACGATCAGCTGGTCGACGTTTCTGGCCAGCGACTTGAGAATGGTCAGCTTGGTCGACACCTTGCTGCCCGCCACGATGGCAACCAGCGGTCTGCGGGGATTGGCCAGCGCGGCCGAAATGGCATCCATCTCGGCCGCCAGCAGCGGCCCGACGCAGGCGATCGCGGCGTATTGCGCAATGCCGTAGGTGGAGGCTTCGGCGCGGTGCGCCGTGCCAAAGGCGTCATGCACGAAAATGTCGCACAGGGCCGCCAGCTTGCGCGCCAGGGCCTCGTCGTTCTTCTTCTCGCCCTGATTCACACGGCAGTTCTCCAGCAGGACCAGCTCGCCGGGCTGAACGGTCACGCCATCGACCCAGTTGGCCACCAGTGGAATTTCGCGCCTCATCAGCTCACCCAGGCGCCTGGCCACGGGCGCCAGCGAGTCGGCGGGCTTGAACTGCCCTTCCACGGGGCGGCCGAGGTGGGAGGTCACCATCACGGCGGCACCGGCGTCCAGGGCCATCTGGATGCAGGGAATCGATGCCCGGATGCGGGTGTCTT
>MERZ01000336.1:15782-20680 GCA_001770785.1 Burkholderiales bacterium RIFCSPHIGHO2_12_FULL_61_11
GCGCTGATCCGCCACCTTGCCGCTGGCGCACAAATCTGAAAAACGGATGAAATGCATGATCAACTTCCAAAAAGACTGGACATTAATTGTAGAAGGCTGGTGCCCAGGAATTTACCCGGCCGGCCGCCGCACCCTACCAGCCCAGTCCCAGGTGCAAGGGCAAGTAAACCGCGATACCAATGACGATGGTGCCCAGCACGGCCTGCCCGGCTCCCCGGCGCCAGAAGTAAAACGCGGCCCCCGCCGCTGCGCCGAATAGACGCGCGTTTTGCCAGGAGGTGATCAGATGCCCCTGCGTCATGACCAGCTCGGGCGCGATCACGGCCGCCAGTGCCGCAATCGGCGCGTATTGCAGGCCCCGCTGCGCCCAGTGCGGCAGCTGCCAGGGTCGGCTGGAGATGAAAAAGAAACCGCGCGTGACCACGGTGACGACTGCCAGGCTGACGATGACAACGAGCGTCCACCAGTCTGTACCAGGGCCGCTCATTCCGCTGGCCTTCGGTCGGGCGTTGCGGGCGACTCCAGCAGCAGGCACAGCGCCACTGCCGCCGCAATGGCCACCACGATGTTGAGCTTGAACGGCAGTGCGAATGCGGCTACCGCCGCCGCGCCCGCCACACCGGCCGAGAGGCGCCGCATGCGGGTGGAGGCCAGCGAACAGGTCACCCCGATCAGCGCCAGAATGCCCGCAAAACCCAAGCCCCATGACATCGGTATCCATTGCGCCAACGCAATTCCCAGCAGGCTGGACGCCTGCCAGCTCGCCCAGTTCAGACTGCTGCCGCCCCACAGATAAGCCAGTTGCGCCCGGCGCTGCGCCACATCAACAGGAGGATGGTCGAAGCGGCGGACAAAAAGGACATAGGTCATGTCGGTGGTGACATAGCCGGTCAACAGGCGCAGCGGCCGCGGCAGGTGCATGACGTAACTGCGCAGGTGGGCGCTGAAAACCACAAAGCGCAGGTTCACGCAAAAGCTGGTCGCTAGAATCACCCAGACCGGCGCGCTCGCGGCAATCAGCGGAACGGCCGCCAGTTGCGAGCTGCCGGCAAACACCAGCAGCGTCATCGCCACAGCCTCGGTCGCCGACATGCCCGAGTTGACCATGGCCACGCCAGACATCAGGCCCCAGGCCGCCAAGCCGGGCGATACGGCAGACATCTCGCGCGCGCCGAGCCGGAACTCCGGGTGGCGAACCAGCCTTGAGACGGTGTGACGAAGCCGCGTGGCGGCGCTGGCAGTTGTCACGGACGGGGCAATTCGAACGCCTGGCCCGGCTGCAAGGCAAAGCCGCGCAAAAAGTCGGCGGCGGGCAAGCGCTTGCCACCGGGGCGCTGCAGCTCGGTCAGCGTCAGCACACCCTGGCCGCACAGCACCCGGATGCCCTCAGCATTTGCCGACAAAATGGTGCCGCCGCCCACATCGGACGGCGGTAAGCCCTTATCAACATGGGAGCCCCAGAGCTTGATGACGTCTCGCCCCAGCTGCGCCGTGGCACCCGGAAACGGGTTCATCGCGCGAATCTGCCGCTCAAGCACTGCGGCGGGCTGCGTCCAGTCGATGGCCGCTTCGGCCTTTTCGATTTTGTGGGCGTAGCTCACCCCCGCGTCGGGTTGCTTGACCGGCTGGAGCCCGCCACGCGCCGCCAGGTGCAGCGCCTCGATGATCATGCGGCCGCCCAGCAGCGCCAGCTTGTCGTGCAGCGTGCCCGTGGTATCCGGCGCGTCACCCGTGTGAACGATGGGGAGCTTTTCCACCAGCAGCATGTCGCCAGTGTCGAGCCCGGCGTCCATTTGCATCAGGGTCACGCCGGTCTCCAAGTCACCGGCTTGAATCGCGCGGTGAATCGGTGCGGCGCCGCGCCAGCGCGGCAGCAGCGAAGCGTGAATGTTCAAACATCCCAGCCTGGGCGCATCGAGGACCCACTGCGGCAAGATGAGCCCGTAGGCCGCCACCACCATGGCGTCGGCCCCCGCGTTGATCGCCGCTTCAATCGCCTGGCGGGCCATGGCCGCATCGTCCGGGTATCTGCCGTCCAGGCGCAGGCTGCGCGGCTGGGCCAGCGCCATCTGATGGTCGAGCGCGAACTGCTTGACGGCAGACGCCTGCAGTTTCATGCCGCGGCCAGCGGGACGGTCGGGCTGGGTCAGCACCAGCAAAACTTCAAAACCGGCGGCGTGCAAACTTGCCAGCGCCACACGGGCGAATTCAGGGGTACCGGCAAAAATGATTCGCATGGGGCCCGATTCTAGAGACTCGCCAGGGAAATTGCGCCGCGGGTCCCTGCCGCGCGGCTGTCAGCGCCCGGACTCGCGCTCTTCATCCTTTTTCTGCTTGATCATCTTGGTCTTGATGCGGTTGCGCTTCAAGGGCGACAGATATTCCACAAACACCTTGCCAATCAGGTGATCCATTTCATGCTGGATGCAGACCGCCAGCATGCCCTCGGCTTCATGCAGCTGGCGCTTGCCTTGCAGATCCAGCGCATGCACCTTGACCGAGGTTGAACGCTCCACGCCATCGTAAATTCCCGGCACTGACAGGCAGCCCTCGTCGCCCACCCGGGTCTCGGCGCTGGCCCAGACGATCTCGGGGTTGATCAGCACCAGCGGCTGGTCGCGGCTTTCGCTGATGTCAATGACAACCAGTCGCTCATGCACGTCCACCTGCGTGGCGGCCAAGCCAATGCCGGCCGCTTCATACATGGTTTCAAGCATGGCAGCGGCCAGCTTGCGCAGGCGTGCGTCAACAGGGCCCACGGGCTTGGCAATCGTGTGCAAACGCGGGTCAGGGTAGCGCAGAATGGTCAGCAGGGTCGGTTGAGTCATTTGGGGCAAAGGGTGAGATGTCTCTATTTTCGCCACTTTTCGCTATTTTTTCAGCGACCGAATATTCCCGGAATCGCGTAATCGTTGCTTAATCAAGGGCTTAAGTACAAAATCGCCAGTGGTTTATCAAGACTAAAACACGATCAAAACGATCATTTTCGTCAAATAAGAACCGTGGCAGCCCCAAGGGCCTTCAACCTAGATTCCTCAGTTGACCGCTTTGTTTTTTTAAATAGGCTCATATGATCAATGACTTTTTCAGCTTAGCCTCCGTTCACTATTGGGGTGAGAGCGCTACGCACCCGATTGAGCCACTGACAACGCGCCTGGGGTCGTTGCTCCGCCTTGCAGGCAGTAGCCTGCAGCGTTGTCGCGCCTACCCGGCCACGCCGCCAGCGACCCACTCGGGCGCGTCCAACTGAGGAATCTAGGTTCAAGATGCAAACTATTTTTGGTCGTTTCAGTTCTATTTCAATAGCCGCAGCCCTGTTGGGCACCAGCCTCGGCCTGCAGGCACAGGATTTTCCCATTACCCCAGGCCAAAGAGCCACTGCCACTCAGGTGGCCACAACGGGCGTTCCACTGGCAGACCTGGCCCGCAACGCACCCGACAGCTATCGCGTCAAACGGGGCGACACACTGTGGGCGATTTCCGGCTTGTTCCTGAAAAGCCCGTGGCGCTGGCCCGAGCTGTGGGGCATGAACCTGCAAGACATTCACAACCCCCACCGGATTTACCCCGGCCAGCAGCTCTATCTGGAAAGATCCAATGGCCGGGCCACCTTGCGCACCCGCCAGGCCGCCGGCGAGAGCCCGCCCACGGAGACCGTGCGGCTTTCTCCCCGCACCCGCTTTGAGTCGCTGGCCGACGCGTCCATCCCCACGCTGGCACCCAACGCCATTGAACCCTTCCTCACCGAAGCGATGATTGTGGATGAGGCGACATTTGCGCTGGCGCCGCGGATTGTCGCCACACAAGAAGGCCGGGTACTGCTCAGCCGGGGCGACCGCGCCTACGCGCGGGGCGCGTACCTGGGCGGCGATGCGCCCGGCAAGCCCCTGAGCGATGCGCGGGGCGAGCCGCTTGATTTCCGGGTGTTTCGCAACGCTACCGCGCTGAAAGACCCGACGACCCGGGAAATCCTGGGCTACGAAGCGCAGTACGTCGGCAAGGCCGAGCTGGTGCGCGGTGAGTCCACCCTCCAGAGCAACGACAAGGAAGGCAAGCCGCATACCGAGATCGTGCCGGCCACCATCGACATCGTGACGGCCAAGGAGGAAATGCGCGTGGGCGACCGGCTGCTTCCCGAACCACCCCGTGAATTGCTCAGCTATGTCCCTCGCGCGCCGGCCACGCCGATGGCCGGCCAGGTCGTCTCCGTCTATGGCAACGCCGTGGCCTTTGCGGCGGAAAACCAGGTGATCGTGGTCAACCGGGGGGCGCGCGACGGCCTGGAGCGCGGTCACGTCATGGCGCTGGTCAAGGACGGCCAGCGCCTGCAGGACAAGACCGACAGCGCCCGGCCGCAAATCAAACTGCCCAACGAACGCAATGGCTTGATGATGGTGTTCCGCACGTTTGACCATCTGTCTTATGCGCTGGTGCTGCAGGTGACCGACGGCGTCAAGGTCGGCGACCGCTTCGTCAACCCGAATTGAAGCGCCTGCACCGGAGTGCCTGCGCCTGGCGCGCTGCCTCCTGAACCCAGTCACTGCATGGATTCACAAGAGCTTCAAGCCTGGCTGCGGCTGACCCTGTCGCCCGGCGTGGGCAACGCGGCGTCTCGCAAGCTGCTGGCCGCCTTTGGCTCGGCGCAGGCTGTCTTTGAGCAAGGCGCCGCCACGCTGCGGCAACTCGGTTCCGAAAAGCTTGCCAGCGCCCTGCTGACCGAGCCGCCCGCATTGGCAGAGAAGCTGCGCACGACGCTGGACTGGCTGCGCTCTGGCGACGACCGGCGCGTGGTGGCCATTGGCGACGCCGCTTACCCGCCCGAGCTGCTCGACATCGAAGACCCTCCTTTGATGCTTTACCTGCTCGGGACCCTTGCCGGTCAAGCGCAAGCGGCTGCC
>MERZ01000336.1:20689-23396 GCA_001770785.1 Burkholderiales bacterium RIFCSPHIGHO2_12_FULL_61_11
CCAAGGCCTTTGGCAGCGCCGGGCTCTGCGTGGTCTCGGGGCTGGCCCTGGGCATTGACGGCGCGGCCCACGACGGCGCGATGCTGGGCGGCGGCGATACGATTGCGGTGGTTGGCACCGGGCTGGACCGGGTCTATCCGAAAAAGCACCTCGCCCTGGCCCACCGGATTGCCCGGCAGGGCATGCTCCTGAGCGAATTCCCGCTCGGCACGCCGCCGCTGGTGGCCAACTTTCCCAAGCGCAACCGCATCATTTCCGGGCTCTGCCGCGGCACGCTGGTGATTGAAGCGGCACTGCAATCGGGCTCGCTGATCACGGCGCGACTGGCGGCGGAGCAGGGCAAGGAAGTATTTGCCATCCCCGGCTCGATCCATTCGCCGCAGTCGCGCGGCTGCCACGCGCTGATCAAACAGGGCGCCAAACTGGTCGAGGTGGCGCAAGACGTGCTGGAAGAGCTGAATCTGCCCATGACGACGCCGGGTGCGCACAACAGCGACACGGCGGCGGAGCCGCCTTCCCGTGACCCGCTGCTTGAGGCGCTGGGCTTTGATGCCGTGAGTCTGGATGCCTTGCAGGCGCGGACCGGGATGGATACCGCCCGGCTGCAGGCGAAATTGCTCGAGCTCGAACTGGGCGGGCAGATCACGCGCCTGCCTGGCGGATTGTTTCAACGTTTCGCGGCGGCATGACGCAGCGCATTGACAGGCTTGACACAGTCGCCCTTTTCTGCGTTATATTGAGTTCATGTTTGAAGTATTGGTGTACGTTTACGAAAATTATTGGCAGGGTGATGCCTGCCCGGAACTTCCACAACTGGGTCGAAGACTCACTGCGGCCGGTTTCGATGCCGAGGAAATCCAGGAGGCCCTGGTGTGGCTTGACGGGCTGAACGTCGCGGCGCAGGGCACGCAAATCGATCTCCAGGAAAAGGGGCCATCGGACCGGGTCGAATCGGCCGTGCCGCTGGGCATTCAGCCGCAATCGGCCAGCAGCCTGCGTGTTTATTCGGTCGCCGAGCAGATGCACCTGGGCGCGCAGAGCCTGGGATTCGTCAGTTTCCTGGAATCATCCGGTGTATTGCCGCCGCACATGCGCGAGATCGTCATCGATCGCGCGATGGTGGCGCCGGGCGATCCGGTCACGCTGGACGACCTGAAAATCATCGTGCTGATGGTGTACTGGAGCTTTGGCGAGGAGCCCGATGCCTTGATCCTCGACGAATTGTGTGACGACGCTGAATTCCGTCTCGCCCATTAGCCTTAAGTTCCAAGGACAGGCAGCTAGCCGAGCAAGCGCTCCGGATTGGCGTCCAGCTTTGCCAGGGCGTCGCGCGTGGCGCGCACCGTGAGCGCCTCTTCTTCTGTCGGCACCAGCAAACCGGCCTGCAGGTAGGCAGCCAGTCGGCGAGCCTGAATCAGGAAGTGACGGCCGTCCACCGCGGCAAACAGATGCAACTGCTTGCGCTGGCTGCACCAGACAAACTGCACATGGCTCATTTTGCCGTTGTGGTCCAGGCTGAACCAGGTGCCCAGTTGTAGTTCCTTGACCCATGCACGCATGGCCTCGGCGGGATGACTACCGCCATCGGTGATCACCACAATATCCGCGGCATCAATGCCAATCATCGTCACCAGACTCTCAATATCCAGCGGCAAGTCGCCAACGTCCACATCGGACAAATAGTCTTCCAGATTCGCCAGCCGCTGGGCCATGGCATCGATCCGCTCCATGGAGATGGCATCGGTCTTGGACATGAACGCATCGGTCAGGGTCTCGCTGATGATTTTCAGTTGCCGGTCCTGTTCGGTGGTGGCCAGGCCAAGCATCGACATGCCCAGGCGCAGCAGCTGCAGCAGCTTGGGCAAGTCGGCAATCACGCGGGCCCGGTCGCTGCGGTCCGGTTTGGCGCTGGCGGCCCAGACGAGATCGGCAGCAGCCCGCTTGAGCCTGATGGTTTCGGCATGCTGCGGGCCGTTTTTCATCGTGGCGAGGGCCAGCACCTCGGCCCATATCTTGAACAGGAATTCGCGAATTTCGTCGCGTACCGGCATGTCGTTGAGCAGCTTGCGCATCTCAATGGTGTACTGGATGGCCATGGTCTCTTTTTGCTCAACCTGCTGGGCCACACTCACAACGCGCGCCGCGCTGCCGTGCTGCGACAGAAATTTGGACAAGAACTTGTCAAACTCGTCGTAAACCAGTTCGAACACCCGGCGTCCGGTTTCGGGGTATTGCTCGATCACTTGCACGATCCGCCTGACTTCCAATTCCATGGCACTGCCCGAGACCGTAGCATCGAAGCCAAGCACGCAGGATCCCATGCGGTCAATCAGCCGTCGCGCCGGATGCTGCAACGAGCCGAAAAATTCGGGCTCGGAAATCGCCAGGCGCAGCACCGGCATTTGCAGCCGCGCAAACCAGACCCGGATAACCGCTGGAATCCGGTCTTCGGCCAGAATGCTCTGAAACATCAGGGCGACAATTTCGATGATGGCCTTTTCCGAGGAAGTGGAGGCCGCCTGCTTGAGTGCGCTGGTGCGCGCACGCAATGCCCCCATGGCCTGGTCAACGTGCGTCTGGCCATGCCACTGGCCCTGGGCATCGGCCAGCAAGGCAGGCTCTGCGCCGCTGCCCTGCGCCTGCTCGATACGTCTCATCGCCTGCGCGAGTTGCGGCGAAGCCTGGCCGGGGCGGGTATCGTCAAAAC
>MERZ01000337.1:0-217 GCA_001770785.1 Burkholderiales bacterium RIFCSPHIGHO2_12_FULL_61_11
CAACGTCAACCGCTTGTACACGACTGTCAAAATCTGTCAGCCGGGGAGCACCCAATGCCAGACCATTGAGCACGTGTTGGTCGATACCGGGTCCGCCGGTCTTCGCCTGTTGTCGAGCGTGGTGACACTAGATTTGAAACCGAGTCGGCTGACCGACGCCAGCGGTTTTCCCCTGCTCAATTGCGCGCAGTTTGTCGACAACACCTTTGCCTGGGGG
>MERZ01000337.1:242-384 GCA_001770785.1 Burkholderiales bacterium RIFCSPHIGHO2_12_FULL_61_11
TGGGCAACAAGACGGCAGCCAGTGTGCCGATTCAGGTTGTTGCGGAACCCGATTTTGGCAGCTTGGCCGCGGCATGTTCATCCGGTACCGTCATCACTACAGCGGCCACACTCGGTGCCCACGGCATCCTGGGGCTTGGATT
>MERZ01000337.1:417-19127 GCA_001770785.1 Burkholderiales bacterium RIFCSPHIGHO2_12_FULL_61_11
GTCAGACAACAACGGTGTGGTGATCGACTTGCCCGCCGTCAGTTCACCCGGCGTTGCCACCTTGAGCGGATCGCTGATTTTCGGCATCGGCACGCAATCGAACAACCAATTGACGTCCGGAACGGTTCTGACGACTGAGCCCTCAACCGGGCATTTCACCACCCTGCTTGGCGCGCAAAGCCTGACCAACAGCTTTATGGACACCGGCTCCAACGGTCTGTATTTTGATTCCGCCACGATCCCGGACTGCGGGGGCAACATCGCCGGGTTTTATTGTCCAACCTCGCCCACTACTTTGTCGGCCACACTGGTCGGTGCCAATGCGGCGACTGTTCCCGTTTCGTTTTCCGTTGACAATGCGGCGGCGTTGATTGCGGGTGCCACCAACACCGTGCTGCCCACCTTGGCTGGTGACATCGGTGACGCGAAAACTTTCGATTGGGGCTTGCCCTTCTTTTACGGACGCCGGGTGTTTATAGGTATTGAGAGACAGGCATCACCTCTCGGAACCGGCCCCTTTTACGCCTTTTGAGGCGCGGATCAGTTGGCCGCTTCCAGGCCGTTCCTGAAGTGTTCCTGCATCCGCTGCAGGGTCAGCACTGCGTCCCGTGCCGAAATGGCAGCCATCAGGGCGCGATGCTCATTGAGCGATTCCTCAATGCGTCCTGATTTCAGCAGCGAGTTGTGGCGGTTCAGCTTCATGACCTTGCGCAGGTCGGCCACCATCTGGTCGCGCCAGCGATTGTTGGCAATTTCCAGCAGGCGCATGTGAAATGCTTCGTTGATTTCAAAAAAGCGCTCGCGGTTAGCGACGGCCTTTTCCAGTTCGTTGTGCAGGCCCTGCAGCTCCTTGAGCTGTGGCTCCGTCGCTTGGGCGGCCACCACGCCTGCGGCATCGCTTTCAAGCAGGGCCAGCAAGTGGTAAACATCTGCCAGATCGCGCTCGGATACTTCTGTAACATAGGCGCCGCGTCGCACCTTCATGGTGACCAGGCCCTCGGTGGCCAACACCTTCAGGGCTTCGCGCAACGGCGTGCGGCTGATGCCGTATTCTTCGGCCAGCTTGAGCTCGTCAATCCAGCTGCCAGGTGCCAGTTCCCGGTTGAAAATGCGCTGGCGCAAAAGCTCGGAAACTTCTTCATAAAGCGCTCGCGGAGACAGGGAAAGTTCAGCCATGAACTGAATTGTAAGCTGGTTGGAATATTTTGAATCAATAATTATGAATAATGTAAACTAACTAGTGTCAAAAATCATTTTCAAGCAAGTTTTTTCGCATTGTCAAGGCTTGGACACTCTGCCAAGCTCAACCAGGACAGCCGACACGACCATGAGCCCAAAGACCCCTGAATTCAATCCCTCCAGCCTGCAAGCGTGGGCCAAATCGGCTGCCAAATCAGCGCCGGGCGGAGATGTGAGTGCCTTGAACTGGCAAACGCCCGACGGCATCAGTGTCAAGCCTCTCTACACCGCCGAGGACATCCAGAACCTTCCTTACACCAATACCCTGCCTGGTTTTGAGCCCTTCATTCGCGGACCGCAAGCCACCATGTACACAGTGCGTCCGTGGACGATTCGCCAATACGCCGGGTTTTCTACCGCCGAGGAATCGAATGCGTTTTACCGCAAGGCGCTGGCGGCAGGCGGGCAGGGCGTCTCGGTTGCCTTTGACTTGGCTACGCATCGCGGCTATGACAGCGACCACCCGCGCGTCACGGGCGACGTCGGCAAGGCCGGCGTGGCGATTGACAGCGTGGAGGACATGAAAATCCTGTTTGGCGGGATTCCGCTCGACAAAGTCAGCGTTTCCATGACCATGAACGGGGCCGTGCTACCCGTGCTGGCGGGCTATGTGGTCGCGGCTGAAGAGCAGGGCGTGAGCCAGGAACAATTGAGTGGAACCATCCAGAACGACATCCTCAAGGAGTTCATGGTTCGCAACACTTATATCTATCCACCCCTGCCCAGCATCCGCATCATTGGCGACATCATCGAGTACACGGCGCAGAACATGCCGAAGTTCAATTCGATCTCGATCTCGGGCTATCACATGCAGGAGGCCGGTGCAAACCAGGCGCTCGAGCTGGCCTTCACGCTGGCGGACGGCAAAGAATACGTGAAAACCGCGCTGGGAAAAGGCCTGGATGTCGATGGCTTTGCCGGGCGCCTGAGTTTTTTCTGGGCCATTGGCATGAACTTCTATCTGGAAGTGGCCAAGATGCGCGCCGCCCGTTTGCTGTGGTGTCGCATCATGAAGGGCTTTAACGCGAAGAAGCCCAAGAGCCTGATGCTGCGCACGCACTGCCAGACCAGCGGCTGGAGTCTGACCGAGCAAGACCCCTACAACAACGTGGTGCGCACCACCATCGAAGCCATGGCCGCCGTCTTTGGCGGAACGCAAAGCCTGCACACCAATTCGTTTGACGAAGCGATCGCACTGCCCACCGAATTTTCGTCGCGCATTGCCCGCAACACCCAGCTCATCATCCAGGAAGAAACCCACATCCCGAACGTGATCGACCCCTGGGCTGGCAGCTACATGATGGAAAAACTCACTCAGGACATGGCCGATGCGGCATGGGCCATCATTGAAGAAGTCGAAGCCATGGGCGGCATGACCCAAGCGGTGGACAGCGGCTGGGCCAAGCTCAAGATCGAGGCCGCGGCGGCGCAGAAGCAGGCACGCATCGACAGCGGCAAGGACGTGATTGTGGGCGTCAACAAGTACAAGTTGGCAACGCAAGACGTGATTGAGACGCGCGACATTGACAACGTGGCCGTGCGCGACGGGCAGATTGCACGCCTCCATGCGATCAAGGGCAGGCGCGACGGTGCTGCGGTGCAGGCAGCGCTGGACGCTCTCACGGCTGCAGCTGAAAACGGCAGCGGCAATCTGCTTGACCTGAGCATCAAGGCGGTGCGACTGCGCGCCACGGTGGGCGAGGTCAGTGACGCGCTCGAAAAGGTTTACGGGCGCCACCGCGCCGATACGCAAAAGGTGACCGGTGTGTATGCAGCTGCTTATGACTCGGCCGAAGGCTGGGAAACCCTCAAGGCCGAAATCAACGCCTTTGCCAAAGCACAAGGACGCCGTCCGCGTGTGATGATTTCCAAACTCGGCCAGGACGGCCATGACCGCGGCGCCAAAGTCGTGGCAACCGCGTTTGCCGACCTGGGCTTTGACGTGGACATGGGCCCGCTGTTTCAGACACCCGAAGAATGCGCGCGCCAGGCGATTGAAAACGACGTCCATGCCGTGGGCGTGAGCACCCTTGCTGCCGGCCACAAGATGCTGGTGCCCGCCATCATCGCCGAGCTCAAGAAGCAGGGCGCTGATGACATCATCGTGTTTGTCGGCGGCGTGATTCCCCGGCAGGACTACGAGATGCTCTATGAGGCGGGCGTCAAGGGCATTTACGGACCCGGCACGCCCATTCCTGCTAGCGCCAAGGATGTGCTGGAGCAGATCAAGGCTGCCTTGAAGTGAGCCAAAGCCCATTGGTTGATTCCGTGTTGCACGGCGATGCCGTGGTGCAACGGCGCGCCATCGCCAAAGCCATCACCTTGCTGGAATCAACACGCGCCGATCATCGGCTTCAGGCTGATGAACTGCTAGCTGCGCTCCTGCCATACACGGGCAAGGCGTTCCGTCTGGGCATCAGCGGCGTGCCCGGCGTGGGTAAATCGACGTTTATTGAAGTGCTCGGGCTCTACCTTATAGCGCATGGGCACCGCGTGGCGGTCCTGACCATAGACCCGTCATCCTCGGTCTCGGGCGGCTCCATTCTGGGCGACAAAACCCGCATGGAAAAGCTCTCGGTGCGAGAGGAAGCGTATATCCGGCCCAGCCCCAGCAGCGGCACGCTCGGCGGCGTCGCCGAAAAAACGCGCGAGGCCATGCTGGTCTGCGAAGCGGCGGGCTACGACGTGGTGATTGTCGAAACCGTCGGAGTCGGCCAGAGCGAAACCGCGGTGGCCAACATGACCGACATGTTCGTGCTGATGCAGCTCCCCAATGCAGGCGACGACTTGCAGGCGATCAAAAAAGGCGTCATGGAGCTGGCCGATCTGGTGGTCATCAACAAGGCTGATATTGATGCCAATGCCGCCATGCGCGCCGAGGCACAAATCAGGTCGGCCATGCGCCTGTTTGGCCTCGTCAATAACGCCATGGGCCGCGGCCAGGCAGCCAACTTTGACAGAAACTGGCAGCCCCAGGTGATGCAGCTCAGCGCCTTGCACAACCAGGGTGTCGATGCGTTTTGGGCGGCAGTGACGCAGTTCAGAGATCTGCAAAGCGCCAATGGCAAGCTGACCGCAAGGCGCCAGCAGCAGTCGCTCGCATGGATGTGGGAGCGCATTGATGCGGGCCTGAAACAGGCGTTCCGGCAAGACCCGGCGGTCAGCGCCTTGCTGCCTTCGCTGGTGGAACAGGTTGAGAGCGGTCGTCTTCCAGCCTCAGCTGCAGCACGAAATCTGCTTGCCGCCCATTTCAAGCTGGCACAAGCAGCTGTTAAATAAATAACATTAATCAAGAACATACAGAAAGCGCGCCATGCAGAAAATTCTGGAACAACTCGAAAAAAAGCGTGACGCGGCCCGCCTGGGCGGTGGCCAAAAGCGCATTGACGCGCAGCATGGCAAAGGCAAGCTGACAGCGCGCGAGCGTCTTGAACTGCTGCTTGACGAAGGCACGTTCGAGGAATGGGACATGTTTGTCGAGCACCGCTGCACCGACTTCGGCATGCAGGACAACAAGATCCCAGGCGACGGCGTGGTCACCGGCTACGGCATGATCAACGGACGCCTGGTCTTTGTTTTCAGCCAGGACTTCACCGTGTTCGGCGGCGCCCTGTCTGAAGCGCATGCCGAAAAAATCTGCAAGGTGATGGACCAGGCCATGAAGGTCGGTGCCCCGGTGATTGGCCTGAACGACTCGGGCGGAGCACGCATTCAGGAAGGCGTGGCGTCACTGGGCGGTTATGCCGACGTGTTCCAGCGCAACGTGATGGCTTCTGGCGTGGTGCCGCAGATCAGCATGATCATGGGTCCTTGCGCAGGCGGCGCCGTCTATTCGCCCGCCATGACCGACTTCATTTTCATGGTCAAGGACAGCAGCTATATGTTTGTGACGGGCCCCGAGGTGGTGAGGACCGTGACGCACGAGGAAGTAACGGCCGAGGAATTGGGCGGCGGCATCAGCCACACCACACGCAGCGGTGTCGCTGACCTGGCTTTCGACAACGATGTCGAAGCGCTATTGATGCTGCGGCGTCTGTACAACTACTTGCCGCTGAACAACCGCGAAAAAGCGCCGGTGCGCCTGAGCGGCGATCCCGCCGATCGCGTGGACATGAGCCTGGATACCCTGGTGCCGGACAGCCCCAACAAGCCCTACGACATGAAAGAGTTGATCACCAAAACCGTGGACGACGGTGATTTTTTCGAAATTCAGCCTGAATACGCCAAGAACATCGTCATCGGTTTTGCGCGCATGGAAGGGCAGACGATCGGCATTGTCGCCAACCAGCCGCTGGTGCTGGCGGGTTGCCTGGACATCAAGAGCAGCATCAAGGCCGCGCGCTTTGTGCGCTTTTGCGATGCCTTCAACATTCCCGTAATCACGTTCGTCGATGTGCCCGGTTTCATGCCTGGTACCGCCCAGGAATACGGCGGCATCATCAAGCACGGTGCCAAGCTGCTCTTTGCCTATGCCGAATGCACGGTGCCCAAGATTACCGTGATTACCCGCAAGGCTTATGGCGGTGCGTATGACGTGATGAGCTCCAAGCATTTGCGCGGAGACGTCAACTTTGCCTGGCCCAATGCCGAAATTGCGGTGATGGGTGCCAAGGGTGCGGTGGAAATCATTTTCCGCGAAGACCGCAAAGACCCGGAAAAACTCGCCGCCAGGGAAGCCGAGTACAAGGCACGGTTTGCCAATCCATTCGTGGCTGGCGCACGCGGTTTTATTGACGACGTGATTCTGCCGCACGAAACGCGCAAACGCATTTGCCGCTCGCTGGTGATGCTGCGTGACAAGAGGATCGAAAACCCGTGGCGAAAGCACGGCAATATCCCGCTGTGAGCGATCAAGGAAGACAACCATGGTTACAAAAATCCTGATTGCCAACCGGGGTGACCAGCCGCGCAGCGGCGCAACAGTGAAGCTAAATTGCAGAGTGCGCGTAGCGCATGCAGGCGATTTCATCCCGATGGAGGCCAACCATGTTTAACAAGATACTGATTGCAAATCGGGGTGAAATCGCCTGCCGCGTCATCCTCACGGCGCGCAAGATGGGTATCAAGACGGTCGCGGTCTATTCCGACGCCGACAAGGACGCCCGCCATGTGGAACTGGCCGATGAAGCCGTCAATATTGGCCCCGCGCCCAGCCGCGACAGCTATCTGCAGGCCGAAAAAATCATTGCCGCCTGCAAACAAACAGGTGCGCAAGCCATCCACCCGGGCTACGGCTTTTTGAGCGAGAACGCAGCGTTCGCCAAGCGGGTGGAAGAAGAAGGCATCGTCTTCATCGGCCCCAAGCATTACTCCATGGCCGCGATGGGCGACAAAATCGAATCCAAAAAACTGGCGGGCGCGGCGGGCGTGAACTGCATTCCCGGCGTGAATGAGGCGATTGACACTGCCGGGAAGGCCGTGGAGATTGCCCAAGGCATTGGCTACCCGGTGATGATCAAGGCCAGTGCGGGCGGCGGTGGCAAGGGGCTGCGTGTTGCCTCCAATGACAAGGAAGCGTTCGAGGGCTTCACCAGTTGCCGAAACGAGGCGAAGAGCAGCTTTGGCGACGACCGTGTGTTTGTTGAAAAATATGTCGAAGAGCCGCGCCACATCGAGATCCAGCTGGTCGGCGACAGCCACGGCAATGTCGTGTACCTGAACGAGCGTGAGTGCTCGATCCAGCGGCGTCACCAGAAGGTGCTTGAAGAAGCGCCATCGCCATTCATCAGCGAAGCGACGCGCAAAGCCATGGGCGAGCAGGCCGTGGCGCTGGCCAAGGCGGTGCAGTACCAGAGTGCCGGCACGGTGGAATTTGTGGTGGGCAAGGACCAGGGTTTTTACTTTCTGGAAATGAACACCCGTCTGCAAGTGGAGCACCCGGTGACGGAATGCATTACCGGTCTGGACCTGGTGGAGCTGATGATTCGCGTCGCCGCGGGCGAAAAGCTGCCGCTCACACAGGCCGATGTCAGGCGCGACGGCTGGGCGATTGAGTGCCGCATCAATGCCGAAGACCCGTTCCGGAGTTTTTTGCCTTCTACAGGTCGCCTGGTGCGCTTTCAGCCTCCCGTGGAAACCATGTTTGCGGCGGATACGTCGCATCGGTTCGGCGTGCGGGTTGATACTGGTGTGCAGGACGGCGGCGAAATCCCGATGTTTTACGACTCGATGATTGCCAAGCTCATCGTTCACGGCAAGGACAGGAAAGATGCAATTGAAAAAATGCGCGAGGCGCTCAACGGTTTTGTGATCCGCGGCATCAGCAGCAACATTCCGTTTCAGGCGGCCTTGCTGGCACACCCAAAATTCGTTGCAGGTGACTTCAATACCGATTTCATTGCCGAAAATTATGGCCAGGGGTTTTCCGCCGAAGATGTGCCGCACGAAGATACCGACTTCCTGGCAGCGCTGGCGGCCTATGTGAATCGCCGTATGTTGGGTCGCCGGGTCGGCATCAGCGGACAGTTGCCAGGTCACGGCGTGACGGTAGGAGATGAATTTGTGGTCGTCGGCCTGGGTACGGACGGGCACAATACACCGCATCCGGCAGTGGTGCGGGATTTTCAAGCAAAATCAGGCTCCAGTGCAATCGAGACGGGCGGTAAACGCTATGAAATATGTAGCAGCTGGCATCTCGGTGGCGCCCGCATTCGCGGCACGGTCAATGGCCAGCCTTTTGTCGCCCAGGTTGAACGCGGTGTCGGCAAGAACCCGTTGGCCATCCGTATCATTCACAATGGCACGCGGCTCGATACGCTGGTGCTGTCGCCGCGCGCCGCCCAGCTTCATGCGTTGATGCCCTATAAGGCACCGCCGGATATGAGCCGCTACGTGCTGTCGCCCATGCCTGGCTTGCTGGTTGAAGTGGCGGTGCAGCCGGGGCAAAAAGTTCTGGCGGGTGAACGTGTCGCGGTGATTGAAGCCATGAAGATGGAAAACGTGCTGTTTGCCACGGCCGATGGCGTAGTGGCCAAGGTGCTGGCCGCCAAGGGTGAGTCGCTGGCGGTTGACCAGGCGATTGTGGAGTTTGTATGAGCAGCCGACCCCTTGAGCAAGCTCAAGACCGGCCTTTCAAGGTCCTTGGTATCCAGCAAATCGCCATCGGTGGCACCAGCAAGGCCCGCCTGCGCACTTTGTGGGTGGATATGCTGGGTCTTGAAGTCATCGGCCATTTCGTGAGTGAACGCGAGAACGTCGACGAGGACATATGCGCCATGGGCAGTGGCCCGTTCAAGGTCGAGGTCGATCTGATGCAGCCCGTGGATGCTTCGAAGAAGCCGGCAGTGCAGGCAACGCCGCTGAATCATGTGGGTCTGTGGATTGACGACCTGCCAGGGGCGGTGCAATGGTTGACCGCGCAAGGCGTGCGCTTCGCCCCTGGGGGCATTCGTAAGGGGGCGGCCGGCTTCGACATCTGTTTTCTGCACCCCAAGTCAAATGACGAGTTTCCCGTTTCAGGCGAGGGAGTTCTCATTGAAATGGTGCAGGCGCCGCCTGAAGTGATAGCGGCCTTTGCTTCGCTGGCCGCAGGTACGGCAACGCGGTCTCATTGATCCGGGAAAATTTGTTGATATGGGTCATAAAAACTGCAGGTTTCGGGATTCCCTGAAGACTTTGAGGGCCTGAAGTTTTAAACTGTGTCCCACCTGCGGCACTGTTTCCGGTGCCTTTGCAGACCAAGGAGGCAGTTTTGCAACCCACCAACATCACTCAACCGACGTATTTTCACAAGGTCGTCGATTGCCAATGGGCCTGCCCGGCCCACACCCCTGTTCCCGAATACATCCGCCTGATCGGGCAGGGTCGCTACAGTGATGCCTACATGGTTAACTGGGTGTCCAATGTTTTCCCCGGTATCTTGGGGCGCACCTGCGATCGTCCTTGCGAACCTGCATGTCGGCGCGGCCGTGTCGAAGAAAATAATAGTGACAAGCCCGAACCGGTGGCGATTTGCCGTCTCAAGCGCGTCGCGGCGGACCATAAGGACGATGTCAGGGCGCTTATGCCCAAAGTGGCACCGAGCAACGGCAAACGCATCGCCTGTGTCGGTGCCGGGCCCTCCTCGCTGACGGTGGCGCGCGATCTGGCACCGCTGGGCTACGACGTGACCGTGTTCGATGGCGAGGCCAAGGCGGGTGGCTTTATCCGGACACAGATTCCGCGTTTTCGCCTGCCCGAGTCCGTGATTGACGAGGAAACCGGCTACATCCTCGATCTGGGCGTGCAGTTCAACAGCAGCCAGCGTGTTGAGTCCATGAAGGATTTACTGGCTCAGGGTTATGACGCCGTGTTCGTGGGCTGCGGTGCACCGCGCGGCCGCGAACTCGACCTGCCGGGACGCAAGGAGTCTGCCGCACACATTCACATCGGCATCGACTGGCTGGCGTCGGTCTCCTTCGGCCACGTCACCAGCGTCGGAAAACGCGTGATCGTGCTGGGTGGTGGCAACACCGCCATGGACTGCTGCCGTTCGGCGCGTCGGCTGGGTGGCACCGACGTGAAAGTGGTGGTGCGCAGCGGTTTCGAAGAAATGAAAGCCTCGCCGTGGGAGAAGGAAGATGCCCAGCACGAGGGCATCCCCATCATCAACTTCCACGTTCCCAAGAATTTTCAGCACCAGGATGGCAAGCTGCTAGGCATGACGTTCGAAGTGGTGCGCGCGGTCTATGACGACAAGGGGCGTCGCAGCCTGGTGCCAACAGGTGAACCCGACGTGTTTTTCGCGTGCGATACGGTGCTGGTTGCCGTGGGGCAGGAAAACTCCTTCCCCTGGATCGAGCGCGATTGCGGCATCGAGTTTGATCGCTGGGGTCTGCCGGTGCTGGGCAAGACCACTTTTCAATCCACTGTGCCGCAGGTCTTCTTTGGCGGCGATGCTGCGTTTGGGCCCAAGAACATCATCACTGCCGTGGCGCATGGTCACGAAGCAGCCGTATCGATTGACCGTTTTCTGCACGCCGAATCGGTGGAGCAGCGCCCCGCGCCGTTGACCCGGCTCATGTCGCAGAAGATGGGTATCCATGAATGGAGTTATCACAACAATGTGTCAAACGATACGCGCTTCAAGGTGCCGTGGGCCAAGGCCGAGAAGGCCCTGGCCAGCATCCGCGTGGAAGTGGAACTTGGCTTCGATGCCGCCACGGCCTTCAAGGAAGCCAGCCGCTGCCTGAACTGCGACGTGCAGACGGTATTCAACCGCGACACCTGCATCGAATGTGATGCCTGCGTGGACATCTGCCCCATGGACTGCATCACCTTTACGACCAATGGTGAAGAGGCCGACTTGCGTACGCGGCTGAAAGCGCCAGCGCGCAACATCGCGCAAGACCTGTATGTCTCCGCCGAGCTCAAGACCGGGCACATCATGGTCAAGGACGAGGATGTCTGTCTGCACTGCGGTCTGTGTGCCGAACGCTGCCCCACCGGTGCGTGGGACATGCAGAAGTTCCTGCTGAATACGACCCAGGCCGGGCCGGGTTGCCGTGACCGCCGCAAGCCGCATCATGAAGCCTTTGCGGGACAGCCCGGCGCGGCGCGAAGCGCGCTGGCTATGTCTTCACCTGAATAGGAATTAAGCATGAAACGCCTCAAAGCCATCAACGATTTCGTCATCAAGTTTGCCAACGTCAACGGCTCTGGCTCGGCGTCGGCCAATGAACTGTTTACCAAGGCCGTGTTGCGCATGGGGGTGCCGGTGAGCCCGCGCAATATTTTCCCCAGCAACATTCAGGGCATGCCCACCTGGTATGAGGCGCGCGTTTGCGAAAAAGGTTACCACGGCCGACGTGGTGGCGTGGACATGATGGTGGCCATGAATCCGCAGACCTGGGATGCGGACGTGGCCGAAATCGAGCCCGGCGGCTACCTGTTCTACGACAGCACGCGTCCCATGCCACCCTCCAAATTTCGCGACGATGTCCAGGTCATTGGCGTACCCCTCACCGAAATCGCCAATGCCGCGTATTCTGACCCCCGGCAACGCCAGTTGTTCAAAAACATCATCTACATCGGTGCCCTGTCCGTGCTGCTTGATGTGGATGCCGATGTCTTTGAAAAGCTCTTTGCCGAGCAGTTCAAGGGCAAGGAGCGGCTGCTGGACTCCAATATTCAGGCCTTGCACCTGGGGCGAGACTATGTGAAAGAGCATCTCGATGCCCCGTTGGGCATTCGCGTGCGCAGGTCTGACAGGGTGGGCGATCAGATTTTTACCGATGGCAACAGTGCCATCGCGCTGGGCTGCATTTACGGTGGGGCGACCGTGGCGGCCTGGTATCCCATCACGCCATCGTCCTCGGTGCCCGAGTCGTTCCAGAAATATTGCGACATCTATCGCACGGACCCCACAACCGGCCGACATAACTACGCCATCGTGCAAGCTGAAGACGAGCTGGCCTCCATCGGCATGGTGGTGGGCGCTGGCTGGAACGGCGCGCGAGCCTTTACCGCAACCTCCGGCCCCGGCGTATCGCTGATGACAGAGTTCATCGGCCTGGCCTACTTTGCCGAGATTCCGGTGACCATCGTTAACGTGCAGCGCGGTGGTCCCTCCACCGGCTTGCCAACCCGCACGCAGCAGGCCGATCTGCTCTCCTGCGCCTACGCTTCGCACGGCGACACCAAGCATGTGATGCTGTTTCCGCAAGACCCGCATGAGTGTTTTGACCACGCTGCAGCGGCGCTGGACCTTGCCGATCGCCTGCAAACGCCGATCTTTTTAATGACAGATCTGGACATCGGCATGAATCATCGGCTGTGCAAGCCTTTTGTGTGGGATGACGCCCGCGACTACGACCGCGGCAAGGTCATGACGGCGGCCGAGCTCGAAGCTGGCAAGGACTTCGGGCGCTACAAGGATGTGGATGGTGACGGTATTCCGTGGCGCACGCTGCCCGGCACCCATCCCAGCAAGGGCAGCTTTTTCACCCGTGGCACCACCAAAGACGCCTACGCCCGCTACTCCGAGCGCGGTCCGGACTACATTTACAACATGGAGCGGCTGATCAAAAAGTTCAAGACCGCTGCCGATCTGGTGCCGCAACCGGTGTTGCGCAACGCCGCTCAAAAAACCTCCTGGGGTGTGATTTACTTCGGCTCCACCAGCCCGGCCATGCGCGAGGCGCTGGACGTGCTGGAACAAGAAGGCGTGCATGTGGATGCGCTGCGACTGCTGGCGTTCCCGTTCCCCGAGTCTGTGAGCCACTTCATCGCCGGGCATGACAAGGTGTTCGTGGTGGAGCAAAATCGCGATGCGCAGATGCGCTCGCTATTGATCAATGAGCTGGAAATTGACCCCGCCCGGCTGGTGCGTGTACTGCACTATGACGGCACGCCAATTACCGCGCGCTTCATCTCACGCAGCATTCGCCAAAGCATCCATCCGGTGGTCCTGCAACCGGTTGATCTGCCCCGGCACAAGGAACTCGCATGACCTACATCGCCAAACCTCGACTGCACCATCCCACGCTGACCACCAACAAGGTCGGCTACACCCGTCGTGACTATGAAGGTGCCGTTTCCACGCTGTGCGCCGGGTGCGGGCATGACTCCATTTCCGCGGCCATCATTCAGGCCTGCTGGGAACTGGACATCGAGCCGCACCGCGTTGCCAAGCTCTCGGGCATTGGCTGCAGTTCCAAGACGCCGACCTATTTTCTGGGTGCCTCGCACGGCTTCAATACCGTGCATGGCCGCATGCCCTCGGTGCTGACCGGCGCCAACCTGGCGAATCGTGACCTGCTGTATCTAGGTGTTTCGGGCGATGGTGACTCCGCATCGATTGGTCTGGGCCAGTTTGCCCACGCCATGCGACGCGGTGTGTGCATGGCCTATATTGTGGAAAACAACGGTGTCTATGGCCTGACCAAGGGCCAGTTTTCCGCCACCGCTGATCGCGGTTCCAAGAGCAAGAAGGGCGTCATCAACAACGACAGCCCGGTCGATCTGGTCGGCTTGGCCCTGCAGTTGGGTGCCACCTACGTGGGCCGCAGCTTCTCCGGCGACAAGGCGCAACTGGTGCCGCTCATCAAGGGGGCCATGGCGCATGGGGGTGCCGCGTTCATCGACGTCATCAGCCCTTGCGTGACATTCAATAACCACGGCGGCAGCACCAAGAGTTACGACTACGTGCGCCAGCATGATGAGGCGGTGAGCCGCATCGATTTCATCGCGCCACACAGTGAGATCACCACGGACTACGCCCCTGGCGAGGTGGTTGAAGTGCAGCAGCACGACGGCTCCCTGCTGCGCCTGCGCAAGCTGCACCCGGATTACGATCCCACCGACCGCTACGCTGCCATGAGCTACATGCAGGCGCATCAGGCACGCGGCGAGATCGTCACCGGCCTCCTTTACCTCGATCCGCTGGCGACCGATCTGCATACGGCACTGAACACCAGCGACAAGCCGCTCAACACGCTGTCCGGGGCGCAGCTTTGCCCCGGTGCCAGAGAGCTTGAAAAAATCAACGCAGCCTTGCGTTAGCCTGCCCGCCAAGGCAAGATAGCAGGATTCATATTGTCAATTGAAAGGGGCGCCATCATGCCGGAACGCACCGTTTTCCAATCCATGTCGCAAAAGCACGTCGTCAGCGTGGGCTCGCACGCCAGTGTCCGGGATGCTGCCTGCATCATGACCCGTGCCAATTGCGGCAGTGTGCTGATCGTTGACCCGCCAGCAAGCTTGCAGGGCATCGTCACCGAGCGCGACCTGATGACGCGGGTGCTGGCCAAAGCGCTCGACCCCGAAAAAACCCAGGTCTCGGAAATCATGACGCGCAACCCCTATTGCGTCGCACCGGAAACGCTGGTGTCCGACGCGGTTCTCGTGATGATCGAACGTGGTTTTCGGCATTTGCCCATCGTCGCTGAGGGCGCCAAGATTCTGGGTGTGTTCTCGGTCCGTGACGCGCTACCGCGCGAGATCAGCAACGCCGTCAGTTTGGCGGAGTTTAACGATCAGGTGAACGACGCACTCGCATGAGGCCTGCGGGATCTGCCGTGCTACCGTGTTTTCCCGGGTGTGGGCGTATCGGGTGACTGCGCAGCGCGTTGCGCCCGAGCTCGCGCCAGGGCCGCTTCGATAACGGCGTGCTTTTTCTCCAGCAGTGCCGGATCCGTGTGCAATGATTGAGCGGGGAGATTGGCTGGCTTCTCTATTGCCCTTATTTCAAGGCTTTCATCGTTTTCAATCTTTTCCCGCCTTGCTTTGGTTCCATGGAACGCATAGCGAGCACGCGCCAGATCCGCCAACTCCTGCGACCAGGCGGCCCAACCGGTGTTCTCTCCGATGACATTTTCCAGGCTGATGCAGTCGACCGGGCACACCGGCAGGCACAACTCACAACCCGTGCAGTATGACTCGATCACGGTGTGCATCGTCTTGTTGCTGCCCAGGATTGCATCGGTCGGGCAGACCTTGAGGCACAGCGTGCAGCCAATGCACCAGGTTTCGTCGATGATGGCCACCGCCCGCGGACCCTCGGCGCCGTTGGCGGGGTTCAGGGGCAGGGCGGGCAGTCCGGTAATGGCCGCAAGACGCTGCACGCCCTCCGCTCCGCCAGGCGGGCACTGGTTGATGGCAGCGTTGCCTGAGGTGATTGATTGCGCGTAAGCCGCGCAGTCGGGATAGCCGCAGCGGGTGCACTGGGTTTGTGGCAGCGCTGCATGGATGCGGTCAAAAAGGGTGTTTTTGGCGGGCGAGTTCACCCGTCTATTGTCCCACCGGGCCAGCCTCATGTGAGCCTCGCTGCCCAGTCAAATCACTTGCTGCGCGTGGTTTTTTTTGCCGACTTGCTGGTGGGCTGCGCGCTGGGCTTCTTCGCCGCCTTTGCTACCTGCTTGGCTTTTGGCCTGACTGGCGGCGCAAGATCCGGTTTGCTTTGCAGTTTGACGATCCTCTTGACTTCCGGCTTCGCCACGACAAGGGGAGCGGGTTCTGCTACCTTTTCAATAGCTGGCTTGGCTTGATGTGCCTGGGCTGGGGCTTCATTATGCTCAACAATAAAAGTTTTGACGGCCGGATAGACTATCTCGCGCCAGCGGCGCCCGCTGAAAATGCCGTAATGGCCGGCGCCCTTGGCTTCCAGGTGCTTCTTCCGCGCATCTGGCACGCCGCTGCACATGGCGAGCGCCGCCTGGGTTTGACCAGCGCCTGAAATGTCGTCGAGCTCGCCCTCCACCGTCATGACGGCGGTGGTCTTGATGTCGCTTGGCGTCACGCGTTCGGACTTGCCCTTGGCAGAGATCACGTCCCAAGTTCCATTGACGAGCTTGAACTCTTGAAACACGGTTTTGATGGTGTCAAGGTAATATTCAGCATCCATGTCGAGCACGGCGTTGTATTCGTCGTAAAACTTGCGGTGCGCCTCGGTCGCGTCGCCATCGCCCTTGATCAGGTCCTTGAAGTAGTCGTAGTGGCTGGTGGCATGACGGTTGGGGTTCATGGCCACAAAGCCGGTATGCTGCAAAAAGCCGGGATAGACGCGCCGTCCTGCACCTGGAAAGCTGCTCGGCACCCGGTAGATTACATTGTTTTCAAACCACTCGTAGCTCTTGTTCATGGCCAGGTTGTTGACGGCCGTCGGAGACAAGCGCGCATCGATCGGGCCGCCCATCATGATCATGGACCGTGGTGTGGTTTCCCCGCGTGAGGCCATCAGTGAAATGGCGGCAAACACCGGCACGGTGGGCTGGCACACGCTGATGACGTGGCAATTGCCATACTTGATCTGCAGATGGCGAATGAATTCCTGCATGTAGTTGACGTATTCGTCGAGCGGGAAGGCGCCTTCGGAAAGGGGCACGGTTCGGGCATTTTTCCAGTCGGTAATGTAAACCTTGTGGTCTTTCAGCATGGTATTGACGGTGTCGCGCAGCAAGGTGGCGTAGTGGCCCGACAAAGGCGCCACGATCAGCACAGCCGGCTGGTCCTTGAGCTTGGTCAGCGTGGCCGGGTCGTCCGTGAGGCGCTTGAAACGGCGCAACTCGCAGAAAGGCTTGTCAATTTCGACCCGCTCGTGAATCGCGATGCTGACGCCGTCCATATCGACCGTCTGGAGGTCAAAGGCCGGCTTCTCGTAGTCCTTTCCCAAGCGGTAAATCAGGCTGTAGCTGGCAGCCACGCGCTGGGCTAACGGGCCTTGCCCGACTGGCGACAAGGGGTTACTGTAAAGTTTTGCAGCCGCCTCTGCAAAATCAACGAACGGCTCCATCAATCTGCGATGGGTTTCATAGGCTTTGTATAACATGGGGACTGAAACCTTCATAAAATATTAACATATTATAATATGTTGCAGTGCAGCATAACAAGTTTTGCTCGTGTCGCCTGTAGGATGAAAGTGCCAATTTAATGGGAGTTTTCACGCTGATTTAATGTTACAAACGCTGCAGGATTGACAGCCAAGCATCATCGGTTCTGGTGGAACGCGAAGGCCGTGGTTTTTGTGCAAAGTAGCGCGTGACTCCAGGTTCAACCTAAAGCTGCCACTGATCCCGAACAAAACACACTGCACTATCCCATTTCAGGAAAAAAACATGCTTTCCACTACCGACGCCAGCGCGCTTGATCGGCTGGTAGCTCTCAAAATATCGGAGCGAATGCCGGTGCTGTTTCTCGGTCACGGCAGCCCCTTGAACGCGATTGGCGACAACGAATATCGGCGTAGCTGGCAGGCGCTGGGTGCCGAATTTGGCTCCAAATTTCCACCACCGCGGTTGATTTTATGCATTTCCGCGCATTGGCTCACTGAAGGCTGGTGGCTTACCGGCATGGACCAGCCAAAAACCATCCATGACTTCGGTGGTTTCCCGCAGGAGCTGTTTGACCAACAGTATCCCGCACCCGGCGACGCCGCCGCGGCGCTGGCGATAAGCCAGTGGATCAGGCAAAGAGGCGCCAAGCCGTTGGGGCTGGACAAGGGCGAATGGGGCCTGGATCACGGCGCCTGGTCGGTGCTCAAACCCATGTTTCCCGAGGCGAATATTCCGGTGATCCAGCTCAGCATGGACTATGGCCGTGCGCCTGAAGAGCATTACGCCCTGGCAAAGCAACTCAAGGCTTTGCGCGATCGGGGTGTGCTGATTGTGGGCAGCGGCAATATTGTGCACAACCTGCGCCAGATGCAGCGCGGCGCAAGCGGTAGCCAGGCTTATGACTGGGCGCTGGAGTTTGACCAGACCATTGGCGGCTACGTGCAACAGGGCAACCTGGATGCCCTGCAAAATTTCCAGAAGCTGGGGCAGGTGGCCAAAATGGCGCATCCCACCCATGATCATTATTTACCGTTGCTGTATGCGGCTGGCGCGGTCGATGGCCGGGAGCCGCTGCGGTTTTTCAACACCAGCTTTCAGGCTGGGTCGATTTCAATGCGCTCGGTGGTTTGGGGATAACGCTTTAAAATTAACAGCTGCTTATTACCCATCCTTATTGGGATAAAGGCTTGTTTTACGTAAAAAAGCCGCTCAAGAGCGGCTTTTTCAGGGTTGGGCGTGTCCTGGCAGAACTGACAAGACCTTGGCAATCGATGCGCTGACGTAGTCGATGTTCTTGCTGTTGATCGCAGCCACGCATATGCGTCCCGCGTCAGTGCCATAGACGCCAAACTCATTGCGCAGGCGTACCATCTGGTCCTTGCTCAGGCCGGAGTAGCTGAACATGCCGATCTGGCTGGTGATGAAGCTCATGTCCTCTTTGACACCCGCCGCCTTGAGACCGCCCACGAGCTCTTGCCGCGTGGCCTTGATGCGCACGCGCATCCCAGCCAGTTCTTTTTCCCACAAGGCGCGCAGTTCGGGGCTATTGAGCACTGTGGCGACGATGGTGCCGCCATGAATCGGCGGGTTGCTGTAGTTGGTGCGGATCACGATCTTGAGCTGACTCAGCACACGATCGGCTTCCTCCCTGGTGGTGCACACCACGCTCAGGGCACCGACGCGCTCGCCGTACAGGCTGAAGCTCTTGGAGAAAGAAGTTGAAACCAAAAAGTTGAGGCCAGCTGCTGCGAACTTGCCGATGACGGCTCCATCTTCGGTAATGCCGTGGCCAAAGCCCTGGTAAGCCATGTCGAGGAACGGAACCAGATTTTTGGCTTTGACCGCCGCGATCACCTGATCCCATTGCGCAGCGGTGATGTCGTAGCCGGTTGGGTTGTGGCAGCAGGCGTGCAGCACCACGATAGTGCCGGCAGGCGCAGCGTTCAGCGCTGCCAGCATGCCAGCGAAGTTGATGCCCCGGCTGGCCGCGTCGTAATACGCGTAGTTTTCAACGGTGAAACCGGCATTGGTGAACAGCGCGCGGTGGTTTTCCCAGCTTGGGTCGCTGATCAGCACTTTGGCGCCGGGATTCAAGCGCTTGAGGAAATCGGCCCCCACTTTCAAGGCACCGGTGCCGCCAAGGCCTTGCACGGTAGCAACACGTCCCGCCTTGACGGGCTCGCTGTCGGCACCAAACACCAAAGCTTTCACGGCAGCGTCATA
>MERZ01000338.1 GCA_001770785.1 Burkholderiales bacterium RIFCSPHIGHO2_12_FULL_61_11
GCGCGGCCAGCAGGCTGGGCGTCACGCTTTCGTGCAGCCACAGTGCGCCAAACAGCAGGGCAAACAGCGGCGTGAAAAATACGAAGACCGAAATCTTGGTGGCCGGGTAATGCCCGAGCATCCACATCCAGGCCAGATAGCTGGCAAAGGCCCCGATCACCGTCTGCAGCAGCAGCGACGTGATGGCAAAGGCGCTGAACTGCCAGACCCAGACTTCTCCCAAGCCCAGGGACAGTGCCGGAAACGCCAGCGCACTGACGGCAAGCTGATAAAACAGCAGCTTTTCGGCGGATATTCTGCTCAGGCTGGAGACCCGAATCACCACCGTGGTGAGCCCCCACAGCAGGCCGCCAAGCAGCCCCAGCAAATCGCCGCGCGCGGTGGCGGCCGGGCCGCCCGTGAAACCTTCACGCAACGCAAACACCACCGCCACGAAAGCCCCCAGCAGCCCTAGCCACTGCAGGCCGCGCAGCCTTTCCGAGGTGACCCACAAAGGCACCAGCAGCGCAACCCAGAACGGCGAGGTGTACAAGAACACCGTCAGCCGCGAGGCCGCGGTGTACTGCAGGCCGAGGTAAATGCAGGCGAACTCCGCGCCGAACAGCGCGCCCGCGAGCAAACCCGCCCGCCATGAGCCGTCCTGGCGGAACAGCGCAATGCCGCGCCACTGGCACCACAGCCACAGCAAAGCCGTGGCCCCTGCCAGGCGCAGCGAGGCCTGGAACATCGGCGGTATTTCGACAATCGTGGCCTTGATCAGCACCTGCTGCAGGCCCCAGAACAGGCAGCAGCCAAGCAGCAGGGCCATCGCGAAGCTGTCGAGGTGAGCCTTGCGCGTGGCGACGAGCGGCGGCATCACAAAAGATGTTCGGTGTAGAACTTGCCGCCGTGAAACAGCAATGGCGCGGCACCGGCGCGGTGGCTGCAGCGCTCCACCTCGCCGACAAAAATCACATGGTCACCCTCTTCATAACGGCTGCGGTTAAAGCATTCAAAGGTGGCGGCCGCGCCGCTCAGCAGGGGCGAGCCGCTGGCGCCTTCGGTGAACAGCACATCCATCCAGCGGTCTTCGCGCTTGCTGGCAAAGCGTTCCGCCAGCGCTTTCTGGTCAGCGGCAAGAATGTTGATGGCGTAGTGTGAGCCGGTGCTCAGCGCCGCCATCGAACCGGCCGCTTGCGACAGGCTCCAGAGCACCAGCGGCGGATTGAGCGACACCGAGTTAAAGGAGTTGGCGGTCAGGCCGACCAGGTCGCCAGCCGGCGTGCGCGCCGTGACGATGGTGACCCCGGTGGCAAACATGGCCAGTGCGGAGCGGAATTCCCGCTGGGAAAAGCTGGGGCTGCTGGCTTTGCGAATGGGGGCGGGGGTCAACATAGCAGGGTAATTTAACTCAAGCTTTGAAAGCGGCCCCATGTCGCGCAGGAAGGCATTGGCCCCGGTGGGGGTGGAAGTCCGGTTAAACCCGCACTCCGCTGGACGTCGAAATGCGCCAGATGTGGCCGGCTCTGCTGCGCTGGATGCGCCGTGACAGTTTTTTACTTGCGATGCTGGAGAAAAAACGCGAGCATCGCCTGCGACGCGTCGGGGCCTTGCGGATCGGTGAATGAGCCTGCCGCGTCGCCGCCTGACCAGGCATGCGGCCCTGAGCCGACGGCCCAGTGTTCAATGTAAGACTTTCCGTCCGCGGCACTGTAAGTGGTTCGAACGGCGCTTCGATTCCCCGTTGCGCCATCCGTTTCGGCCACAGCGTCCTCGGTGCGCTGTATTTTTTCCAGGGCCAGGCCGCAAGCGTCCCAGGCCACAAGCGCGGCATTCACGATCTGCGCGCCATTGTCCGGGTGCACCGTCTTGTCGGCGCTGCCGTGGAAAACAATGGTCGGCATCACGCCGTCCTGCTCCTGCGCAAGCGTGGAGCGGCGAGCGCCCCGGCGCATGGCGCTGAACGCTGACACCACGTTGCTGGCGGAGCCGGTCGGGATTCCCGAGTGCACGCCGACCGCAGCAAATAACCCCGGGTGGAGCTGCGCCACCAGCGCGGCCATCGCTCCACCGGCCGAGAGCCCGGCGATATAGACCCGTGCCGGGTCGGCGTTGTGGAACTCGATCATCTGGCGTGTCAGCGCGGCAATCATGCCGGGCTCGCCGGTTTGGCGTTCCTGATGGCCGGGCTCAAACCAGTTCCAGCAGCGCAGGCTGTTCGATTTGGACAGCTGCTCGGGGTAAAGGACGATGCATTTTTCTTGTTCTGCCAGCTCGTTCATGGCCGTGCCTCGCGCGAAGTCAGCGGCGTCCTGCTTGCAGCCATGCAGCAACACGAGCAGCGGCAAAGGCGCTATTGAGGGTGGGTCGGTATTGCCAGTGCCGGGAATGTAGAGCCGGAAGGCATAGCACTCGCCGGCAAACTTGAAGTCGTGCTCGGTAAAACTGCCGGGCCGGGCTGCTAGTGCCGGGAAAGCCGGCTGCGGCTGGACGGCCACGTCAACCGGCGTTTCCTGCTTCCGTGCTGGTGTTGGTGCTGGTGCTGGCGCTGCGGGCGGGGCCGGCGTGCCAGCCAGTCCGAGCGCACGCCGGAATCGCCGCATCGCATCTCTCATGCGGTCAAGGCGAGTAAGGCTCAATGCCTTGAAAAATTCGCGTATCGAAATAACCAAAGAAAACTCCATTGCGCAGAAAATGCTGCAGTGCAGCACAGAATACGCCTTATTTGGCGATTGCGTGGAGGAGAAGGGCCTGCCGCCCGCCACTGGCGGTCGGCTCAGATTAGCACCGGTCCATCGCCGTGACCTCGTGGCCGGGCTCAAGCAGATGCCAGGCCGTGCTCACGTCAATAATGCCGGCCCCTATAACAACAACTTTCATGGCGATTTCTTCTAGAGGTCGCTTTCACCAACAGATAAATTAAACTATTTGAAGAAATATCAGAAAATCTAATAAAAAAAATCCTCAATGAGTACTTTTGACCCCGACGCACTTGAATGTCTGGCCGCCATTGTGGAAGAAGGGGGCTTCGAGCGCGCCGCCCAGCGCCTGTCGATCACCCAGTCGGCGGTGTCGCAACGGCTGCGCGCGCTTGAGGCCCAGGTGGGCACCGTGCTGATTGTGCGCAGCCGGCCGCTGAAAGCCACTTCCGCGGGTCAACTATTGCTCAAGCACACCAAGATGCTGCGCCTGCTGCGCGCCGATCTGGAGCGCGACCTGAAAGAGCTGGCCCCCAGCTCGCTGCGCGGCGCGCGCGAGGAAGGGCGCATTTCGATTGCCATCAACGCCGACAGCATTGCCACCTGGGCCCTGCAGGCGCTGACGGAATTGGCGCAGCAGGGCCTGCCCATGGAAATCATTACCGACGACCAGGATTTCACCCACGGATGGCTGCGTGAGGGCCAGGTGCTGGGCTGTGTCACCACGCTCAAGCAGGCCTTGCGCGGCTGCAAGGTGGTGGAACTGGGCGCCATGGACTATGTGGCCGTGGCCGCACCGGCGTTTGCCCGGCAACGCCTGGCCAGCCACAGTGAGTCGGCGCCGCTGCTGAGCGCCCATAATTTCCGCGATGTGCCGTTTGTCGCCTTCAACCGCAAGGACGACATGCAAAGCGAGTTTGTCGGCAAAGCCTTCGGGCTCAACAAGGTCACGATCAACCAGTTGTTTGTGCCCTCTTCGGAAGGTCAGGTGCGCGCCGTGCTGGCGGGCTGGGGTGTCAGCGTGGTGCCGCGCCTGCTCGTGCAGGGCTTGCTGGACCAGGGGCTGCTCGTCAATGTTGCACCCAGCCACACGCTGCCTATTCAGTTGTACTGGCATTGCTGGAATCTGGCGTCTGAAGTGCTGGATGCGCTGACCGCGGCGCTCAGGCAGT
>MERZ01000339.1:0-2728 GCA_001770785.1 Burkholderiales bacterium RIFCSPHIGHO2_12_FULL_61_11
TTGCGCCCCAGATGGCGCGGGTCCTTGATCTGGCTGTACAGCTTGCCGTCCGAGAAGGTGCCCGCGCCGCCTTCGCCAAACTGCACGTTGGACTCGGGGTTGAGCACGCCCTTGCGCCACAGGCCCCAGGTATCCCGGGTGCGCTGGCGCACGGTTTTGCCGCGCTCCAGCACGATCGGCTTGAAGCCCATTTGCGCCAGCAGCAGTGCCGCAAAAATGCCGCAGGGGCCGAAGCCCACCACCACCGGTCGCAGCGGCAGCCTGGCCGGTGCTTGCGCCACCGTGTGGTAGCTCATGTCGGGCGTGGGCGCAATGTGCGGGTTCGCGGCATGGCGCTGCAGCAGCGCGGCTTCAAGCCCGGCGCTGGCCAGCGCCACATCGACGATGTAGACCTGCATCAGGACGGCTTTACGGGCGTCAAAACTGCGCTTGAAAATCGTGAAACCCACCAGGTCGGCGGGCGTGATGTGCAGTGTCTGGAGGATGGCGCCCTGCAACGCGTTTTCAGCGTGCTCAAGCGGAAGTTTGATTTCAGTCAGTCGCAGCATGGTCGTCTCGGCAGGGCTTGTGGTTATCAAGCAGAAGCTGCCAATGATAAGGGCGGATGGACGGCCAGCCGCCGCGTTTCCGGCGCAACGGCGGGTCGGGTCATGGGCGACTCAGGCCGGGAAGAGGCCTTCCACCGACAGGTAACGCTCGCCGGTGTCGTAGTTGAAGCCCAGAACGCGTGCGCCGGCGGGCAGCTCCGGCAGTTTTTGGGCAATGGCGGCCAGCGTGGCGCCCGAGGAGATGCCCACCAGAATGCCCTCTTCGCGGGCGCAGCGGCGTGCCATTTCGCGGGCCGGCTCGGCGTCGACCTGGATCACGCCGTCGAGCAGGCGGGTATCGAGGTTTTTCGGAATGAAGCCCGCGCCTATGCCCTGGATCGGGTGCGGGCCGGGGGCACCGCCCGAAATGACGGGCGAAGCCACCGGTTCGACGGCAAATACCTCGAGCTGCGGCCAGGCGGCCTTGAGCACCCGGGCGCAGCCTGTCAGGTGGCCGCCGGTGCCCACGCCGGTAATCAAAACATCAAGCCCCATTGGAAAGTCGGCCAGGATTTCCTGCGCCGTGGTGCTGGCGTGGATGTCAACGTTGGCCGGGTTTTCGAACTGCTGCGGCATCCACGCGCCGGTCGTTGCGGCGACCAACTCATGCGCCCGGGCAATGGAACCCTTCATGCCTTTTTCACGCGGCGTCAAATCAAAGCTGGCACCGTAGGCCAGCATCAGGCGGCGGCGCTCCACCGACATGCTGTCGGGCATCACCAGCACCAGCTTGTAGCCCTTGACGGCCGCCACCATGGCCAGACCAATGCCGGTGTTGCCCGAGGTCGGCTCAATGATGGTGCCGCCCGGCTTGAGGTCACCGGACTTCTCGGCCGCCTCCACCATGGCCAGCGCAATGCGGTCCTTGATCGAGCCGCCCGGGTTGGCGCGCTCGGACTTGATCCACACCTGGGCTTGGGGACCAAACAGGCGATTGATGCGGATGTGCGGCGTGTTGCCTATGGTCTGCAGGATGTTGTCGGCTTTCATGGGGGTCTCCTTGTTGATTAAAGGGCGTGATGAACGCATTGTGGCGCAATGCGATAATAAAAACGTGAAGTTTGCCAGACCGCCGCTGGTGCAATCTGGGAAACCAGGCACTGGAGGAACGTCCGGACTGCACAGGGCAGCGTAGGAGGTAACACCTCTCCACCGTGAGGTGAGGATTAGAGCAACAGAGACGAGCCGATTCAGTTCGGGTGAAACGGGCAATCTCTACGCGCAGCAATACCAAGTAGGCACACGTTGACGGGGCCCCCGGAGTGTGCGGGTAGGTAGCATTGAGCCGGGTGGGCGACCCCCGGCCCAGATTAATGGCGGTCACACCGGGCCAACTTGCTTTCGGGCAAGGAAGCCCGGCGCACAGAATCCGGCTTATCGGCAAACTTCACACTTTTCTTAGCGCCTCCTCCCAAGGCCGACCAGCAGGGTGCAGGCCGTTTGAAGGAGATGACGCGTCGTGATGGAAGACATAAAGAGGCTCGCTGAAGTTGAAATGAATGCGGGGTCGTGACGGCCAGGGCTTTGCAAGCATAAGCAAAAAAGTATATGGTCCGTGCAACTTGCAGGTTTACCCCCTCGGTCATGCTGCCCGGTCTATGTTTTGCAGGGCCACGATCCGGTCCACATGGGCCTGCAGCGAGCGCATCGCCACCGGCCACAGCCGCGGGTCGGTGTCGTCATAGACGCGTGCCAGCCAGTCGTTCATCGTGCCTTCGGGTTGAGCTTTCATGGCCGCTACCACCTTGGCTTCGCGCATCAGGCGGTGCGTCTTGAGTTGCGCAATCGCCTGTCTGGCCGCGCCCAGCACATGGCCATGGGCAGGCAGGATGAAGTCGATCTGATGCGCGTCGCAGGCTGCGCTCAAGGCGTCGAGCGAGTCGAGGTAAGCCGTCATCTCGCCGTCGGGCGGATTGACCACGGTGGTGCTGCCGTTCAGGATGTGGTCGCCCGAAAACAGCAGGCCGTCTTCGAGCAGAACCAGACACAGGTGATTGGCCGCATGGCCGGGCGTAAAAATGACCTTTAAAGTGTGCTGTTGTCCAATACCCGTAAGCGTGAGGAGTTCCTGATTCAATAGCGACCGATCTGGTGTGAACTGCGCATCGGGACGCGCGGTGGCGGCCGAGGCCAGGCCCAGA
>MERZ01000339.1:2773-5395 GCA_001770785.1 Burkholderiales bacterium RIFCSPHIGHO2_12_FULL_61_11
CAATCACAATGTAGCCGCTGTCCGCATCACCCACCAAGTAGCTGTTGGTGCCTGGCCCGGTCATCATGCCGGGGTTGGGGGCGGTCAGGCGTCTGACGTTTTTCAGGAGAGCAACAGGCTGCGTGCTTTGCCAGTCAAGCGGATGCAGGACTTGTCCGTCGGGGCAGGTCAGCGCCAGTTCGCCGAAAGCCGCTTCGTGTTCCATGAAGCGCGTGAGCTGGCCGGCCAGCATGCCAGCTCGCGGGCAGGATGTCCATAGTGGCTCTTCGGACAATGCGCAGGCCTGCAGCACCGCATCGACGTCGGGGTAATGCTGCAGCCGCTCCAGCGTGCGCAAGGTCGGGAAGATCATCGAAAAGCCGCCAGCCTCGTGCCGCGCCAGTGCCTCGGACGGGCGCACCCATTCCGGATCAAACTGCTCGGCTTCGTCGGCCACTGGGCTTTGCCCTTCGGGCATGCGGGCCACCAAAAAAGGAACGTCGAAGCGGCGCGGCACATCACGGCTGGCCTCCCAACGGGCCAGCACGAACACCTGGTCACCTGCCAGCGTGAGGCCGCGTTCGCGGCACTGCGCTGCAAACGGGGCCTTGCGGTCCAGCGCCGCGATGTCCTCGGTCGTGGCATAGCCGCCGTGGGCGTGGCGCGCCAGCAGCACGCCGAGTTCCTCAAAGCTTTCACGGATGGCGGCGATGGCCTGCGTCAGGTGAAGGTCGCTCTGGCTGGCGCGCCGCGTGGCGTTTCCGTGGGTCAGCGCGTCTGCGGCATCGATGCCGCCGCCCGGGAAGACATAGGCCCCGGGGAGAAAGCTGGCCGCCGCGGAGCGCCTGGTCATCAGCACCTCAAGGCCTGGCGCCGTGTCGCGCAGCAACAGCACCGTGGCGGCGAAGTGTGTGGCGGTGGGTTCGCGCTGGGGATAGAGGAGTTGGGAAAGTCTAGGCATGGGCAATTATGGCTTTTGCTGCAAGCCTTTGCTTCCAGCATTCAACTGCACCTCCCCACACCACAGATAATCCCCCCATGCGAATCCGTTTTACAAAAATGCACGGCGCGGGCAACGATTTTGTGATGCTCGACGAAACCCGTGAACGGCTGAACCTCAGCCCTGCGCAGTACCGTTTTCTGGCGGACCGGCATTTTGGCGTGGGCGCTGACCAGGTTCTTTCGGTGCGGCCTTCACCCGGGGCAGGCATCGACTTTGAATATGTGATTCACAACGCCGACGGCGGTGAAGTCGAGCAGTGCGGCAATGGCGCGCGCTGCTTTGTGCGCTTTGTGCGCGAGCAGGGCCTCACCACCAAAGACGCGGTGCGTGTCAAAACCCTGAGCGGCGTGATCGAGCCGCGGATGCAGGCCGATGGCCGCGTGACGGTCAATATGGGCGCGCCGGTTTTCGAGCTGGATCGCATTCCCTTCGACGCCACCGGCTTGACGCCGCAAACTGCGGGCTCCTGGCAAAAATGGTCTCTAACTTTTGAAGGACAGCCGCAAGCAGCTCCTGTTTTAATAGCGGCATTGTCGATGGGAAATCCCCACGCGGTGCAACTGGTGGACGATGCGGACAGCGCACCGGTGCTGCAGACCGGCCCGCTGATTGAAAACCACGCGCGCTTTCCCCGCCGCGTGAACGCGGGTTTCATGCAGGTCGTCTCGCGCAACCAGATCCGCCTTCGGGTCTACGAGCGGGGCACCGGTGAAACGCTGGCCTGCGGCACCGGCGCCTGTGCGGCGGTGGTGGCGGGCAGACGCTGGGGCCTGCTGGATGCGCGCGTCGATGTGATCATGCGCGGCGGCACGCTGACGATTGAATGGCCGGGTCAGCTTGACGCCCCGGTTCTGCTGACGGGTCCGGCCACCACGGTGTTTACCTCGGAAATCGAAGTGCCCGACGCGCTTTGACCTCGCGTGTTCCGAACAACGGCTGAAGCGCCATGAACCCCAGGCCTTTGCGCAAGCCTCGAAACTGGCGACAATGCCGACATGAACCTCACCGAACCCCCCATCACCGAAGACGATATCGCCGACTTTCTGGTCAACACGCCCGACTTCTTCGAGCGTCACGCTGAACTGCTGGCTTCGGTGCAGCTTTCCAGTGGCCACGGCAGCCGCGCGGTCAGCCTGCAGGAGCGCCAAGCGGGCATGTTGCGCGAGAAAATCAAGGGGCTGGAAACCCGGGTGGTCGAGATGATCCGGCACGGGCAGGACAACGTGGCGATCGCTGACAAGATGCAGCGCTGGACCCGCAAGCTGCTGCAGACGGTGCAAGCGCGCGACTTGCCTGACGCGATCGTGCAAGGAATCACCGCCGAGTTCCAGGTTCCGCAAGCCGCCATCAAGGTCTGGCGTGTCAATGGCATTTTCTCTGACGAGCGTTTTGCCACGGGTGTCAGTAGCGATGCGCAGATCTTTGCGACCTCATTGACCACGCCTTACTGCGGTGTCAATTCAGGCTTTGAAGCCGTCAGCTGGCTGCCTGAGCCGGCGCTGGCGCTGTCGCTGGCGCTGATTCCCTTGCGCGCGGCTCCCGAGGCGCAGGTGGTGGGCCTGCTGGTGCTGGCTTCGCCCGATCCCGAGCGTTTTCAAAGCGGCATGGGCACCGACTTCCTTGAGCGCCTGGGCGAGCTG
>MERZ01000339.1:5406-9401 GCA_001770785.1 Burkholderiales bacterium RIFCSPHIGHO2_12_FULL_61_11
AGACACAGCTTCTTGCGTCCGGATTTTCCGACTCTGTCCCGGCCCCACATCCGCTGGTGGCGCGCTACCTGGCGCATGTGCGTGTTGAAAAGCGGCTGGCGCAGCGCACGCTGGAGCTTTACACGCTGGACCTGCAAAAGCTGCAGGCCAATGCCGCCCTGGCCGGTGTGGCGTTGACCGAGGTTCACAACAGCCAGCTGCGGCGCTGGGTGGCGCAGATGCACGGCGCCGGGCGCAGCGGCCGCGGGATTGCGCTTATTTTGTCGGGCTGGCGCGGCTTTTACCGGTGGCTGGGCCGCGAAGGCCTGGTGGCCAGCAACCCGGTGCAGGATGTGCGTGCGCCCAAAGCGGCCAAGCCGCTGCCCAAGGCCTTGAGCGTGGACGAGGCGGTTCAATTGGCCAGCTACCAGTGCGTGGGCGATCAAAGCGATCCGCATCTGGAGGCGCGCGACCAGTGCATCACCGAGCTGCTCTACGGCTGCGGGCTGCGCATTGCCGAACTGGTGGGGCTTGATGCGCAGGCCAGCGGCCAGGCGCGCGGCTGGGTGGACATGGCCGCCGCCGAGGCGCATGTGCTGGGCAAGGGCGCCAAGCGGCGCAGCGTGCCAGTCGGCAGCAAGGCCCTGCAATCGCTGCAAGACTGGCTTGCCGTGCGCGGCAGCTGGGCCAGGGCAGGCGAGCCTGGCGGGGAAGCGCTCTTCATCAACCAGCGTGGCACGCGGCTCACGCCGCAGCACATCCGCGTGCGTTTGAAGCAGCGTTCATTGAAGGCCGGGCTGGCAACGCCGGTGCATCCGCACATGCTGCGCCACTCGTTTGCCAGCCATTTGCTGCAGTCCAGCGGGGATTTGCGCGCGGTGCAGGAGTTGCTCGGCCACGCCAGCATCACCAGCACGCAGATCTACACGCGGCTTGATTTCCAGCACCTGGCCAAGGTCTATGACGCGGCCCATCCGCGCGCCCTGTCGGGCGGCTTGCCCGGCAAAGTCCCGGTCAAGAGACCCCCCGTTCCAAAAAGTTAAGCAAAAAGTGGCTGTCGTCCAATAAATGCGGATGCTAAATGCTATTAAAATAATAGCATCATCGGGCTGGGCGAGCGTAGCGCAAGCCGACATCGGCAAGGCGACCGGTACGTTCGTCTGGCCGGCAGTCAAGCCACGACAATAGCGGCATGAAAACTATTCGACTGAGAGACGGCAAGGAACGCTCGTTGCTGCGCCGCCACCCCTGGATTTTTGATGGAGCCATCGCCAGTGGCGGGGGTGATGCGGGCGAAACGGTTCGGGTTGAGAGCCACATGGGTCAGTTTCTGGGCTGGGCCGCGTTCAGTCCCAGCTCCAAAATCCGGGCCCGGGTCTGGAGCTTCAACGAAATGCAGCGAATTGATGCTTCTTTTTTCGTGGCGCGTATCGCCCAGGCCATCAGCGCCAGACGCCGGTTTGACATCAAGAGTGACGGCATGCGGCTGATTCACGGTGAATCCGATGGCTTGCCTGGCTTGGTCGTCGATCGCTATGCCGACACGCTGGTGGCTCAGTTTTCAAGCTGCGGCGCGGAGCGCTGGAAAAGCGTGATCGTTGACGCGTTGCTAGCGCAAACCGGTTTGACGCGACTGTATGAACGCTCCGACACCAGCGTGCGTGCGCTCGAAGGCTTGCCGGAAGCCACCGGCTGGCTGGCCGGTTCGAATGAAACCGGCATCAGCACCGGCATCACCATCACCGAACATGACTGGAAGCTCAGCCTGGATGTCGCCGAAGGCCACAAAACCGGCTTCTATCTGGACCAGCGCGACAGCCGACAGAAGTTTGCCGCCACTACGCGCCGCCTGCAGTTTGAGCGCGTGCTGAACTGCTACTGCTACACCGGCGGTTTTACCGTGGCCGCGCTGTCGGGTGGCGCCAGGCATGTCACCTCGATTGACTCGTCCGGCCCGGCCCTTGAGCGCGCCCAAGCCAATGTGGCCCTGAACGGCTTCGACGCTGGCCGCACCACGATGCTGGACGCCGACGTCAACGCCTCGCTGCGCCAGTACCAAAGGGACGGCAAAAGCTTCGACGCCATCGTGCTCGACCCGCCCAAGTTCGCGCCCACCATCAAGCACGCCGAGCGCGCTGCCCGCGCCTACAAAGACATCAACCGGCTGGCCCTGGCCATTTTGGAGCCGGGCGGCGTGCTGTTCACCTACTCGTGCTCGGGCGGCATTAGCGCCGACCTGTTCCACAAGATTGTGGCGTCGGCAGGCACGGATGCCGGCGTGGACGCTTTTATTACCGAACGCATGGGCGGCGCGCCCGATCATCCGATGACGGTGGCCTTCCCGGAAGGGGAATACCTCAAGGGTCTGGTTTTGGTCAAGAGACCCGCCGGCTAGCCAATTTGTAATAGGGTTCGAACCCAATCATGGCAGGCATCAGAGACTACTAAAATAATATCAATGGACGGCGCTGCGGGTGGACGCTGAAAAGCTTGACAAGCGCTATCAAATAATAGGCAGACTCTCCCTGGCCCTGCACGGGCTTGAAGCGAACGCTAAAGTCCTCACATGAATAAGCTTGGCCTCCATCGACGCCTTTTTGTATTTCCCTTGTTTTTTAGGTAGACCCCATGAGCTTGATTCCCGTCACCATCCTTACCGGCTTTTTGGGCTCGGGCAAAACCACGCTGCTCCAACGTGTGCTGAACGAGGCCCACGGCCAGAAAATTGCCGTCATCGAGAACGAGTTTGGCGAAGAAAACATCGACAACGAAATCCTCGTCAACGACACCAACGAAAACATTATCCAGATGAATAATGGCTGCGTTTGTTGCACGATCCGAGAAGATCTGCGCGAAACCCTGCAGTTGCTGGCCGCCAAGAAGCGCAAGGGGTTGCTTGACTTTGAGCGCGTGGTGATTGAAACCACCGGCCTGGCTGACCCCGGACCCGTGGCGCAGACCTTTTTCATGGACGAAGAAATTTCCGAGCAGTACCTGCTGGACTCCATCCTGACGCTGGTGGACGCCAAGCATGCCGAGACCCAGCTCGATGAGCGACAGGAAGCGCGCCGCCAAGTCGGTTTTGCTGACCAGATATTCATCAGCAAGACCGACCTTGTGGCCGAAGACGAGGTCAAGTCGCTGATGGACCGCTTGCGGCAGATGAATCCGCGTGCGCCGCAAAAAGCGGTGCATTTCGGCGAAGTGGCGATTTCCGAGGTGTTTGACCTGCGCGGCTTCAACCTCAATGCCAAGCTCGATATTGACCCTGAGTTCCTCAAGGCCGAGGAAGCTGACCATGACGATCATCATGAGCATGACCACGTGCAGGGCGAGCATTGCGAACATCCCTCGCATCACCATCACCATGATGACGACGTTAAAAGCTTTGTGTTCCGCTCGGATAAGCCTTTCAGTCCGGCCAAGCTTGAAGATTTTTTGGGGGCAGTTGTGAATATTTATGGCCCGCGCATGCTGCGCTACAAGGGCGTTCTGAACATGGAAGGGACCGATCGCAAGGTCATTTTCCAGGGCGTGCACCAACTCATGGGCAGCGACCTCGGTCCCGTTTGGGCCGAAGGCGAAATGAAAACCAGCAAGATGGTCTTTATCGGCATCGACCTACCCAAAGATATTTTCATTCAGGGCCTCGAGCAATGCCTGATTTGAGTTAGGCTGACGGCCTGAAACTATAAGTGTGGGAGGGCCTCATGTTTGTCTCGATTCTCCAACGGTTCATGCTGGCTCTATTGCCGCGCGCCGCTGAGCCGCTACAATCGCGCGCCGACCAAAATACCCGGAAAGTCAAATCGGGAGGACCGCCAGACCAAAAGCCTGCAGGAAAAGTTGATAGCCGCGTTAAAGTGGCTGTTGAAAGCGGGCAGTTGGCAGACCCACCAGGAAATCTGGCATCAGCTAGGGCCGAACTGCCCCACAGCAGTTTGGCCAGAAAGCCGCCGCAGGGACCCGAGGGCCATCCCGAAGCTGCTTCCCAGAGGAGACACATTGTGAAAGCC